>NZ_CP108106.1:3600000-3900000 GCF_041435195.1 Streptomyces sp. NBC_00224
GGTCTGTCCGAAGAAGTCCCCGGTCTCCGGCGTGTTCCCCGCACCACCGACACCCTGAGCCAGGGCGCCCATGACGGTGGTGACGGTCCCGTCCCCCTCGATCCGGTAGAGAGACGCACTGCCGGCGTCGACCGCGGTACCCAGGTCCTCGCCCGGGGAGCCGACCAGCACATACGACTCACCGGCGAGCGAAGCCGGTAGTGGCGCCGCCGCGAGAGCGGTGCCGAAGCGGTCTCCGGCCTCCGCAGAGCCGACGTTCGTGGACGTCTGATCCGCGCCTGTGAGCGGCGTCGGGCGGCCGGTGGCGTCCAGTGTGTGGCTGAATATCACGATGCCACCGGCGAAGGCCTCCGTTCCGAATCCCTCACCCGGTACCCCCACGATCAGATGGGTGGGCGTCGATGCGAGCGAGGCGCCGAACCGGTCGTCCGGCTCCGAGAGCCCCGGCACGTTGGACGACTCCTGGTCCACCCATGCGGCCACGCCGCCGTGGACGTAGGCCATCGCGCCCGCGTCCCGGACCGTGCCCACGTCCTCTCCGGGGATCCCCATCGCCACATACGGCGTGCTCCCGGTCGCCTTGCCGGCGGAGAGGGAGTACCCGAACAGATCGCCGGGCTCGGAGGTGGCCGAGGTCCGCTCCTGCACGTAGAACGTGGAAGCAGGTCCCGTACCCAGACCCCCCGGAGCCCCGTAGATCACATAGACGGCTCCCGCGTCGGCCGCACCGTTCACGTCCCGGTACGGAGCCCCGACGACCAGATCGGCGCAGCCGTCGGCATTCAGGTCCCCCGACGTCAGCGAGAAGCCGAACCTGGTCCCGGCCTCCGGGTCGCCCGGCACCCATGCGAGCCCCTGGCGCACCTGGACGACCCCGGCTGCGCCGCCGTAGGCCACCGTGACCGTGCCCGCGAGGGACTTACCGTTCACGGTCGCGTCCGGGTCCCCGATCGCGGTGTCGCGAACGCCGTCACCGTTGTAGTCCGCGTCGACGCCACTGCACGCGGCGGCCGCGGCATGCGCCCGCCCGGTACCCCACGCCACCAGAGCCGCCACGACAAACCCCGCGACAGCGAGCCAGGCGATCCACTCCCCCACACGAAAATTCCTGCCCCACATCCTCGACGGCCCCCCAGCCTTCACATACGAGGTGATCTTGTGAAGACATCGACACTATGTGCGAATACGGGGTTCCGGAGCGTCATATCCCGCCAGAAAGCGGCCCTCCAGGAACACGAGCCCCACAGATCTCGGCCAACTCGCCACATATGCACAGGAGATGCGTCGAAGTGGGGTGTCGCGCCTTCGCGATCGCCGCCAACCCACCCAGGTAACGCTTTGGTAGCCGCCCGGGCGCAGACCATTGACGTCCCCATGACGTGCGGCCTACTTTCTCCCCCATCGGATAGGAAACTTTCCTAACAGTGAAGTGGGAAAGCCGCCTCAGAGGTGAAGGGCAGGTGCTGCCGTCGTGGCCGGTACTACCCCGGGAACGCCGCGCGTACTCCGCGCCATGAACGACCGTGCCGCCCTCGATCTGCTCCTGGAGCACGGGCCCCTGTCCCGTACCCGGATCGGGAAGCTCACCGGGCTCTCCAAGCCGACCGCTTCGCAGCTGCTCGCGCGGCTGGAGGCGGCGGGGCTGGTCGTGGCGACCGGGACCACCGAGGGGCGGCCCGGGCCCAACGCCCAGCTGTACGCGGTCAACGCGCGTGCCGCGCACGTCGCCGGGCTCGATGTGACGCCCGAGCGGATCCGGGCCGCCGTCGCGGACGTCGCCGGGGACGTGGTCGGGGAGTTCGAGGTGCGCACCCCGGGGCGCAGGGCCGGCGAGTCCGTGGTGCGGCAGGTGACCGACGCGCTCGACGGGGCCGTGAAGGCCGCCGACCTCGTCCGGGGCGATCTACACCGCGTCGTCATCGGCACGCCCGGCGCCTTCGACCCGGGCACCGGGCGGCTGCGGTACGCCTCCCATCTGCCCGGCTGGCACTCCCCCACCCTCCTCGACGAGCTCGCGGCCGCGCTGCCGATGCCGGTCGAGTACGAGAACGACGTCAACCTCGCCGCCATCGCCGAGCAGCGGCTCGGCGCCGCGCGCGGCCACGACGACTTCGTGCTGCTGTGGAACGAGGGCGGGCTCGGTGCCGCGCTCGTCATCGGCGGGCGGCTGCACCGCGGGTTCACCGGCGGCGCCGGCGAGGTCGGCTTCCTGCCGGTGCCGGGCGCCCCGCTCGTACGGCACGTCACCAAGGCCAACTCCGGCGGCTTCCAGGAGCTGGCGGGCGGGCAGGTGCTGCCCCGGCTGGCAAGGGAGTTCGGCGTCGCGGACATCCCCGTCGGCACGCCCATCGAGGTCGCCACCGCTCTGGTCGCGCGGGCGGCCCGGGCCATGGAGACGTCCGCCCCCGACACGTCCGCCGGCACGTCCGCCGACACCTCCGCCCCCGACTCCCCCTCCCGCCGCCTCCTCGAAACCTTCGCCACCGGCCTCGCCACCGGCCTCGCCTCCATGGTCGCCGTGCTCGACCCCGAGCTCGTCGTGCTGTCCGGCGCGCTGATCTCCGCCGGCGGCGAGCCGCTGCGCGCGCTCGTGCAGCACGAGCTGGGCGAGCTCGCCGCCTCCCGGCCCCGGCTCGTCATCGGCGAGGTGCGCCACCACCCCGTACTGCGCGGCGCGTTGGAGAGCGCCCTCGCCGCCACCCGCGACGAGATCTTCGACACCTCCCGCTGACCCCCCGCAACCCAGCCCGCCCGAACATCCCCGTTCCTCCGCCCCTGCCCCCGGGAGACTCCACCATGTCCGGAAACAGCCCAAACCGCCGGAAGTCGGCCGCCGCGCTCGCCGTGACCGCCTCCATCGCCCTGTTCGCCTCCGCCTGTACGGGCCAGAGCAGCTCCTCCACCGAGGACGACGCCTCCAAGGAGACGACGATCACCTTCTGGCACGGGTGGAGCGCCCCCGAGGAGGTCAAGGCGATCCAGGCCGACGTGGACGCCTTCCAGAAGGCGCACCCCAACATCCATGTGAAGGTCGTCGGCAACATCAACGACGACAAGGTCAACCAGGCGCTGCGCGCAGGCGGTTCGAGCGCGCCGGACGTGGTCTCCTCCTTCACGACCAACAACGTCGGCAAGTTCTGCTCGTCCAATGCCTTCGTCGACCTCGCCCCCTTCCTGAAGAAGGACGGGATCGACCCCGCGAAGACCTTCCCGAAGGCGATGAACGAGTACACCCAGTTCGAGGGCAAGCGCTGCACGCTCCCGCTGCTCGGCGACGCCTACGCGCTCTACTACAACAAGGACGCCTTCAAGGACGCCGGGATCGCCGGGCCGCCCAAGACGTGGAGCGAGTTCGCCGCGGACGCCAAGAAGCTGACCAAGGCGAAGGGCGGCTCGTACGAGCAGCTCGGGTTCATGCCGGACTACCACGGCTACGAGTCGACGACCGAGCACTACATCGCCCAGTGGTCGCCCACGTACTTCGACTCCAGCGGCAAGTCGAACATCGCCAAGGACCCGGCCTTCGCCAAGGGGTTCGCCTTCCAGAAGCAGCTGGTGGAGGACCTCGGCGGGTTCCAGAAGCTGGAGCGGTTCCGGTCCGGCTTCGGTGACGAGTTCGGCGCCAAGCACCCGTTCCACCTGGGCCAGGTCGCCATGCAGCTGGACGGCGAGTGGCGCCTCGGGATGGCCGAGGAGAGCAAGCCGAAGTTCGAGATCGGGGTCGCCCCGCTGCCCGTACCGGACGACCAGGCCGCGTCCTACGGGAAGGGCTACATCACCGGGACCATCGCCGGCATCGCCGCCACCTCCAGCAAGCAGAACGCCGCCTGGGAGCTGGTGAAGTACATGACGACCAACACCGAGGCGGTCGTGAACTTCGCCAACGCGATCCACAACGTGCCCTCCACGCTGGAGGCGCTCAAGTCGCCGAACCTGAAGTACGACCCGCGCTTCAAGACGTTCCTGGACATCGCGCAGAACCCCGGCTCGACGACCAGCCCGGCCTCCGTCAACGGCGGCCAGTACCTGGTGTCGATCCAGAACCTCGGCTACGACGTCGAGAAGGGCAAGCAGGGCGACATCAAGGCCGGTCTGGAGAAGACCGCCAAGGAGATCGACACCGCGATCGACCAGGCCAAGTAGGCCGGGCCCGGGCATCGCGGAGCACCCATGACCACGTACACACTGCGCGCCAAGCGCCGCCGGGCGGCGCTGCGGACCGCCGCCTTCATGTCCCCCTGGCTGATCGGCTTCGGCGTCTTCTTCGCCTACCCGCTGATCTCCACGGTCTACTTCTCCTTCACCCACTACGACGGGTTCACCGACCCCACCTTCAACGGGCTCAAGAACTGGTCGTACGTCTTCAACGACTACCCGCTGTTCTGGCCCGCGCTGCGCAACACGCTGTGGCTGGTGGTGGTCATGGTGGCCTGCCGGGTCGCCTTCGGGCTCGGCATCGGGCTGCTCATCACCAAGATCAAGACGGGCACCGGGGTCTTCAGGACGCTGTTCTACCTGCCCTACCTCGCGCCGCCCGTCGCCGCCACGCTCGCCTTCGTCTTCCTGCTCAACCCCGGTACGGGGCCGGTCAACTCGGTCCTGTCCGACCTCGGGATACCGGCGCCGGACTGGTTCACCGACCCCGCCTGGTCCAAGCCCGCGCTGACCATGCTCGCGGTGTGGGGCGTCGGGGACCTGATGGTGATCTTCATGGCCGCGCTGCTCGACGTGCCGAAGGAGCAGTACGAGGCGGCCGAGCTGGACGGGGCCTCGTCCTGGCAGCGGTTCCGGTTCGTGACGCTGCCGAACATCTCGCCCATCGTGATGTTCGCGGTGGTCACCGGGATCATCCAGACCATGCAGTACTACACCCAGCCGCTGGTGGCCGGAAAGGTCGCCTCGGGGATCATCGGCAGCTCCGGTCAGCCGTTCGAGCCGGGCTACCCGGACAAGTCGACGCTGACCCTGCCGCAGCTGGTGTACAACCTCGGCTTCCAGCGCTTCGACTACGGCTCCGCCTGTGTGGTCGCCCTGGTCCTCTTCGCCCTCTCCATGGCCTTCACCGCACTGCTGATGCGGCGCCGTGGCGGACTGATCCAGGCAGGTGACTAGGCAGATGGCCGACATGACGTACGCACTGGACGCCCCGGTGGCGACCCCGGCGGCCCGCGTGGCCCGCCGCAAGGCGCTCCTGCACTGGATCGGCGTGCACGCCCTCGGCGTCGCGGCGGCGCTCTTCTTCGTGCTGCCGTTCGTGTTCATCGTGCTCACCTCGCTGATGGACAACCAGCAGACGCTCACCCGCGACCTGGTCCCCGACCACTGGCAGTGGTCCAACTACAAGAAGGTGTTCGACACCCCCGGCTTCCTCACCTGGTGGCGGAACACCCTGCTCTACGCCGGGCTCGGCACCGTCCTGACGGTGGTGTCCTCCGTCCCGGTGGCCTACGCGCTCGCCAAGTTCCGCTTCCGCGGCCGCAATCTGTCGATGATGCTGGTCATCTCGATGATGATGCTGCCGCCCCAGGTGATCATCATCCCGATGTATCTGTTCTGGGCGAAGCAGCTGGACCTGTCCGGCACGCTCTGGCCGCTGATCATCCCGATGGCGTTCGGCGACGCGTTCTCCATCTTCCTGCTGCGGCAGTTCCTGATGACCATCCCCAACGAGTACCTGGACGCGGCCAAGGTCGACGGCTGCGGGGAGCTGCGGACCCTGCTGCGGGTCGTGCTGCCGATGGCCAAGCCGGGGATCGCCGCGGTCGCGCTCTTCCAGTTCTTCTACGCCTGGAACGACTACTTCGGGCCGCAGATCTACGCCTCGGAGAACCCGGGCGCCTGGACGCTGTCGTACGGCCTGGAGTCCTTCAAGGGCGCGCACCACACCGACTGGAACCTGACCATGGCCGCGACCGTACTGGTCATGGCCCCCGTGATCCTCGTGTTCTTCTTCGCACAGAAGGCGTTCGTCGAGGGTGTCACGCTCACCGGAGTGAAGGGTTAGAAATTGAAGCTCACCGTGGTCGGCGGAGGGTCGACCTACACCCCCGAACTCATCGACGGATTCGCCCGGTTGCGGGACGCCCTGCCCATCGAGGAACTGGTCCTGGTCGACCCGGCGGCCGACCGTCTTGAGCTGGTCGGCGGCCTGGCCCGGCGCATCTTCGCCAAGCAGGGCCACCCGGGCCGGATCACCACCACCTCCGACCTGGACGCGGGCGTGGAGGGAGCCGACGCGGTGCTGCTCCAGCTGCGCGTCGGCGGCCAGGCGGCCCGCGAGCGCGACGAGACGTGGCCGCTGGAGTGCGGCTGCGTGGGCCAGGAGACGACCGGCGCGGGCGGCCTGGCCAAGGCGCTGCGGACCGTCCCGGTGGTCCTGGACATCGCGGAGCGGGTGCGGCGCACCAACCCGGACGCCTGGATCATCGACTTCACCAACCCGGTGGGCATCGTCACGCGCGCGCTGCTCCAGGCCGGCCACAAGGCGGTCGGGCTCTGCAACGTCGCCATCGGCCTCCAGCGCAAGTTCGCGAAGCTGCTTCAGGTGACGCCTTCCGAAGTCCACTTGGACCACGTCGGCCTCAACCACCTCACCTGGGAGCTCGGGGTGCGCCTGGGCGGCCCCGCCGGGGAGAACGTGCTGCCGAAGCTGCTCGCCGACCATGGGGACGCGGTGGCGGACGACCTGCGCCTGCCCCGGCAGGTCCTCGACCGGCTGGGCGTCGTCCCTTCGTACTATCTGCGCTACTACTACGCGCACGACGAGGTCGTGCGGGAGCTGGGCACCAAGCCGTCACGGGCGGCCGAAGTCGCGGAAATGGAACGGCAGTTGCTGAAGATGTACGGGGACCCGGCGCTCGACGAGAAGCCGGAGCTGCTCGGAAAGCGCGGCGGCGCCTTCTATTCGGAGGCGGCCGTGGACCTGGCCGCCTCGCTGCTCGGCAACGGGGGCAGCCCGGTGCAGGTCGTCAACACGTACAACAACGGCACCCTGCCGTTCCTCGCGGACGACGCGGTGATCGAGGTGCAGGCGCGGGTGGACGCGAGCGGCCCGGTGCCGCTGGCCGTGCCCGACCTCGACCCGCTGTACGCGGGGCTGATCGCGCACGTCACCGCGTACGAGGACCTGGCCCTGGAGGCCGCGCTGCGCGGCGGCCGCGACCGGGTGTTCCGGGCACTGCTCGCGCATCCGCTGGTCGGCCAGTACGAGTACGCCGAGGGCCTCACCGACCGGCTGATCGCGCACAACCGGGAGCACCTCGCGTGGGCATGAGCGTGCTGGCGATCGACGCGGGCAACAGCAAGACCGACGTCGCCCTGATCGGCCCGGACGGCACGGTCCTGGGCACCGCACGGGGCGGCGGCTTCCGGCCTCCGGCCGTGGGCGTCGGGACGGCGGTGGACGCGCTGGCGGAGACGGTCGTACGGGCGTGGACGGCGGCCGGAAACACCGGGCCGGTGGCGGTCGACCACGTCTCCGCGTGTCTGGCCAACGCCGATCTGCCCGTCGAGGAGCACCAGTTGGCCGAGGCACTGACGGCCCGCGGCTGGGGCGGCACGGTCAACGTGTACAACGACACCTTCGCGATCCTGCGGGCCGGACTGCCCGTCGGCGCCGAGCCGCGCGGGGTCGCGGTGGTGTGCGGGGCGGGGATCAACTGCGTCGGCATGACCCCGGACGGCCGCACCGCCCGCTTCCCGGCGCTCGGCAAGATCTCCGGGGACTGGGGCGGCGGCGGCGGACTCGCCGAGGAGGCCCTGTGGTTCGCCGCGCGGGCCGAGGACGGGCGGGGCGGGCCGACGGCGCTGGCGCGGGCGCTGCCGGAGCACTTCGGACTGCCGTCCATGTACGCGCTGATCGAGGCGCTCCACCTGGAGCGCGTGGCGCCCGCCCGCCGCCACGAACTGGCGCCGGTGCTCTTCGCGGTCGCGGCGGACGGGGACCCGGTGGCCCGGGCCCTGGTGGACCGCCAGGCCGAGGAGATCGTGGCGCTGGCCGTGGTCGCCCTGGAGCGCCTGGACCTGCTGGACGAACAGACGCCGGTCCTGCTCGGCGGCAGCGTCCTCGCCGCCCGCCATCCGCAACTGGACGACGGGGTACGTACGTTGCTGGCGGCCCGGGCGCCCAAGGCGGTCCCGCTGGTGGTGGCGGCCTCGCCGGTGCTGGGCGCGGGGCTGCTCGGGCTCGACGAGGTGGCGGCGTCGGCGGAGGTGTTCGGGAGGCTGCGCGAGCAGTACACATAGGGCACTTGGGGGCGGTGCGCGCGTAGGTGCGGGGGTGGTTCGCGCGTAGGCGCGGGGGGTGGTGCGCTTAGACGCGCAGGGGGCGCCGTCGCATCGGGTCGCGCCGAGTGGAACCGATCCGATCCCAGCGGCGTATACATGGTGGGGAGGCAGCGGGGGCAGGGGTGAGCAAGCGGGTAACAAGATCAGGTCAACCCTTGTGTGGTGGTCGGTCCCTGCGTCCATACTGCTGGCCAGGCACTCGGTGACCAAGGGGGAGGTCAAGTGGCACACCCGCCGAGCACACGCGCACCGCAGGCGCCGGTGGCGGCACCGGCATCGGCACCACCGGCCCCGGGGCACCCGCCCGCCCCCGCGCCGCGCCGAGGCGGCTGGGCCGAGTCCCGGGAGCGGCTGCGCGCCGCCGCGACGACCGAGCCGGGGCGGCTGTGGATCATCGGCACGGTGGTCGCGCTGCTCGTCGTGGCGTTCGGCGCGGTGACCGCCTGGGAGGTCTCCGACCGGGCGGCCGCCGCCGACGACGTGGTGAGCCGCAGCCAGCCGCTGAGCGCCGACGCGGCCTCCATCTACCGCTCGCTCGCGGACGCGGACACCGCCGCCGCGAGCGGCTTCCTCGCGGGCGCCCACGAGTCCCACGACGTCCGGCTGCGGTACGAGTCGGACATCGCGACCGCCTCCCGCCTCCTGGTGAAGGCCGCGGCCAACACGACGGGCGCCTCCGACTCCGGCCGCTCGATAGCCGCGCTCAACGAGCAACTGCCGGTCTACAACGGCCTGATCGAGCAGGCCCGCGCCAACAACCGCCAGGGCTTCCCGGTCGGCGGCGCCTATCTGCGGTACGCGAACGAGCGGATGACCAAGCAGCTGCTGCCCGCCGCCCAGGATCTCTACGAGGCCGAGACCGGCCGGCTCTACGACGACTACGACCAGGCCGAGACCTGGCCGTACGCGGCGCTCGCGGTCGGCGTCGTGGCGCTCGGCGCGCTGTTCTGGGTCCAGCGGCGCAACTACCTGCGCACCAACCGGGTGCTCAACCACGGGCTGCTCGCCGCCAGCGCGGCCTCGACGGTCGTCCTGCTGTGGCTGGTCGCCGGGCACGCGGTGGCCGCCGCCGACCTGTCCACCTCGCGCTCGCACGGGCAGGAGTCGCTGAAGGTGCTCAACGACGCCCGCATCAGCTCCCTCCAGGCCCGCGCCAACGAGAACCTGACGCTGGTGGCCCGCGGGGCCGTCCAGACCAAGGACGGCAAGGACCAGTACGACACGGACTACGCGGCGGAGATGAAGGACCTCGTGGGCAAGCTCGGCTCGGCCGGTGAGCTCGCCGACGACACCTCGGGCCGTACGCCCGTCAAGGACGCGCAGGACGGCGTCACCCAGTGGCAGGAGCGGCACCAGAGCGCCCGGAAGACGGACGACGCCGGTGACTACGACGACGC
The DNA here is from genome assembly GCF_041435195.1 of Streptomyces sp. NBC_00224. Taxonomy (NCBI): domain Bacteria; kingdom Bacillati; phylum Actinomycetota; class Actinomycetes; order Kitasatosporales; family Streptomycetaceae; genus Streptomyces; species Streptomyces sp. NBC_00224. Next base: position 3,609,684 of record NZ_CP108106.1, read on the forward strand.
CCTGACGCAGGTCATCGGCGCGTCCGGCTCCACCGGCCAGTCCTTCGACCGGGTCGACGCGGCCCTGGCGAAGGCGATCGACCACGAGCAGCACGAGTTCACCCGGGCCGCCTCCGACGGCAAGGGCGCGCTGGCCGGGCTTCCGCTGGGCGCCGCGGTGCTCGCGGTGCTGGGCGCGGCGGCCGCCGGCGTCGGCGTCAGCCGCAGGCTCGCGGAGTACAGGTGAACACCGTGGGGTACAGGGGAACACCGGCCCGAGGGGCACAGCGGTCCTGGGAGGAGGCGCGATGAACAGGAAGGGCAAGCTCCGCGGGTGGGGCGGCGTCGGCGGGATGGCGCTCGCCTGTGCCGCCGCCGCTTCGCTGCTCGTTCCGCTGTCGCGGCACGGAGCGGGCGAGGACGGCGGACGCGTCGGCGGGTCCGCAATCGCGCAGGGCGTCCAGGCGAAGGCCGACACCTGCAAGGAGCCCGAGGCCAGCCTGCCGCCCTCGGGTGAAGACGGGGCGACCATCAACGACATCAAGCGGCGCGGCAAGCTCGTCGTGGGCGTCGACCAGAACAGCTTCCGCTGGGGGTACCGCAACCCGGCGAACGGGGAGCTCGAAGGGTTCGACATCGAGCTGGTGCGGGCGATCGCCAAGAACATCCTGGGCGACCCGGACGCGGTCATCTACCGCACCATCCCCACCAGCCAGCGCATCCCGGCGCTCCAGAAGAAGCAGGTCGACATCGTCGTGCGGACGATGACCATCAACTGCAAGCGGATCGGCCAGGTCGCCTTCTCCTCCGCGTACTTCAAGGCCGGGCAGCAGGTGCTCGCGCCCAAGGTTTCGGCGATCACCGGGTACAACGACACGCTCAAGGGCAAGAAGGTCTGCACGGCGACCGGCTCGACCGCGTTCGACGCGCTGGAGAAGAACGCGTACGGCGCCGTCTACAAGAACCTGACCGTGCCCAGCCAGCTGGACTGCCTGGTGCGCCTCCAGCTCGGCCAGGTCGACGCGGTGGTCACGGACAACGCGCTCGCCGCGGGCCAGGCCGCGCAGGACCCGACGGTGAAGTTGCAGGGTGCCCCCTTCACCGAGGAGTACTACGGGGTGGCCACCAACCTGGAGAGCACCGACCTGGTCCGGCGGATCAACCAGGTCCTGGTGGACTACCGCAGCGGCGGTGCGAACAGCTTGTGGATGAAGGCCTACCGCGACTGGCTCGCCGCCGACCTGCCCAACATATCCGGCCCGCCAGAGCCCAAGTACCGTTCATAGCACCCGACTTGACCCCGGTTCGTACGACGGCAGAGAAACGCAGAGCGGAGAGGTGATCGATGGGCGCGGGATCCTTCCCCGGCTCCTCCTCGGGGAGGCCCGTCCGGCCGGTGCTCGACCGGGACGAGGTGGACCGTGCGCTGGCCCGGCTCGACGCCGAGCACGAGGCGATCGAGACCTCGCTGCTCGCGCTCCAGGACCACGCGGGCCGGCGCCTGCTGGAGGGCGCCGGGCTCACCGGGGTCACCGAGCAGCGCTGGGCCGCCACCGAGCAGTCGATCACCTTGCTGTGGGCGTACTTCGACGCGTACAAGGGGGCACTGGACAGCGCCCGGGATCTGCGCGAGCGGCGCCGCTGGCCCTCCCGCGAGGACCTGGTGGAGCTGACCGAGCGGCTGCGCGGCGAGTCGGTGACGGTCGCCGGATCGGCCTCCCAGGCCGCCACGCTGACGGGACCTGCCCGGCTGACCGAGCGGTTCACCCTGGAGCAGCTGGTGAGCCGGATGAACGAGCTGTACGCGCGCTCGCTCGACCTGGTCGTCGCGGCCGACGCGGTGTGGTCGGCGCTGCCCGCCCGGATAGACCTCCTGGCGGCCGAGCTGCACCGCACCCGGGGCCTGGCCCACTCGGTGGGCGTGCGCCCCGGGGAGCACCCGGCGGGCGACGACCTGGAGTCGATCACCGAGGAGCTGACGTCGCTGCGGGCCCAGGTGGTGTCGGACCCGCTGGCGTTCTGGGTGCCCGCGCCGGGCAGCTCCGCGCCCGGCGGCGGCCGCCCGGACACCGAGCGCTACGACCGGGCGGCCCGCGCCCTGGAGGACGTACGCCGGGAGATCGACGCTGTTCTGACGGTGCGTCAGGATGCCGAGCAGCGGCTGGTGCGGCTGCGGGACGTGCTCGTGCGGGCGGACCGCACCCTGACCGAGGCGCGGGCGGCGCGCGGCGAGGTGCTCGCGAAGATCGCCGCGTCCGAGGTGCCCGCGGTGAGCGGCCCGCCGACCGCGCTCCAGGAGCGCCTGGTGGCCGCCGCCGAGTACCGCAGGCACTCCCAGTGGCACCGGCTCTCGCCGCTCCTGGAATCCCTGGAGCGGGAGGCCGAGGACGAACTGCTGCGCGCCCGCGAGTCGCTGACGGCCGTCACCGCGCCGCTGGCGGTCCGCGCGGAGCTGCGCGGCAGGCTGGACGCGTACAAGGCGAAGGTCGCCCGGCACGGCATGGCCGAGGACCCGCTGCTCATCGAACGGTACGACGCGGCGCGCCGGATGCTGTGGTCCGCGCCCTGCGATCTGCGCGTCGCCGAGCAGGCGGTGCTGCGGTATCAGCGGGCGGCGGCGGAGGTGCTGGTTCCCAGGCAGCCCGGGCCCGTTGACCAGAGGGGGGAATCGTGAGCGACCAGAAGAAGTGCCAGCGCCCCGGTTGCGAGGGCTCCTACGAGGACATGGGCGGCGGTGAGCTGTACTGCGACACCTGCGGCCTGGCGCCGGTCGTGTCGGGATTGGGGTCTCCCCTGTTCGAGCGCAGCCGAGAACTTGGGGACGGCAGCATCTCCTCGCCCGGGACCGGGATCACCGGAGGCGGCCGCAAGGACAGCGGCTCGTCGTCGGCCGGGTCCGCCCGCTCGGCGCGGTCCTCGGCGTCGTCCCGCTCCTCCCGCTCCTCGACGTCCCGACGCTCCGTGTCGGGGCGCCTCTCGCGCTCCCTGACGGGGTCGGGCAGCGCGCGGTCGGTGTCGGTGCGCAGCTCGGGCTCCGCGACCAGCAGCTCCGGGCGCAGCAGACTCGGGGCCGGGCTCGTCACCGTGCCGGGAGTGCCGCGTCCCGACCCGGCCACGGCCGTGATGGAGCACCCGGAGGTCCCCGAGCGGAAGCGTTTCTGCTCGCGCTCGGACTGCGGGGCGCCGGTGGGCCGCTCGCGCGGGGAGCGGGCCGGGCGCACCGAGGGGTTCTGCACCAAGTGCGGCCACCCGTACTCGTTCGTGCCCAAGCTGCACCAGGGCGACATCGTGCACGGCCAGTACGAGGTGGTGGGCTGTCTGGCGCACGGCGGCCTCGGCTGGGTCTACCTCGCCGTGGACCGCGCGGTCTCGGACCGCTGGGTCGTCCTCAAGGGCCTGCTCGACACCGGCGACCAGGACGCGATGGCGGCGGCGATCTCCGAGCGCCGCTTCCTGGCCGAGATCGAGCACTCCAACATCGTGCGCATCTACAACTTCGTGGAGCACCTCGACCAGCGCACCGGCTCCATGGACGGCTACATCGTCATGGAGTACGTGGGCGGCAAGTCGCTCAAGGAGATCGCCAACGAGCGGCGCGGCCAGGAGGGCAAGCGCGACCCGCTCCCGGTCGAGCAGGCCTGCGCGTACGGCATCGAGGCCCTGGAGGCCCTCGGCCATCTGCACAGCCGCAACCTGCTCTACTGCGACTTCAAGGTCGACAACGCGATCCAGACCGAGGACCAGCTGAAGCTGATCGACATGGGCGCGGTGCGCCGGATGGACGACGACGAGTCGGCCATCTACGGCACGGTGGGCTACCAGGCGCCGGAGGTCGCCGAGGTGGGCCCCTCGGTCGCCTCCGACCTGTACACGGTCGCGCGCACGCTGGCCGTGCTCACCTTCGACTTCCAGGGCTATACGAACGTCTTCGCGGACAGCCTGCCGGACCCCGACAACATCGAGGTCTTCCGGACGTACGAGTCGTTCTACCGACTCCTGGTGCGGGCCACCGACCCCGACCCGGCGCGCCGGTTCGCCTCCGCGCAGGAGATGGCCGAGCAGCTGACCGGGGTGCTGCGGGAGGTCGTGTCGCTCCAGACCGGCCGCCCGCGCCCGGCTCTGTCGACCCTGTTCGGGACCGAACTGCGGGTCACGGACACGTCGTTGTTCGCCGAGCTCACCGGGGACGTGTCGGTGCTCGGCGCGCGGGTGGTGCCCGAGAGCCGGTGGGCGCGCAGGCGCGCGGCGGCCAACGGCTCCCCGGCGCCGGGATCGGGCACGCGCCCGGGCGCCGGCTCCGCGCTGGTGTACACGGGCGCGGGCGCCGTGCCCGTCGCCGTGGCCGGGCCGACCGTCACCGCGGCGCCGCACCCCGCCCCCGGCACCGGCGCCGCGGTCCCGGGGACCCCCGGCGCCCCCACGCCGACCGCCGTCGTCCCCGCGCCCCGCGTCGGCGGCTCCCCGGCCGCGTACGGCCGGGGAGCGGACGGCGACGGCTATCTGCGGTCCCTCGACGCGCCCGCCACCGCGCTGGCGCTGCCGGTGCCGCACGTGGACCCGGGCGACCCCAACGCGGGCTTCCTGGCGGGCCTGATGGCCGCCGCGCCCGCCGAGCTCATCGCCGCGCTGCGCACCGCGCCCGCCAACTCCGTGGAGAAGCGGCTGCGCGAACTGCGGGCCCGGCTCGACCTGGGCGAACTGGTCTCGGCGGCCCGGGGCCTCGAATCCCTGGAGGCCGACCATCCCGACGACTGGCGGGTCGTCTGGTACCGGGGAGTGGCCTCGCTCGTCTCCGGCGACCACGAGAACGCCGCGCTGTCCTTCGACGCCGTCTACGACGCGTTCCCGGGCGAGCCGACGCCCAAGCTGGCGCTCGGGGTGTGCGCGGAGGTCCTGGGGCAGCTGGACAACGCCGCCGAGTACTACCGGCTGGTGTGGACGACCGACCCGAGCTACGTGAGCGCCGCGTTCGGCCTGGCCCGGGTGCAGCTGGCCGCGGGCGACCGCACGGCGGCCGTGACGACCCTGGAGTCGGTGCCGGAGGCCTCGATCCACTACACGGCGGCCCGGGTCGCCGCCGTGCGGGCCAGGCTGCGGCGGCGCACCCCGGGCGACGCGCTCCTGGGCGACCTGCGGGCCGCCTCGGGCCAGGTGGACGCGCTGCAGCAGCTCGGCCTGGACGCGGTGCGCCGGGAGCGGCTGGCCACCGAGGTCCTCGGCACCGCGCTCGACTGGGTACTCTCCGGAAGCCAGGGCGGGCCCGGTGAGGGCGAGCGGAGCCGGGGCGGCCCGTCCGGCGAGGCCATACTGCTGGGCAGCGAGCTGGACGAGCGGGGCCTGCGGTTCGGCCTGGAGCGTTCGTACCGGGTACTCGCCCGGCTCGCCGGCAGCGGCGAGGAGCGGATCGAACTGGTGGAGCGGGCAAACCGTTTCCGCCCCCGGACGTGGGTGTGATTGATGGCGCAGATGCACCAGCCGGCAGCCGGGTCGACGTGCCCCGGCTGCGCGGAGCCGCTGGACTCGGGCGACCTGTACTGCGGGGCCTGCGGGTACGACCTGTCGGCCGTGCCCGTGGCCCCGGTGGACACCCCGACGGTGGTCATGGGCAGTCCCGTGGCGGGCGAGGCGTGGCCCGCCGCCCGTGCCGACGGCTCCGGCGCGCCGGTGCACCTGCCCACCGATCTGCCCGGCACCGACTCGGGCGGCTCCCCGCTGCCCTCGCACGCACGGTCCGACGGGCCCGGGGGCGAGGCCGATGAGTACCCCCTGCCCGCGCCCGACCCGCGCGCGGCCGACCTCGGGGAGCAGGCCACCCATGTCCGCGCGCCCGTGAAGGTCTGTGTGGCCTGCCGGGCCGGGCGGGTCGACGAGGACGGGTACTGCGAGAACTGTGGGCACGCCCAGCCGCGCGAGCGCGACCACATGGAGCGGGAGCTCGGCCCGGTGGCGGCGGTCAGCGACCGGGGCCTGCGCCACCACCGCAACGAGGACGCGTTCGCCGTCTCCACCACCGCACTGCCCGACGGCTCGCCCGCCGTCGTGGCGATCGTCTGCGACGGCGTCTCCTCCGCGACCCGCCCCGACGAGGCGTCGGCGGCGGCCGCGGCCCGCGCCAACGAGTCGCTGCTCCAGGCGCTGCCCCAGGGCACGCACCCGCAGCAGGCGATGCACGAGGCGATCGTGTCCGCCGCAGAGGCGGTCAACTCCCTTGCCGACGAGCCCGGCCCGGCCGTGGAGCACGACCCGCACCGCCACCAGAACGCGCCGGCCTGCACGCTGGTCGGCGCGATCGCGGCGGGCGGGCTGCTCGTGGTCGGCTGGGTCGGCGACAGCCGGGCGTACTGGGTGCCCGACGACCGTACGACCCCGCCCGCCCGGCTCACCGAGGACGACTCGTGGGCCGCGCAGATGGTGGCGGCGGGCCTGATGAGCGAGGCAGACGCGTACGCGGACGAGCGGGCGCACGCGATCACGGGGTGGCTGGGCGCCGACGCGTACGAACTCGACCCGCACACCGCCTCGTTCAAGCCGGACCGCTCCGGTGTGGTCGTGGTCTGCACGGACGGGCTGTGGAACTACGCGGAGGGCGCCGAGGAGATGGCCGGGGCCGTGCCCTCGGACGCCGCCGAGCGGCCGCTGCACAGCGCCCAGGTGCTGGTCGGCCACGCCCTGGACGGCGGGGGCCACGACAACGTAACAGTGGCCGTCGTGCCGTTCGCGGTCCCTCAGCCTGGGGCAGGATCCGCCTACAACTAGGCCTTGGCACCGGATTCCCCCACATTCTTGTCTCTTCAGGCCCAGAAGCCTCAAGGAGCCTTTCAGATGGCCAACTTCTCCAAGCCGAACGCGCCGCGGTTCTCCGTCGAGGTCTACCAGAACGAGTACCTCCCGGAGGGCGGCCGCGAGGTCAACGCGATCGTCACGGTGACGTCGACCGGCGGTGGCACGGTCGGCGGGGCCGCACTGGCCGGAGCCGCGCTGTCGCCCTCGTCCATACCGGGGCAGGCGCCGAGCGCCGCCGTGGTGATCATGGTCGACTGCTCGGGGTCGATGGACTACCCGCCGACGAAGATGCGCAACGCGCGCGACGCCACGGCGGCCGCGATCGACACCCTGCGCGACGGCGTGACGTTCGCGGTCGTCGCGGGCACCCACCAGGCCAAGGAGGTCTACCCGGGCAACGGGCGCCTGGCCACCGCCGACGCGCAGACCCGTGCCCAGGCCAAGGAGGCGCTGCGCAAGCTGAGCGCGGGCGGCGGCACCGCCATCGGCACCTGGCTGCGGCTCACCGACCGGCTGCTGAGCTCGGCCGACGTACCGATCCGGCACGGCATCCTGCTCACCGACGGCCGCAACGAGCACGAGTCGCCGGCCGACCTGAAGGCGGCGCTCGACGCCTGCGCGGGCCGGTTCACCTGCGACGCGCGCGGGGTCGGCACCGACTGGGAGGTCAAGGAGGTCACCGCGATCGCCTCCGCGCTGCTCGGCACCGCCGACATCGTGGCCGACCCCTCGGGCCTGGCCGCGGACTTCACGCGGATGATGGAGAACGCGATGGGCAAGGAGGTCGCGGACGTCGCGCTGCGGCTGTGGACCCCGGTCGGCGTGGAGATCAGGTTCGTGAAGCAGGTCGCGCCCACCGTCGAGGAGCTGACGGGCCGTCGGACCGAGGCGGGACCGCGCGCCGGGGACTACCCGACGGGCTCCTGGGGCGACGAGTCGCGCGACTACCACGTGTGCGTCCAGGTCCCCGAGGCCGGGATCGGCCAGGAGATGCTCGCCGCCCGGGTCTCGCTGATCCTGCCCGACCCGGCGGGCGGGACCCCGCAGACGCTGTCGCAGGGGCTGGTCCGCGCGGTGTGGACCGAGGACATGGCCGCCTCCACCTCGATCAACCCCCAGGTCGCCCACTACACGGGTCAGGCCGAACTGGCCCAAGTCATCCAACAGGGTCTCGATGCCCGCAAGTCGGGCGATATCGATGGCGCCACCGCCAAGCTCGGCCGCGCCGTCCAGCTCGCCGCGGCCTCCGGGAACGCGGATACGGCGAAGCTGCTCGCGAAGGTGGTGGACGTCGTCGACGAGGCGACGGGTACTGTGCGACTGAAGGCGAAGGTCGCGGAGGCGGACGAGATGACTCTCGAAACCCGCTCGACCAAGACCGTACGCGTGAAGAAGTGACGAAGTAGCCGAACCGGGCACCAGCCCGGGAGCAAGCCGCACACAGCGGTACGCAGTAGCGAAACCACTTGAGTGCCTCGGCCCGAGGGGCCGGACGAGGAGAGGGGGAAGCGACTCCATGCCGACCTGCCCGAACGGACACCAGTCGGGTTCCGACGACTGGTGCGAGGTCTGCGGCCATCGCATGGGCGCCGTGCCGCCGCCTCCCCCGCCCCCGCCCGCCTTCCCGGGGCCGCCCCCGCAGGGCGGCTACGGCTACCCCGCCCCCGAGGCCCCCGCCGCCCCGGCGGAGCTCTGCCCCCAGTGCCGCACGCCCCGGGAGGGCAACACGCCCTTCTGCGAGGAGTGCCGCTGGAACTACCTCACCCAGACGGCGACCTCGTACACGCCGCTGGCGCCCAACCCGGCCCCCGGGCGTGGCGAGGGCCTCAATCTGCCGCCCGGGTTCCAGTCGCCGCCGCCCCCGCAGCAGCAGCGCGACCCGTACGAGTACCAGAGCTCGCGGCCCTCGCAGGTCAACCGGCCCGCCGAGCCGCTCACCGGCGACCCCGCGCAGCAGGGCCCGCCGCCGTTCCACCAGGGGCCGCCGCCCCCGCCGAACGGTGACCCGTCCCTGCGCCAGGGCCCGCCGCCGCACTTCCAGCAGGGGCCGCCGCCCCCGCCGGTCTTCCAGCAGGCGGGGCCGCCCGCGCCTCCGACGTTCCCGCAGGTGCAGCCGCCGGCCCGGGCAGAGAACGACGACTGGATGATCCAGCCGCCCTCCCACCCGCAGCCGCCGCAGCACACCCAGGCGCCCCATGCCCCGCAGCAGCCGCAGCCGCCCCAGCAGCAGTTCCAGGCCCCGCCGCCGCAGCCGCTCGGCTGGCTGGTGACCATCGGGCCGGACCGCGACTACTTCATGGCGATGATGCAGCGCAGCGGGCCGGAGGCGTCCGGGCTCAACCTGCCCGCGTACTCGCCCGAGCAGCAGCGCCCGCTCACCGGCAACCAGCTCACCATCGGCCGCCGCCGCCACTCCACCGGCGAGGCGCCCGACATCGACCTGGCGGTGCCGCCGGAGGACCCGGGCGTCTCGCACCAGCACGCGGTCCTGGTCCAGCAGCCCGACGGCAGCTGGGCGGTGGTCGACCAGAACTCCACCAACGGCACCACAATCAACGGCGCCGAGGACCCGATCCAGCCGTACGTGCCGGTCCCGCTCCAGGAGGGCGACCGGGTCCACGTGGGCGCCTGGACGACGATCACGGTCCGCCGCGGCTAGACGTTCCCCGGGACCACATCCCGCAGGGGCCACGTATGTGGTCCCCGCGGGTCGTCCAGCCAGGCCCACTGGCCCTCGTCGGTGACCGTCACGCCGAACCGCTCGCGCCGGGGGCGGTCCTCGCGCCGCCACAGTTCGTACGCCTCGTACGGGTCCAGGCTGTCCGCCGTGAGCGCGAGCAGGAAGCGGAAGAGCTCGTTCTCCAGGCTCGGGCGGGGCAGCCCTCCGGCGTACGGGGCGCCGGGTGTGGGCGCCACGCCCCGCAGCGGCACGAAGTAGGCCGGGGTGTGCAGGAAGCGCCCCTCCGCGTGCCCCGCGTCGCGCACCTTCAGCAGGATCAGCCCGGTGGCCAGCGGGGCCTCGATCAGCGCCCCCGGTGTGCACTGCGCCAGCCACCCGGCCGGCACCGACGGCAGGGTGCAGGTCGCGATGATCCGGTCGAAGGGCGCCCGCGACGGGCAGCCGCGCGCCCCGTCGCCGGTCACCACCGCCGGGCGGAAGCCCGCCGCCACCAGATGCGTCCGGGCCGACTCGGTGATCTCCGGGTCCAGGTCGACCGTGGTGACCAGCTCCTCGCCGAGGCGGTGGCTGAGCAGCGCCGCGTTGTAGCCGGTCCCGGCGCCGATCTCCAGGACCGCGTGCCCGTCCCGGACGTCCAGGACCTCCAGCATCCGGGCCATCAGCGAAGGCTGGCTGCTGGAGGAGAGCAGCTCCCCGTCGCGCAGCCGGGTGGCCAGCGGCATGTCCGTGTAGACCCCGTCCAGCCAGCGCGCCCGCCGGTCGGGGTCCGGGTCCTCGCCCCACAGCCGCTCGTAGCCGCCGGGGCGCCCCACGAAGTAGTACGGCACGAAGAGGTCGCGGGGCACCTCCTCGAAGGCGGCCCGCCAGGCCGGGTCGGCGAGCGCGCCCCCGGCCACGATCTCCGCGACGAGGGCCGCCCGCGCCCTGGCGGCCGAATCCCGGTGTGCGCCCATATGTCCACTGTGCTGCGCGCGGGCCCGGGAGGCGAGTGGTCCTAGGCCTCCGGTACTCGGCCGCGGCGTCTGAGACCATGGACACGTGAACGAGATTCCGCGCGGCACGCTTCAGGAGCAGACCTTCTACGAGCAGGTCGGCGGCGAGGAGACCTTCCGGCGCCTGGTCCACCGGTTCTACCAGGGCGTCGCCGAGGACCCGCTGCTGCGGCCGATGTACCCGGAGGGCGATCTGGGCCCGGCCGAGGAGCGGCTCGTCCTCTTCCTGATCCAGTACTGGGGCGGCCCGCGCACCTACAGCGACCACCGCGGCCACCCCCGGCTGCGGATGCGCCACGCGCCGTTCACCGTCGACCGGGCCGCGCACGACGCCTGGCTGACCCATATGCGTACGGCCGTCGACGAGCTGGGGCTCTCCGGGGAGCACGAGACGACGCTCTGGAACTATCTGACGTACGCCGCCGCCTCGATGGTCAACACGGCGGAGTAGGACGGAAGTTCACGTTCCGCCCGCCCCGAACCCGGAATGCGGCACTCCGTGATCGCATTCCGGTCACGATCGGGCAAGATCGGGCCGCAAGCGGTTTCCACGAACCTGTGCCCTCTGAAAGCATCCGGACAGACTTTCGGGGGCAAAGCGGGGATCTGGGGGCCGTGTGGCGGGTTTCGTGTTTCTGCGGGTGCGCGCGCACCGGCTGCTTCTGGCCGCCGCGCTGCTGGCCGTCCTGCTGACCACCTCGGTCCTGGCCGCCCTGACCGCCTTCTCCGGCTCCATCGGGGACGCGTCCCTGCGCCACACCCTGGCCACCAGGTCCAGCGCGCCCGCCTCGCTGATCGTCAAGGCGACCGTCCCCGAGGCGAAGCGGCAGGCCGCCGACGCCGCCGTACGCGAGGGCGCGCACCGCACCTTCGGCGGACTCCCGGTCACCACAAGGACGTTGACCCAGTCCGGCCCCTACGCGCTGCCGCGCACCCTCCAGTCGCCGGACGCCCGCAAGGGCACCGAGCCCGACCTCACGCTCTTCGCCGCCGTCGACCGCACCCGCGTCCGGCTGACCGGCGGCAGCTGGCCCGCCCCGCCGGGCACCGGCCGCGAGATCCAGGCCGCCCTCCCCGAGAACGCCGCCGCCCAGCTGGGCCTGCGCCACTGGCCCGTCTCGCTGACCCTCACCGACCGCATGAGCGGCCCGGCCGTGCAGGTCCGCGTCACCGGCGTCTACCGTCCCGTCGACGCCACCGAGGCGTACTGGCAGCTGGACGACCTCGGCGGCCGGGGCACGCGCCGGGTCAACTTCACCACGTACGGGCCGCTGCTCACCGATCCCACGGCGCTCACCGGCGGGCGGCTGAGCCGGGGCCAGACGTCCTGGCTGGCCTCCGCCGACTTCTCCACCCTGACCACCCACCGGATCGGCGCCCTGCGTGCGGCGGCGACCCAGGGGCCCAAGTCCCTGGTGGAGGGCAAGGTGTTCGCGGGCGACGCGACCGCCGCCACCTCGCTGCCCGACGTGCTCGACCGGGCCGAGCGCTCGCTGCTTGTCTCCCGCTCGACCCTGCTGATCGTCGCGCTGCAACTGGTACTGCTCGCCGGGTACGCGCTGCTGCTGGTGGCCCGGCTGCTGAGCAGCGAGCGGACCGGCGAGACCGAGCTGCTGCGGGCGCGCGGCGGCTCCCGCTCCCGACTCCTCGGCCTGTCCGCGACCGAGGCGCTGCTGCTCGCCGCCCCGGCGGCGGTGTGCGCACCGCTGCTCTCCGGCCCGCTCACCCGGCTCCTCGCGAGCCACGGCCCGCTCGCCCGGATCGGCATCCACCTCGACACCGGCCCGACCGGCACGGTGTGGCTGGTGGCGGCGCTGGTCGCGCTGGGGTGCGCGGCGGCCGTGGTGGCCCCGGCCCTGTCGGCCGGGCGGGCCACCCGCGCCCGGGCCGCCGCACTGCCCGCCTCCGTGCGCGCCGGGGCCGACATCGGGCTCCTGCTGATCGCCGGGGTCGCCTACTGGCAGCTGGACCGCCAGACCTCGGGGTCCGGGGCGCTCAGCGGCGACCGAGCGGGCGGCCTCGGCATCGACCCGCTCCTGGTGGCCGCGCCCGCGCTTGCCCTGCTCGCCGGGACCGTACTGACCCTGCGGCTGCTGCCGCCCGCCGCCAAGCTGGCCGAACGGCGGGCGGCGGGCGGGCGCGGGCTCCCGGCGGCGCTAGCGGGCTGGCAGTTCAGCCGCCGTCCGCTGCGCGGCGCGGGCCCGGTGCTGCTCCTCGTACTCGCGGTCGCCATGGGCATGCTGGCGATCGGGCAGTCCGCCTCGTGGGACCGCTCGCAGGAGGACCAGGCGGACTTCCGCGCGGGCACCTCGGTGCGGGTCTTCGGGTCGAGCCTGAGCGGCTTCGGGCAGGCCGGTTCGTACGACGCGGTCCCGGGCGTACGGGCGGTGGCCCCGGCCGCGCGCTCCTCGGTGGAGCTCTCCGGCGGCCGCTCCGGGACGCTGCTCGCCCTGGACACCGCGCACGCGGACGGGCTGCTGCTCCGCTCCGACCTCGGCGGCAGGTCCCCCCGCGCGCTCCTGGGCGAGCTCACCCCGCCCCGGGCGGCGCGGACCGGTGTGCTGCTCCCGGCGGACGCCGCCGAGCTCGCCCTCGGCCTGCGGCTCGGCGCCGAGGGCACCCCGGGCGGGGCCTCCCCGAGCGGGGTCACCGCGAATCTGACGGCGGTGGTCGAGGACCGCTTCGGCATCCAGTACCGCCTCCCGGCCGGGCCCCTGGAGGCCGACGGGCGCCCTGCCGAGCGCCGGCTCTCGCTCGATCTGGCGGCGGGCGCGCCGGTGGGCCGCCCGGCCGCGCCGCTCGCGCTCACCTGCTTCGAGCTGGACTTCAACGTGCCGTACGAGAAGGCCGAACAGCACCGCTTCACCGTGCGGGAGCTGCGGACCGTGACACGGGACGGGCGCACCGCCCCCGTCGCGCTGCCCGCCGCCGACCGCTGGCGGGCCACCTCGCTGGAGTCCGGCGAGGGCCCGGGCGGCCTGCTGGCCCTGACCCCGAAGACCGAGGGGCAGGCCCTGTCGGTGCCGTACGCCACGGGGTCGACCCTGGTGACCGCCGGCTCCTGGACGGGGATACCGAGCCGGACCGTCAGAGTCGCCGCCGTCCGGCCCGCGCCGCCCGCGCTGACGGCGATCGCCACCGACCGGTTCCTGGCCTCCAGCGGAACCCGGGTCGGGCAGACCGTCACGGCCGTCCTGGCCGGGCAGACGCTGCGCGCGAAGGTCGTCGACCGGATGGCCGAGGTCCCGACGACCGGGCCCGGCGCCGAGACCGCGGGTGGCGGCGGCCGCGACGGCGGTGCGCTCCTGCTCGACCTGAGCGCGATCAACGCGCGGCTCGCCGTCGACACCGGCAGCAGCCTCGCCCCGACCGAGTGGTGGCTCACCACCGGCCCCGGCGACGCGGCCCGCGCGGCGGCGGCGCTGCGGGCCCGGCCGGACATCGATCCGCAGCAGGTGGTGGTGCGCGCGGAGGTCGCCGAGCAGCTGCGCGACGACCCGCTGGGCGCGGGTCCGCAGGCCGCGCTCATCGCCGCCGCGATCGTGGCGGCGGCCCTCGCCGCGGTCGGCTTCGCGGTGAGCGCGGCGGGCTCGCTGCGCGAACGCGGGGCGGAGTTCGCCGTGCTGCGGGCCCTGGGCGCCCCGCGCCGCCAGCTGGCCCGGCTGATCGCGGCCGAGCAGGGGGTGCTGATCGCGCTGGCGCTGCTCGTGGGCCTCGCCCTGGGCGAAGTGCTGACGCGCGCGGTGGTGCCGCTGATCGTGCTGACCGGGCAGGCCACCCAGCCGGTGCCAAAGGTGCTGGTGGAACTGCCCGCCGGGCGGCTCGCCGTACTGCTGGCGGGAGTCGCCGCCGTACCGCTGCTGATCGTCGCGACGCTGGCGCTGCGGCGGACCGACCCGGCGGTCTCGCTGCGCCACCAGGGGGGCAACTGACATGCGTACCAAGGCCGTTGCCCCCTGGGTGCGGACCCGGCTGCGGACCGCGCCGGGCGCCGCGGGCGCGCTCGCCCTGCTGGTGCTGCTCACCGCGTTCCTGGCCGCGTCGCTGCCGCGCGGGGTCGACGTGTACGAGGACCGGGGGCTGCGCCACGCCGTGGAGTCGGCGGCGCCGGAGAACTCGGTGATCCGGCTGTCCGGCCCGATGCCCGTCAACGGCGACTCCGCGCTCGGCCCGCAGGCCATGGAACGGGCCTACCGGGACCAGCTCAAGGCGATCCCGGCGCCGCTCCGGGCGGACAACGGGCAGTCGGCGTACGGGGTGCGCACCACGGAGAAGGTGCGTGCCGACTCCCCGCTGGACTCCTGGCTGCCGAGGCCCGAGGGCCTGCCGCCGCGCCTGCTGATCGCCTCCCGGTCGTCGCTCTCCGACCACGCCCGTCTGGTGAGCGGGCGCCTGCCCACCGCGAAGGCGGACGCGACCTCGCACACGGCCGAGGCGGCGGTGACGGCGGCGACCGCCAAGGCGCTCCACATCTCCCCCGGTTCGGTCATCCACGTGCCGGGCGCGGGGGGCGAGCCGCTCGCGATCCGCATCACCGGGATCGTGCGCCCGCTGCTCCCCGACGGGAACTACTGGGCCACCGAACCGGTGCTGCGCGACCCCGAGTTCAACTCCTCCTCCCCCAGCGACCGCGAGGCGCCGCACTACTGGTACGCGGGCCTGCTGCTCGGCCCCGACTCGGCGCCCGTACTCCTGGGCACGGCGGGCAGTCCCGAGCTGTACGCGGACATCGCCCCGGCCGCGGGCAGCATGAACGCCCGTCGGCTGCACGGCCTCGCCACCTCCGTGGCCTCCCTGGAGGCCGGCCCGGCACTCGCCGCCCTGCGCGAGCAGGTCGGCCCCGGCGCCACGATCTCCACCGAACTCGACGCGATCCTGGAGGAGTACACCTCCGTACGCGACTCGATCACCCCCGTCGTCGCGGTCGCCACCTTCGGCACGGCGACGGTCGCGGTCGTGGTCCTGCTGATGGCGGGCGGCCTCGCGGCGGCCCGCCGGAGCACCGAACTCGCCCTGCTGCGCGCCCGGGGCGGCTCGCTGCCCGGCATCGGCGGCCGGCTGGCCGCCGAGACGGCGGTGGTGACGGTCCCGGCGGCGGCGCTCGGCCTGGGCCTGGCGGTCCTGACCGTACGCGGCGGCCGGCTCGGCCCCGCGCTGCTCGCCGTGGCCACGGTGGCGGCGGTGTCCTGTCTGGCCCTGCCGGTACGGGCGGTACTCACCCACCGCAGGGTCCGCACCGCCTCCGACCGCGACGACCTCGTACGCGTCAGGCCCTCCCGGCGCCGCACCGTGGCCGAACTGACCCTGCTGGTCCTGGCGGTGGGCGCGGTGGCGGCGCTGCGCCGGCGCACCACGGCGGCGGGCTCCGACTCGCTGGTCAGCTCGGCGCCGGTGCTGATCGGCGTGATCGCGGCGCTGGTGCTCGTACGGCTGTATCCGCTGCCCCTGCGCTGGGCGGCCCGCCCGGCCGCGCGGCTGCGCAGCACGGTCGGCTTCCTCTCGCTGGCCCGCGCGGGCCGCGCCTCCGGCGGCGGAGTGCTCCCGCTGCTCGCCCTGCTCACGGCGCTGACCACGGCCGCGTTCGGCGGCTCGGTGCTCGCCGGGGTCGCGGACGCGCGGGACCGGGCGGCGCTGTACACGACGGGCGCGGACGCGCGGGTCGACAGCGTGACGGCGCTGCCGCCGGGCCTGGCGGACCGGGTCGCCAAGGTCGGCGGGGTGTCGCGGGTGGCCGCGGCCCATGTCGACTACGGCGTGGAGATGCCGTACGGCGACAAGATCGCGGTGATCGGCGCGGACCCGTCCTCGTACGCCCGCCTCACGGCCGGCACCGGCCTGGGCGCGATCCGGGCCGACGACCTGAAGGCCCGCCCGGGCAAGGCGTTTTCGGCGATCGCGTCACCGAAGGTGGCGGCGGGCCTGGGCAAGGGTCCCAGGGAGGTGCGGGTGGCGGGCTACCGGCTGATGGTCCAGGTGGTGGGCGTGCGGGAGCGCACCCCCGCCGTCCCGCGCAGCGACTTCCTGCTGGTGGACACGGCCGGTCTTGGCGCCCGGGAACCGACGACGCTGCTGGTGGCGGGGACGGGCCTGGACGCGAAGGACCTGCGCCGGACGGTATCGACTCCCCGCGTCGCGGGCGACCCCCCAACGGTCCAACTCCGCTCGGAGACACGCCGCAAGCTCGTCGACTCGCCGCTCCAGTCGGGCGCGGAACGGGTTTACGGGACAGCGGTGGCGGCGGGCGCGGGGTACGCGGTGCTGGCGCTGCTGCTCTCCCTGCTGCGGGGCGCGCCGGAGCGTTCGGCCCTGCTCGCGAGGCTGCGGACGATGGGCCTGACCCGCCGCCAGGGCCGCCGCCTGCTGATCCTGGAAGCACTGCCGCAGGCGGTCCTGGCCGCGCTGGGCGGCGCCCTGACGGGCTGGGCGGCGACGGAACTGCTCGCCCCCGGCGTGGACTTGACGGGCCTGGCCCTGGCGGCTTCTCCGTCGACCGCTGCGGCGGGCGGCGGGTTGCGCACGGACCCGATGTCGCTGCTGATACCGGCGGTGTGCGTGGTGGCGCTTGCGGCGGGGGTCGCGGCGACCCAGGCGTGGTGGACGAGCCGGCGCGGCTCGGTGACGGAACTGAGGGCAGGAGACACGCGATGACGGGGACGAGGGCCGGGGCGACGGCGGGGACGGAAGTCCGGACGCTGTCCGAGCTGGAGGAACGGGCGGCGGCGCGGCGTGACCGCCCGGCGTACGGCCATGACGCCCTGATCGCCTGCGACCGCCTGGTCCGGATCTTCACGACGGACGGCGTGGAGGTCCAGGCCTTGCAGGGCCTCGACCTCCTCGTGACGGACGGCGAGCTGATGGCCCTGGTGGGAGCATCCGGCAGCGGCAAATCCACACTGATGAACATCCTGGCGGGCCTGGACGTCCCGACGGCGGGCCAGGCGAAGGTGGCGGGCCGGGACCTGCTGTCGATGGACGCGAAGGCGAGGCTGGACTACCGGAGGGAGGTGGTCGGCTTCGTCTGGCAGCAGACAGCGAGAAACCTCCTCCCGTACCTGACGGCCGCTCAGAACACCTCGCTCCCCATGCAGTTGCGAGGCCGCCGACGCGGCGCGAAGGGCAAGTCGACCCGAGCGGACGAACTCCTCACCCTGCTCGGGGTGGCCCACTGCCGCGACCGCCGCCCCCACCAGATGTCCGGCGGCGAACAGCAGCGCGTGGCGATAGCGGTGGCCCTCGCCAACAACCCCTCGGTCCTCCTGGCCGACGAACCGACCGGCGAACTCGACTCCGCCACGGCCGAACAGATCTTCGCGGCCTTCCGCACGGCGAACGAGGAGCTGGGCACGACGATCGTCATCGTCACCCACGACCAGACGGTGGCGAACGAGGTCCGCCGCACGGTGGCCATCCGCGACGGCCGCACCTCCACGGAGGTCCTACGCCGCACCCACCTCAACGAGCAGACGGGCGAGGAGTCAGTGGTCTCCCGCGAATACGCGATGCTCGACAGGGCGGGCCGCCTCCAACTCCCCACGGAGTACACGGAGGCCCTGGGGATGGAGAGAAGGGTGCTGCTGGAGCTGGAGCAGGACCATATCCAGGTGTGGCCGGATGGGAGTGGGGAGTAGCGCTGTTTGTCTGCGGGTTCGGTGGGGGCTGGTCGCGCAGTTCCCCGCGCCCCTAAAGGCAGAACGGGGCCCGGGCACATTCAGCCCCTCCGGCGTTTGAGGAGCGGGGTCCGGGGCGGAGCCCCGAAAGCGGGGTGCAGGGGCCGCAGGCCCCGCAGAGGGGGTCCGGGGGCGCAGCCCCCGGGAAACGAGCCTCCACCCCCCACCCACCCCCGGAGGGTTTAGGCGAAGGGGCGGGGTGGGGCAACCCTCACACCGGAGACAGCGGCAGCGCCCCCGCCCCCACCCTCCGAACCGCAACCGACCCATACGCCGTACGCAGCCGCAACCACGGCCCCGCCCCCAGCAAAGCCAACTCCGCGCCAGAACCGGCACCCGGCCCCGCCCCGCCCCGCAGAAACCCCAGGGACTGCGCCGCGTGCACGACCCGCAGCGGCACCTCCGTCGCCCCCAGCGTCCGCGACCAGATCTCACGCCCGATCCGGTCCCGCTCCGCCCGCGTACGCGACTGCTCCGGCAACGCCTCGTCCCGCGCCCGGAACTCCGCCACCGCGGCCCCGACCGCATCTCGTATCTCCGCGGCCGAGGGCAGCCCGGGCAGCCGGCTCCAGCCGCCGCGCGGCGGCAGCACGCCCGCCCACGGCGGACCGGTCACGGAGGGAGGAACCACCACCGCGGACGCGGGCTCGTCGAGCGCCTCCAGGAGCTCACCCGCCGAGACGGTGACATCGAGCTCCACCACCGCGTCCAGCCGCACCGTACGAATCGCCAGCACCTCGAACGCCGGCGGGCGCCCGAACACCGCCAGCGCACCACCGCCGGCCTGCAGCCGGACGGCCGCCGACCGGTCGTAGTGGATCAGCCGGGCCAGGAAGGCGGCGAGATCCGCCACCTCCCCGGCATCGGCGAAGCCCAGCTTCACGGTCATGCCGCGGCCCGCTCCACGCGGTCACCACGGTCGCCACGCCCTGCACGGCCACCGCGACCCGCGTCGGCCTCCTCCACGTACTCCTGGAGGAACGCCTTCTCCTCCGCGGAGATCCGCCGAGGCCGCCCCGCAGCGAGATCGAACGGCACCACGACCGTCGACGCCCGCACATACACCTGCTCGGGGTCCTTGATCTCGTACGCGATCGTCAGCGACGCCGCGCCGATCTTGGTGACCCACGACTCGACGGTCACCGGCTCGTGGCGGTGCACCAGCGGCCGCACGTAGTCGATCTCGTGCCGGGCCACCACGGACCCGCCCGAGAACGACGGCGAGCCGTCCCCCGGCGCCAGCCGGAACATGAAGTCGATGCGGGCCTCCTCCAGATAGCGGAGGAAGACCACATTGTTGACGTGCCCGAAGGCGTCCATGTCCGACCAGCGGAGCGGGCAGCTGTAGATGTGGCGAGCCAAGAAGATCAGCCCCGGGTGAGCTTCTTGTAGGTGGCGCGGTGCGGACGCGCCGCGTCGGCGCCGAGCCGCTCGACCTTGTTCTTCTCGTACGACTCGAAGTTGCCCTCGAACCAGTACCACTTCGAGTCGCCCTCGTACGCCAGGATGTGCGTCGCCACCCGGTCCAGGAACCACCGGTCGTGGGAGATCACGACAGCCGCGCCCGGGAACTCAAGGAGCGCGTTCTCCAGCGAGGACAGAGTCTCCACGTCCAGGTCGTTGGTGGGCTCGTCGAGGAGCAGCAGGTTGCCGCCCTCCTTGAGCGTCAGCGCCAGGTTGAGGCGGTTGCGCTCACCACCGGAGAGCACACCGGCCGGCTTCTGCTGGTCCGGGCCCTTGAAGCCGAACGCGCTGACGTACGCGCGCGAAGGCATCTCGACCTGGCCGACGTTGATGTAGTCGAGCTCGTCCGACACCACGGCCCAAAGGGTCTTCTTCGGGTCGATGTTGGCGCGGCTCTGGTCGACGTACGAGATCTTGACGGTCTCGCCGACCCGGATGGAGCCCGAGTCGGGGGTCTCCAGGCCCTGGATCATCTTGAACAGCGTGGTCTTGCCCGCGCCGTTCGGACCGATGACGCCGACGATGCCGTTGCGCGGCAGCGTGAACGACAGGTCGTCGATGAGGACCTTGTCGCCGAAGGCCTTGGAGAGGTTCTCGACCTCGACGACGATCGAGCCCAGACGCGGGCCCGGCGGGATCTGGATCTCCTCGAAGTCCAGCTTCCGCATCTTGTCGGCCTCGGCCGCCATCTCCTCGTAACGGGCGAGGCGCGCCTTGGACTTGGTCTGCCGGCCCTTGGCGTTGGAGCGGACCCACTCAAGCTCTTCCTTGAGCCGCTTGGCGCGCTTCTCGTCCTTGCGGCCTTCGACCTTGAGGCGGGAGGCCTTCTTGTCCAGGTACGTGGAGTAGTTGCCCTCGTACGGGATCGCGCGGCCGCGGTCGAGCTCAAGGATCCACTCGGCGACGTTGTTCAGGAAGTACCGGTCGTGGGTGACGGCGACCACGGCGCCCGCGTACTTCGAGAGGTGCTGCTCCAGCCAGTTCACCGACTCGGCGTCGAGGTGGTTGGTGGGCTCGTCGAGGAGGAGCAGGTCGGGCGCCTCGATCAGCAGCTTGCAGAGCGCGACACGGCGCTTCTCGCCACCGGAGAGGTTGACCACGGGCCAGTCGGAGGGCGGGCAGCCCAGCGCGTCCATGGCCTGCTCAAGCTGGGCGTCGAGGTCCCAGGCGTTGGCGTGGTCGAGGTCCTCCTGGAGCTTGCCCATCTCCTCAAGGAGCGCGTCCGAGTAGTCCGTCGCCATGAGCTCGGCGACCTCGTTGAAGCGCTTGAGCTTGCCCATGATCTCGGCGGCGCCGTCCTGCACGTTCTCCAGGACCGTCTTCGTCTCGTCGAGCTGCGGCTCCTGCATGAGGATGCCGACGGTGTAGCCCGGAGACAGGAAGGCGTCACCGTTGGAGGGCTGCTCAAGGCCCGCCATGATCTTGAGAACGGTGGACTTACCGGCACCGTTGGGGCCGACCACACCGATCTTCGCGCCGGGCAGGAAGCTCAGCGTGACGTCGTCAAGGATCACCTTGTCGCCGTGCGCCTTGCGCGTCTTGCGCATGGTGTAGATGTACTCAGCCAAGAGAAACCGTCCGGCAGTGTGAATCGGGCTGTGGGCAGATACACCCCATCTTGCCAGTCGTCCACCCTTGCGAGCGAATGAGTAGGTCAGGAGCTCCTGACCTGGGGCGCGATCATCGGCCGCTTCCCCCGGGCGGTCGTCGTTGGTCGAAGTCGGTCGACGTTGACGGCCCTGGGACGGCCCCCCTGGCGGAAACGGGTGCTGCTATGGGACGCCAGTGGCCCCGGTGCGCCTGCGCTCACCGGGGCCACTGTCACAGGGTGGTCACTCTGAGTCCACGGTGCCGTGTCTCAGAGCCGCGGGGGTCAGTGCCCGGCGGTCCCGGCCTTCTTGCGGCGGAGGAAGAACACCGCGCCGCCGCCTATGACGACCAGGGCGACAGCGACGCCCGCGATCATCGGCGTGGAGCTGGAGGAACCGGTCTCGGCCAGGTCACCACCGGTGGTGGAGCCGGACGAGGTGCCGCCCGCCGAGGCGGGGCTGGGCTGCGACGACGGCTTGCTGGTGCCGGTGCCGGCGGTCTTGCAGTCCAGGACGCCCTTGAACTCCTGCTTGAAGCCGTTCGGCCCGGTGATCACGAAGTCGTAGGCCTGATCCTCGGCGACCGGCACGGTGACGGTCTTCGACTTGCCGGCGCCGATCGTGTAGGAGAAGCCGGCCAGCTTGAAGGTGAACGCCTCGTCGCCCTTGTTGGTCGCCGTGACGTCCACGCCGCCCTTGGCGCAGTTCTTCGCGGCCGTCAGGGCCGGAATGGCGCCCTGCTTGGCCCAGGTCGCCTTGGCCGCGGCGGTCACCGTGGAGTCGCTGGACCCGGCGAGGATCTGCGTCTGGCTCTTGGACTCACTGGCGAACGCACGGCCGACCGGCACCTGGGTGGTGGCCTGGACGGTCAGCGAGCCGGAGCCCGGCTGGGCGCCCGCGGGCACGTCGAAGAAGAGCTGCGAGCCGTTCTTGGCGGTCGTGGCCGCCTTGCCCGCCTTGTCGACGACCTTGACGCCGGCAGCCTTGAGCTCCTCGGACGGGGTCACCGAGACCTTGTCGGCGTTGGTGCGGACGGTCACCGGGCCGAGCTTGGAGCCCGCCTTGCCGGAGACGGCCGGGTTGTCGAGGGTCAGCGACGACTTGGGCTCGCCCACGTTCTGCGCGGACTTGGTCAGCCAGTCCGCCAGGTCCTTGGCCTGCGCGTCCACCGCGTCGACCTGGGCGTGGTCCGAGTAGCGCCAGATGGCGACCTGGGTGGCGGCGGCGGCCGTGCCATTGGTCAGCTGGCCCTTGAGGCCGGCCGACTTGGCGAGCGCCGTCAGATCGTTCACCTGCGGGTACGAGTGCTCAAGGATCCAGCGGATCTTGCCCGCGTCCGGGTTGCCGCTCAGCGAGGTGCCGCTCCAGGGGGTCTCCTGGTACTTCGCGGCGGGCTGAGTCGGGTTGTGGATGTCGATGCAGTACGTACGCAGGGTGCCGCCGCCGTCGACGACCATCTGGAACAGACCGGCCGAGACCGGCCGGTCGCCGCCCTGCTGGTGGATGACGGCCTTGCCCGAGGCGTCCGGGTCCAGGCCCTTGATGGTGGCGACCGCGCCGCCCTGGTGCTGCTGGCCGGGCGTGTCGGCGACCGCCGTGCCCGCGCCGGCTATGGCGCCGCCGGCGACCAGACCCGAGACGGCGACAGCGGCAGCGAGGCGTGCGGCGCCGCGCTTGCGTACAGACTTGGGTACAGAAAACCCGTGAACGACTGAAAACACAGAATTCCCCTTCGGGCGAGGAGCTTTCGCGTACGTGCGTGGGGGAAGTGCCTCGCCTGCTGACTCAAGTGCCCCGTGAGTAACGGGAATCCTATGGAGGCCGCGCCCCCCGATCCCCTGTCATGCGATCAGATAACCATTCCGAATCGCAATCGTTATCGCTGGCACCCACCCCCACCTGGGGTTATCGACAAATCTCCGGTACGGAACGGGACGTTCAGGGCACTGCGGCAGCCACGGCGGGTGGCTTCGCGGGAGCTGTTCCGCGCCCCTCACCAGGGCTTTCTCCGGCGCCTCCGGCACTCGCCCCAGCCGTCCCGTCACCCCCCGCCACCACACCCGCACCGCCCGTACCGGTCCACGCCGGAGTGGGCGTCGGAGCCGGGGGCGGGGCCGGTGTATGCGCTCGCGAGGCCGGTGAACCGGCCTCCCCCGCCGGGTCCTTGAGCGGCTCCGTCAGGGACGGGTCCGCCTTCACCACGCGCCGGAACGCCGACGTCCCCCGGGTCAGGTCGTGGCCCACCGCGGTCGCCTCGACGTCCGCCGAGAATCTGCGCTGTCCGTCCTGGTCCTCGTCACGCACCCGCAACCTGCCGTGCACCACCAGCGGTTCGCCCACGGCGACCGAGCTGGCCAGGTTCAGACCCAGCGTCCGCCAGGCCCAGACCGTGTAGAAACTGGAGTGCCCGTCCACCCAGGCGTTCTTCTGCCGGTCGAACCGGCGTGATGTCACCGCCAGCCGGAACCGGGCCACTCCGCCCGTCGCCGTCTCCCGGTACTCCACCCGCGTCGCGGCGTTCCCCACCAGCGTCACCAGCGTGTCGTTCATCCCCACCACTCCCCCGTCATGCGTGCCGTGCGCGCCCGTCGCGCGCACGGCGTCCCCGTCGCGGCTCCGTCCGGCCCAGGCGGCCGATCGAACCCTTGCGCTGTCGATCTCCATGCTGGACCGGACGGAGGACCTTGTGCCGGGGGCTGTGGACCACCCAGCGATTGTGGAAAACCTCGTCACCCGTACGGGGGTTGGCCGAGGGGTGGCGGGGGGCGGGGGCGTCGGTTGGCCAGGGGCGGGGTGCGGCGTGCGGCGTGCGGCGTGCGGGGGTGGGTCGCAGAACCCCGGCCCCCTTCACGTCACCCCCTCGCGTCACCGCCCCCTCGCGTCACTCCTCTCACGACACCCCCGCCCGCACCCCCGCCCCGCCGCGCACCGCCACGTACTGCTCGCGCACCTCGCGGTAGCGCAGCAACTCCGCCGCGACCGGGTCCAGGACCTTGGCCCGGCCGCACCCGGCCGCCGCCTCCCGCAACCGCCGCTCGGCCTCCTGCCCGTAGCGCCGACCGGGCCCGCGCGCCGCGACCCCGCAGGCCCACTCGACCAGCGGGCCCCCGACGATCCCCGCCAGCATGACCAGCGCGGGGACCAGCAGACCGGGTTCGAGCACGCCCACGATCTGGCCGACGAGCCAGAGCCCGCCCACGATCTGCACCAGCGTCATGGCCGCCTGCACCAGCACCGCCGCGGGCCACCAGGCGGGCCTGGGTGAGGTGCCCCGTTCGAGTTCCGCCCGTACCGCCAGCTCGTCCAGGGCCTGCGGCAGCCCCTCGGCGCCACGCACCGCCGCCTCCCGCACCGCCTGCGCCCAGGGGGCGGGCAGTCCGGTGGCCGCCGCTTCCGCGACCAGCCGTACGGCCTGCTCGACACGCTGGCGGGCCGTCACCTTCTCCTCCGGAGGAGGAGTGGGCAGCGGCGACTCGCGGCCCGGGATGCGGATCCGCTCGTACCAGCGCCAGAGCCGCAGCCACGGGGTGCCGCAGGCGCGGCCGGCGTTGCGGCGCCACTCGCGTTCGGCCGCCTCTCCGGCCGCGGCCGCGCCCACGGCCGCCGCGAGCCGGTCGGTGAACGCCTCCCGGGCCCGCTCGTCGAGCCCCGTACGGCCGTCCGCGACGTACACCGGACGCAGTCCGGCGGCAGCGGCGTCCAGATCGGCCGCCACCCGGCGTTCCGGGGCGCCGCGCTCCTGCACGAACCGGCTGAGCAGGTCGCGAAGTTCGCCGACTCCCTGGCCGGTGAGGGCGGAGAGGGACAGCACGGTGGCGCCGGGTTCGCCGTGCTCGCCGAGTGCCATGCCGTCCTCGTCGAGGAGGCGGCGCAGATCGTCGAGCACCTGGTCGGCGGCGTCGCCGGGCAGCCGGTCCACCTGGTTGAGCACGACGAACGTGACCTCGGCGTGCCCGGCCAGCGGCCGCAGATACCGCTCGTGGAGCACGGCGTCGGCGTACTTCTCCGGGTCCACGACCCAGACCACCGCGTCTACGAGGGCCAGTACGCGGTCGGCCTGGCGGCGGTGTTCGACGACCGCCGAGTCGAGGTCGGGCAAATCGACGAGGACCAGCCCCTGCAGGGCCTCGGCGTTCGGGTCGGTGGGCAGCGGTCTGCGCCGCAGCCGACCGGGCAGCCCGAGCCGGTCCAGGAGACCCGCCGCGCCGTCGGTCCAGCTGCACGCGATCGGCGCGCTGGTGGTGGGGCGGCGCAGCCCGGTCTCCGAAATGTGCGTACCGGCGAGGGCGTTGAACAGGGTCGACTTGCCGCTGCCGGTGGCTCCGGCGATGGCGACGACGGTGTGCCGCGCGGACAGCCGCTGCCGTGCGGCGGCCTCGTCGAGTACGCGTCCGGCCTCGGCCAGCGTCTTCCCGTCCAGCCGCGTCCGCGACAGCCCCACGAGCTCGCGCAGGGCCTCCAGCCGCCCGCGCAGCTCGCCCCCGTAGGGCCCGCCGATGGGCACGTACTCCTCCGCCGGCTCGGGTTCCTCGACGGGAACCTCCCCCTCGGCCGGCTCGTTGACCCGTCGAGCGATCAGCCCGTCGTCCCAGGCGGGCGCGGGCTGCGCGGAGCCGGCGGCGGGACCGGCGTCGGCGGCCGCGCGCGCGTCGGGGGTGCGGCGGGAGGGTGGCCGGCTCGGTCGGGCCGGGACGGCCGTCGGTGTGAATGCCGGTGCTGCGCGGCTTGGTGCCGGTGGGGTTGTGGGGGGCGATTCGGGACGCGGGGGTGTTTCGATGCGGGTGGCGGGCGTGTTGCGGGCGGGGCGGGTGCTTTCGGGTGCGCCGGTGGACGGGGTCTTGGCCGAGTCGGCCGCCGACGGGTCGACATTTACTGTCGCGGCTCCGGGCGTGTCGGCTTGGGGCGTGTCGGCCTGGGGCGTGGCTTTTCCGGAGGCTCCAGTCCCGAATGCTCCAGTCCCGGATGCGCCGATTCCGGATGTGCCGGTTCCAGAATCGTCGGCCTCGGGCGTGTCGGCTTCCGTCACGTCGGCTGCTTTGGGCGTGTCGGCCTCTCCTGGGAGGGGCTCCGTCCGTACGGATGGCGTACCCGCAGCTCCCTCCTCACCCGATTCCGTCCGCCGGAAAGGGGGCCGTTCGGCCCATGGGCGGTCGAAGCCGAGCCATCCCGACGTCGGCGCGACGGCTTCCAGTCGGCCGATCGAGGGCCGCCCGGCGGCCCGTACCTCGACCGTCAGCGGTGCGGCTGCCACCTGCGCGGGCTCGTCCCCACCGGCTGCGGAGCCACCGTCCGCCGACCGCTCCGGCTCCCCCTCCTCCGGAGGGGAAGGAAGCTCGGCCCCGGCCTCCGGCTGCCCGGACTTCGACTGCCCGGGCTCCGACTCGGGCCGTTCGGACTCGGGCTGGTCGGCCCCCGGCCGATCCGTCAGAGCGGTCACCCCGCTCACCTCTCCTTCTGCAGTAGGGACAGCGCGGCGATCAGCCCGGCCTGGGGCTCGGGGGTCACCCGGAGCGCGTCCAGTGGGGCGAGCCGGCGGTCGCGTTCGGCGTTCAGGACGCGGTCGATGTACGTCGTGACCAGCTCACCGCCCTGGTCGCGCAGGCGCAGCGCGCGCTGGGCGCCGATGCGTTCGGCGAGCCGTTCCCCGGCCCGGCGGGCGCGGCGCCCGCCGAGGAGCGCGGCCGCCAGCAGGGCCGCCACGGCCTCGGCGGAGGGCGCGACGGCCCGGTCCATCTCCCGTACCTCTTCCTCGGCCAGCTCCTCCAGGACCCGGCGCCAGCGCCGTACGGCGAGCTCGATGCGCTCACCGGTCTCCCGGTCCCGTACGCCCTCGGCCAGTTCCGCCGCCGCGGGCTCGCGGCCCCACGCCTCGCGGACCCGTTCGTCGGCGGCGTCCGCGGCGCACCCGAGCAGCTCCGCGAGGCTCTCGCAGAGCGCGTCGAGGAGCTCGACGGAGGTCGCGTCCCGGGGGTACGCACGCCAGCGGGTGAGCGCGTCCCCGGCGAGTACGCCCCCTGCCTGCAGCCTGCGCCGCACACGTGCCCCTTCCCGCTCGTACGCCTCCTCGACCGCGCTCGTCATCCGTACGGCGGCGGCGTACTGCGCGGCGACGGCGGAGGCGAGCTCGGGCATACGGGCGTTGAGCGAGTCGATGACGCCGACGGCGGTACGGACGACGGCCTGCTGCCGGGCGGCCGGGTCCTGCGCCCGGTGGGTGAGCCACTGGCCGAGTGGGGCGACCGCGGTGGAGGGCAGCAATCCGCTCCCGCCACCGGCCGATTCGGGCAGCTCGGGGATGGTGAAGCGGGGCACATCACCGAGCCCGGCCTTGGTCAGGAGCGCCGCGTACTGCCGGGACACCTCACCGATGACCTGGTGGGGCACCCGGTCGAGGACGGTGATCAGCATGGCGTCGTACTCCTTGGCCGTGCGCAGCAGATGCCACGGCACGGCGTCCGCGTACCGCGATGCGGTCGTCACCATCACCCAGATGTCGGCGGCGCAGATCAGCTGGGCGGCGAGCAGACGGTTGCTGACGACGAGTGAGTCGATGTCGGGCGCGTCGAGCAGGGCGAGCCCGACGGGCAAATTCCGCGAGGTCTCGACCCGCAGCGAATTCTCCGCGTCATTGCCCCCGATGCCCTCCTCCACCTCCGCTTCTTCGTTCTGCTGGGGCAGCCAGACGCGGGTGAGCTGGGGCAGTACGCGGATCTCGGTGAACCAGTGGTGGTCGTCGGGGTGGCAGACGAGTACGGGGGTGCGGGTCGTCGGCCGCAGCACGCCGGCCTCGCTGACCCGCCGCCCCACAAGGGAGTTGACGAGCGTGGACTTCCCGGCGCCGGTGGACCCGCCGACCACGGCGAGCAGCGGCGCTTCGGGATCTTTGAGCCGGGGCAACAAATAATCGTCGAGCTGTGCGAGCAGCTCGATCCGGGTCTGCCGTGCCCGCGCCGCCCCCGGCAGGGGCAGGGGAAGACGCATGGCGGCGACCCTGTCGCGCAAGGCGGAGAGTGCGTCAATCAGCTGAGGCCGTACGTCCAAGGTCACCACATGCGAAGAATGCCCAATTTTGGCGCCTTTTTGAAGCGTATGGAGGCCCTCGCGCGCCGATCGGACACATGGGACAGACGGGATGAGTGGGACGCAGGCATAACGAGTGCACAACACCCGGCGCCACGAGCGTCAAAAGCGCTGCGTGTTCTGCTCTCGCCTGCGATTATCGGTTCGCTTCACCGAACCTCCACATCGTGCCACGCAGGTGAAGCAACCGGGACGAGGCGAGAGGAGCCCTATCCTTGTCCCCGGCAAGGTCACGACCCGGAGCCCGCTCCGGATCACACCCTTGCCCGCCCGGGGGCTCCAGGCCACCGCGGCCGCCATCCGGCCCCCGTAGCTCAGTGGATAGAGCAGGCGCCTTCTAAGCGCTTGGCCGCAGGTTCGAGTCCTGCCGGGGGCGCTTTCGCCCGCGCGGTGTCAGGCCCTCCCTCCAGGAGGGCCTTTTTGCTGCTCGGCAGCACCGTAGCGCGGCGGTCGTAGAGGCCGCGTAAGCGCCGGATCCGGGCCTGGTGGGGGCGGGTAGGGTACGGCGCTGTCCTGCTGATTCCGGGTTTCTGCGGGTGGCCGTGGCAAATACGTGGCGAAGCATCCACCATCCACCCAGCCATCGAACACGTGACCTGATCCCTGAAGAGACTTGCCGGGCGGCAGACATCGGAAAACCCGGTGCCATGGAGTCCAACCCTTGCGAGGATCTAGGGCGTGGACGATGACCATGCTGCGAAGACTGGAGCTCACAGTCAGCCTGTGCTGCTGACCTTCTTGGTTGCGCTCCCGTTCCCGTGCCCCTTGCCGCACGGCACCGTCTTCTCACGGACGGTCGAAGGTGAGGTTCACGGACTGGACGGTATCGCCCTCCGCGTGACGCCAGAGGCCCCAGACCTGCCAGCCGACATGAACAGCCGGGTATTCGTATCCCTGAAGTTCTGGCAGGTTAAAGAACGCGCGGCGGCAGGGAATTGGCACCTCGGCGCGCTCACGCAAGTAGCCTCTGACATCACAGGGAAGCCGCTCCCCACACCGGATGAACCTGAACCCACGGTTGAGTCCTACCGCACGGTCGTGGAGATGATCACTGTTCAGAATGCCGATACTTCGCACGCCTCATGGCCAAATACCCGTGACGAAGCACTAGACCGCTGCTTCCGCGTTCTATCGGACGTATCTGCCATGACGCGCCTCGTGAAGCACCACGGACATCCCATCGCGACTAAAGAACAGGTTCCCTTCGCTCTATGGTTCGCTCGCCGACCTGAGTCATGCAGCTACGCCGACAGCGTGGGAGGCATGTTGTTCTTGTCTCCGCCCGCTGACCCCGTCACCGAAGTACTCAACGCAGAACAGATGGAGCGCTTGACCAGCCACCTCACTCGGGTCTGGGACGGCTCACCGCTAGAGCTGGCCATAGACCGTTCCGTGGAGGCCAGCACCTTCATGCAACGCGACGGTGACTACGGGAATGCCGTAATCCACGCCGCCCTGTCTTCGGAGATCATCCTGGACAGCACTCTGGCGTTGATGCTCTGGGAAGAACAGTTGGTAGCGCCGTCTACCGAAGCAGCTATCGCTGTCTTCGACGAAACGCGTGGAGGCCTCGCCTCCCGGGTACGGCGCGAGTACAGTCCTCGGCTCGGGGGGACGTGGGATCCGGATAAGATCGGTCCGGTACAGACATGGTCCCGAAACCTGGCCCGCCTCCGAGGGCGCATTGTTCATCGTGGCTATCGACCCACTGAACTCGAAACTGCTGCGGCCCTGTCCGCGAGCGACGAGTTGTTGGAATTCGTCAAAGAGCGGCTGGCTCGCAGAGTCAAGAGATATCCGCGTACTGCGCTACTCATGTTGGGCGAGCCGGGACTGCGTAGGCTTGGCGGATGGCGAGCAGCCAGCGGATACCTGGAAGCGGGTTCTAACCGTCCTGACGACTGGTTCCGCGAATACTCAGCATGGCGTACCAGGGTCGACGCCGCCCTCTAATTCCACGACCGTCAGCAACCATGTGTGATGAGGCCCCCCTGGATGGTGTCAGAGGCCTCATCGCAGCGCGTCAGTTGAACAGGTCGGGGAGCGCGTCACGTGCCTCGATGCGCTTCTTAAGGTCGTCAAGCTGACCGGAGATGCACCAGGCATAGATGGCGAGCAGTACGGGGACGCCGTTGCCCGCCCACTCCGCTACCTGCGCCGGTGGGACACCGGCGTTGAGCCAGTTCGTCAGGCAGGTGTGGCGCAGGTCGTACACGCGCTTGCCGAGTGGCGACGTGTACTCCTCCGGGGTGAGAATTTCCCTCCGGGCGGTTAGCCAGGCCCGGCGGATGACCGAGCCCGCGAGCATGTCGCCTTTCTCTCCTGGGAACAGCAGGTCGCCCGGCTTCAGCCCCCTCGCCTTGATGTGCTCGCGGAGTATCCGAGTCAGCGAGGGATGGCCCGGCACGACACGGGTGTCGTCTGAGGCGCGTCCCTTCAGCCCGCGTTCTTCGTGGATCTCGCCGTCATCGGTCCAGTTCTTGCCGACCTCTGGCTGAGCGGTGTGGAAGAGCAGTTCAGACCATTGGTCCTCTGCGTCTTCTTCGGGCAGGCGGACGTCGGAGACGCCCATGGCCACGGCTTCCTCTGGGCGCGGCCCAGCGTAGTACATCGTCGCGAAGAAGGCGTGCAGTCGCTTGCCCCCGCGAGGGCGCCGGCGCACCCAGCCCAGCAAGCGTGCTGCCTGCTCCGGGTTGAGGAGACCTCTTGTCCACCGCGGAGGTGGTCTTGGGCACCGATCCTCTGCCCTTCGGGAGGGGGTTCGCGCGGCGAGTCCGTGGCCCCTGCCTCTTCCCCGGGGTCGGAGAAGAGCGGCACGCCGACTACACGGATGGCTTCCTCACCCCATCGGTTCGCGCCTCGCGAGGAACGCCGACGATTGATCTGGACTGCGTGTGGCATGCGACAAACCGCCAATCAGCGCTTCAACCTTTGGTACAGCTCCTGGCGCAGGTGTCCGAGGCGTCCGGGTCTATGTGACCGGGCAGAGAGGTGTCCCAGCTGTCCGACTGTCCAGTTGGGGGCGCTGACCTGCGTGAATTGACCGGACACCCTGGAAGCGGTTGGTGTCCTGGTGTCCGATCGCGAGAGGCTGCAACACGCGGGGGGACGGCATGGACGGGAGCCGGCCCCCAACGACTGCCCAGGCTCGACATCAAATTCCTGATCAGGCACTAGCCGGAGGAAGGGCGTCAAGGTACGCACCGACCTGCGGGTGTGCTGCCATATCAGGCGCCAGCCTGGTCGCCCGGTCCGGCTTGGCGGACAGGATCTGGTCAACGGTTATTGCGGCTGACCGCAGATCCACCCCCGTGAGATTGGCGGCCGCGAGGACTGCCAGACCGCCCTGGCCCGTCTCTTCAGGTATGTGCGAATCCATGAAATCAGCATTGGTAAGCACCGCCATACTGAGCCTTGCCTCGGTGAGATCAGCCTTACCCAGCTTGACATCGGCAAGGACAGCCTCCGATAGATCAGCACGACAGAGATGCGCTTCCCGCATCCACGCACGGGTAAAATTCACCCCCTCCAGCCAGGCACGGGTCAGATCGGTCCTCCAAAGCCTTGCGTCGGTCAGATCGGCCCCCTTCAAATTGGCGCGCGACAGATTCGCCTCTGCGAGGTCGACATTCTTCAGGTCTGCCCCTCGGAGATTGACCCGCTCAAGATGAAGTCCGCTGAGATTTACGGTCCGGAGGGGCCGGACACCAGCGTCTACATTCGCACGGAAGGACGGCCGGGTGAGAGCTGTAAGAGCGGCTTGGACATCCGCAGCCGGCTCTATGAGGAGGGCTGAATCGCGAGGAACTGTTGCTTGCCGTCTACGTGTGGCACGTAGAGTGCGAATCCGTTGCTCGCGAGCCGAACTGGCGCTCAACCGTTCAGCGCGCGGGGCTCGCTCGCGGATGAAGGAAACCAGCACCTGGGAGGCATGTGTTGCCTGATCTGGGGCGTCTTGCACAATCTGCTCCAAGGCGAGAACACCGCCGATTCGCACGTACAGTTGGTCTGACCCCAAGCGTTCCAGAGCCTTGGTGAAGCGGTCAGTCACCTGCCCACGCCGGGTCAGCCGGTAATTGAAAGCAGTGAAAAGCAGTGCGATGCCTGCTCCAAGGACGGCTGCAACCTGAACCAAAGCTAGCCTGAACTGCCCTAGAGCCGCAGAGCGCGCAGCTCCGTCCATCGTCGTCCAGTCTGGCCCTGAGATCCACTTCACCAGCATTCTCAGGGTGGGAGTGAACACCACGGTCAGTGTCCCTGTGACTGCCATCGCTCCGAGCCCGACCCCTGCAACGGTAGCCGCGCGCCTCAAGCTATCTCGCATACCACCATATTGGCGGGGCTCGCCCGCATCCGAGGGGCGATTGTTGTTCGAACGGCCGTCTGCCGGCGAGGGCTGCAACACCCAGAGTGAAGCAGCCCTCGACAGCAGGCTCAGGGGGTGTCACTCGGGGTCTGAACACCTGGCTCTGGCAAATGCGTGGCACAGCGCCTGCGCGGGATGGGCATAGCTCGACAACCAGGCAGGTCAGAAGCTCACTTGGTCGAGAGTGCATGCACCTCTTCTAAGCGCTTGGCCGCAGGTTCAAGTCCTGCCGGGGGCGCTCTCGCCCATGCGGTGTCAGGCCCTCCCTCCGGGAGGGCCTTTTTGCTGCTCGGCAGCACCGTAGCGCGGCGGTCGTAGAGGCCGCGTAAGCGCCGGATCCGGGCGGCGAGGAACCGGCCTCGACGGCGCCACGCCGAGCGGCGTGTCGTCCGGGCCTCTTCGCGCGCCGCCGCGGCTCCTACGAGACGATGTCCTTCTTCTCGAAGCCCCGGAACGCCAGCGCCATCAGTACCAGTGCGTACCCCACCGACACCCCCGCCCCCTGGGCCATGCCGCTCCACTCCAGGTGCGGCTGGAGTGCGTCCGCCCAGGCGAACTGCCAGTGTGCGGGCAGGGCGTCGCGCCAGTCGCCCAGGGCCGTGATCGCGTCCAGGACGTTGCCCACGATCGTCAGGCCCACCGCGCCGCCGACCGCGCCCAGCGGCGCGTCCGTCTTGGTGGAGAGCCAGAACGCCAGTCCGGCGGTGACCAGTTGGGAGACGAAGACGAACGCCACGGCGATGGCGAGGCGCGGTACCGCCTCCCCGGCGCCGAGCGAGCCGCCGGTCGGGATCTCCAGCGGGCCCCAGCCGTACGCCGCCGTGCCCACCGCGAGCGCCACCAGCGGCAGCAGGACGATCGCCGCCGCGCTCAGACCCAGCGCCACCGCCAGCTTGCTCCACAGCAGCCGCGCCCGGGGCACGGGTGCGGCCAGCAGATAGCGCAGCGACGACCAACTGGCCTCCGAGGCGACCGTGTCGCCGCAGAACAGGGCGACGGGCACCACCAGCAGGAAGCCCGCCGAGACGAACAGGGCGGTCGCCGCGAAGTTCGCCCCGGACGCCGTCGCCGTGTCGATCAGGGTGATCCGGCCGTCCCGTCCGGACGGCGTGCCGCCGATCGCGAACGCCGTGACCAGGATGAACGGCAGCGCGGCGAGGATGCCTCCCATCACCAGGGTGCGGCGGCGCCGCAGCTGGCGCGCGGCCTCCACCCGCAGGGGCAGGGTGCGGCGCGGGCGGTAGCCGGGGGCGGTCGCCCGCAGGTCCGGCGCGGCCTCGGCCCCGGTGTGCGTCGGCGCACTCATGCCGATCCTCCGATCAGGGTCAGGAACGCGTCCTCCAGGCGGCGGTGCGGGCCCACGCCCGTCAACGGCACATCGAGGCGGACCAGTTCGGTGATCAGCTCCGTGGCCGTGGCGCCGTCCAGGCGCACCAGCATGCCCTCGTCGGTGCGCGTCGCCGCGCCGATGCCGGGCAGCGCGGTCACCTTGTCGGCGAGCACCTCGGTGACCGGGCCGTCGACGGTGACCAGGAGCGTGTCGCTCTCGCCGGTGATCTCGGCGACCGGGCCCGCCTGGATGAGCCGGCCTCGGTCCATGACCACCAGATGCGTACAGGACTGCTCCACCTCCGACAGGAGGTGGCTGGAGACGATGACCGTGCGGCCGCCCTGCGCGTAACGGATCATCACGTCCCGCATCTCGCGGATCTGCGGCGGGTCCAGGCCGTTGGTCGGCTCGTCGAGGATCAGCAGGTCCGGCAGGCCGAGCATGGCCTGGGCGATGGCGAGGCGCTGGCGCATGCCCTGCGAGTACGTCCGCACCGCGCGCGAGAGCGCGTCGCCCAGGCCCGCGATCTCCAGGGCCTCGTCCATGTGCGAGTCCTCGGCGGGGCGGCCGGTGGCCTGCCAGTACAGCTCCAGGTTGGCGCGGCCGGACAGATGCGGCAGGAACCCGGCGCCCTCGACGAAGGCGCCGACGCGGGACAGGACCGGTGCGCCCGGCCGGATGGCGTGGCCGAAGACGCGGACCTCGCCGCTGTCGGGGCGGATGAGGCCCATCAGCATGCGCAGGGTGGTGGTCTTGCCCGCGCCGTTGGGCCCGAGCAGGCCCAGGACCTGGCCCTTCTCGACGCGGAAGGAGAGGTCGCGGACCGCGTACCGGTCGGTCGACTTGGCGTACTTCTTGGTCAGGTCGGTGATCTGGAGCGGGACTTCGGCCAGCTCCGGGTCGGGGGCGGGGGCCGTGGCGCGGCGGGTGGCCAGCAGGCCGAGCGCGATCACGGCGCCCGCGAGCGGCATGCCCCAGGCCCACCAGGGCACCCCGGCGGGCTCGGTCTTCACGCCGGGCGCGGTCGGCACGGTCAGCGAGCCGTCCACGAGCGAGACCTTGTACGTGCCGGGCGCCACCGGGGAGGCGTAGCCGAGATCGGTCGCGGCGACCACCAGGCGCAGCCGGTGGCCCGCCTCCACGTTGTGGTCGACGGCGGGCAGGGTGACCTCGACCTCCTTGCCCTCCTTGGCGCCGTCCACCCGGACGGGCGCGACCAGTTGGGCGGGGAGCACCTGCTGCTTGCCGTCGGGGCTCACGTCGTACACCTTGCCGAAGAGCACCGCGTCGTCGCCGCCGGAGGTGACCTTCAGCCGGACCGTGGGCGAGCCGGTGATGCGCAGGCCGGGCTTCAGCGGCTCGGAGTCGAAGCGCGCGTACTGCCCGGGGAAGTCGATGGAGAGGCCGCCCACGCCGAGCGAGGACAGGCCCGCGAGGCCCCCGCCGACGCCGGGCACGGCCGAGATGGCGGGCGGGGCGGCGCCCGCCGGGTTCTCGAAGGTCTGCTCGCGGCCGGTGAGCGACACCTTGCGCGTGCCCTCCGCCAGGCCCGGGTAGCTGCCGCTGGTGGCGCCGCGCAGCTGGGCCGCGCCGTCGGTGGAGCTGATGCCGCCGGTCCTGGTGACCCGGAAGGCGGGGCCGGTGGAGGCGCCCTTGTCGCCCTTCAGATAGTGGTCGAACCAGGAGGCGATACGGGAGTTCACCCGGCCCGACTCCCGGTCGCCGCCGTCGTGGCCGCCGGTGATCCAGTCGACCGCGACCGGGGCGCCGTTGGCGCGGATCCGCCGGGCCATAGCGTCGGCCTGGCCGAGCGGGAAGAG
Organism: Streptomyces sp. NBC_00224; assembly: GCF_041435195.1. NCBI lineage: Bacteria > Bacillati > Actinomycetota > Actinomycetes > Kitasatosporales > Streptomycetaceae > Streptomyces > Streptomyces sp. NBC_00224. The sequence goes on from NZ_CP108106.1 coordinate 3,645,434, forward strand.
GGAGTCGCTCTGGCCCTGGACGATCAGTGCGGGCACCTTGATGCGGTCGCCCACGGCGGACGGGGAGCGGGCCGCGAGCAGGTCGCGCGCCTGCGTGTCCGGCTTTCCGCTGACCGCGACCCTCTCGTACATGTCGCAGAGCTGCTTCTCGAAGGTCTTGCAGCCGCCGCCGGTGGAGAAGAAGATCCCGGCCCAGAGCTTCTTGAACACCCCGTCGGGGAAGAGCGCGTCCGCCAGGTTCCAGTAGGTGATCTGCGGCGCGATCGCGTCGACCCTCTTGTCGTACCCGGCGGCCAGGAGCGAGATCGCGCCCCCGTAGGACGCGCCGGTGACGCCCACGCGCGGGTCGCCCGTCGCGTCGAGCTTCACCTCGGGGCGCTTCGCCAGCCAGTCGACGAGCCGCGAGACGTCCTTCACCTCGTACGCCGGGTCGTTGAGGCCGATCTCGCCCGTGGAGTCGCCGAAGCCGCGCGCGGACCAGGTCAGCACCGCGAAGCCGTCGCGCGCGAGGTCCTGCGCCTGGGCGCGGACGTCGCTCTTGCTGCCGCCGAAGCCGTGGCCGAGGAGGACGGCGGGGCGCTTCTTCTTCGCGTCGCCCGCCGTGAAGTACGACGTGTCGATCTTCGCCCCGGGCATCTCCATCACCCGGTCCTCCTGGTGCACCGCGGGCGTGCCGCCGGCACCGGAGGCCGTCCAGACGCCGGCACCGGCGAGCACCGCGAGGGCGGCGGCCACCCCGGCCGCCGCCCTCCCACGAGGTCTGCGCAATCTCATGCCCCCACCGTAAGCGCCGGGTCCGACAACCGAGCCTGCCGCCAGGTGGAGGTCGCGGGTGTACTCGCGGCGTACGGCACGCGCCCGCCGTACCGCGCCGGGAGTACACCCGTCAGCCGAACGACGCCCGCTGGAGCCAGAAGTCCAGGAGCTCGGCGTCGCCTAGGACCTCGACCCGGGGACTGTCGGCGGGCAGCCGCCGGTAGAAGACGCTCAGGACGTCGGTGAGCGGGCCGCGCAGCGCCACCGTGGCCTTCTCGTGGCCGCGCCGCCAGCTCACCCCGTCCTCGCCGAGCTCGATCAGCCACTCGGCGCCGGGCACGTCCGTCGCGTGCAGATGGATGCTGCGGCCGGGGCCGCGCAGTTCGGCGGCGGCCGGGGCCAGCTTGGCGGCCTGGACGTAGGTGACGATCTCCAGCCACTCGTCGATGGTGTCCGCGGCCACCTCCGGCGCGAGCCGGTACCCCGCGCCCACGGTGAGGGCCGCGTCCGCGCGGTGGACGACCGTCTCGTGGGTCATCCGGCGCGCCCAGAACCCGGCGGTCGCCTCGCCCGCCCACGTCCAGGCCGCCTGGTCGGCCCCGGCCGTGCGCAGGGTGTCCGCGCAGAGTGCGGCGCCCTCCGCCAACCAGGCGTCCAGCGCCTCCGGTTCGTCCTTCTCGGGGCCGGTGAAGTCGGGCACGCGCTCCTGGGGGACGACGGCGGTGGCCTTCGTACGGACGATCTCGGCGACCCAGCGGTGGGCGCCGCCGACATGGACGGCGAGCTGGCGCAACGTCCAGTCGGGGCAGGTCGGCACGGTGACGGCGAGCTCCGCACCGGTCAGATGGGACCTCAACTCGTCGGTCTGTCGCAGGATTTCGGAACAGTAGAAGTCGTGGTCGAGAGGCGTGTGCGCGGCTGTCATACCCCAAACCCTAGGCGGGGCCCGCCCGTTGCGTCCCGCGTAAACACCGCCGGATCCGGACAGACCCCGCCACGGGCCGCACCTCAGGCCTGCTCGTCCTCGGGGATGCTCACCAGCCACCGCGTCTCGCGGCGCGGGCGCAGGTAGAAGGCCCAGTAGAGGGTGGCGACGGCCGTGATGCCGCCGGTCCACAGCAGGTACCGCGTCTCCTGCTGGGTGAGGATGTACGCGAGGACGGCGATCAGGACCACCGGGACCGCGGGCCACAGCGGCATCCGCCAGGCGGCGGTCTCGCGGTGCGAGCCGCGGCGGCTGAGCAGGGCGGCGACCGCGACCAGCAGGTACATGCCGGTGACCGAGACGCCGGTGACGCCGTAGAGGGTGTCGAGGTTGACGAAGCAGAGGGCCGCGCCGGGCACGCCGACCAGGAGGGTGGCGACCCACGGGGAGCCGAACCGGCCGAGCCGGGACAGGCCGCGGTTGACCGGCTCGGGCCAGGCCTTGTCACGGGCCGAGGCGAACAGGACGCGGGAGTTCTGGATGACCATCACGATGCCCGCGTTGACGATGGCAAGGGCCACGCAGAGGCTGACGAAGGTGCCGACGGCCGAGTTGGACCAGGCGGTGACCATGCCGCTGATGTCGCCGGAGGTGAGCGCCGAGAGGTCGGAGGCGCCCAGCGTGATGGCGACGACGGGGACGAGGATGACGGCGGCGGAGATGGCGAGGGTGGCGAGCACGGTCCGGGCCACGTTGCGGCGCGGGTGCTCCAGCTCCTCGGAGAGGTAGACGGCGGTCGAGAAGCCCTGGGTGATGAAGAGGGCGATGGCGAGTCCGGAGACGACCATCATCGCGGTGACCGTGGAGTGCGTACCGCCGTCCCCGGCGACCGTGCCGTGGACGAGCGAGGAGGCCCCGCGCTGGCTGTGGGAGAAGCCGAGGACGGCGACGACGGCCGCGGCGACCACTTCCAGTACGAGGAAGATGCCGGTGATCCAGGCGTTGGCCCGCAGGTCGAGCAGTCCGGCGAGGGTGGCGAGCAGCATCACTGCGCCGCCGGCGAGGGGCGCCGGGATGTGGACGAGCGGAGCCAGGTAGTCGGCCGTGCCCATGGCGATGACCGGGGGGACGATCATCACCACGAGCAGCGAGAGGACGAAGACCAGCCAGCCCGCGAGCCGTCCGGCGAGCGTCGAGACCATCGCGTACTCGCCGCCCGCGCTGGGGATGAGGGTGCCCAGCTCCGAGTAGCAGAACGCGACGCCGATACAGAGCAGCGAGCCGATGGCGATGGTCAGCGCGGTGTAGGTGCCGAGGCTGGAGAAGAGGTCGGGCACGACCACGAAGAGGGTCGACGCGGGCGTCACGCAGGAGAGCGTGAGCAGGGTCCCGCCCACGACGCCGATGGAACGCTTGAGCTTCTTGGGGGCTTCGCCCGTAGCCGGGGAGAGGACATGGGGCGGGCTGAGCGTTTCGGTCATCGAGGGTGCGTCCGATCGGCGGGGTGCGTGGGTACTGAGCGGGGAGCGCTATCGACCTCCGGGTGGTGCTCGCGGGGCCCGTCCGGCCCCGGTGGTGAGTGGTGGGTCGCTCCCGGGCCGCCATTTCAATCTCCACGCGATCCGCAGGTCAATAGCCGTTCACCTACGGAATTCGTCGCCCCGATGCCCTTCCGGCACTGATACGGCGTTAAGAGTGCAATAAAAACGCGTGATCGAGCGGTACGGGAACCGCAGCCTCCGCGCCGAAAAAGTTTGCCGAATTCCGAATGCCGGAACACTTTGGCACCCCGTGCCAGGCTTTCTGGTTACCCCCGGTCACCGCCGTGCGTCAGCCGGTGTGCGCGAGCCCTGCCGCCGGGAATGCGGACGGCCGCGAAGCCCCTTCGTGCGGGGCTTCGCGGCCGTGTGCCACGCCAGTGGCGTCCTGCGTCAGTGGTTGCGCGGGAAGCCCAGGTCGACGCCCGTGGGGCCCTCGGAGGGGTCCGGCCAGCGGGTGGTGACGACCTTGCCTCGGGTGTAGAAGTGCGTGCCGTCGTTGCCGTAGATGTGGTGGTCGCCGAAGAGCGAGTCCTTCCAGCCGCCGAAGGAGTGGTAGCCCACCGGCACCGGGATCGGCACGTTGACGCCGACCATGCCGGCCTCGACCTCCAGCTGGAAGCGGCGGGCCGCGCCGCCGTCACGGGTGAAGATCGCGGTGCCGTTGCCGAACGGCGAGGCGTTGATGAGCGCCAGGCCCTCGTCGTACGACTCCACGCGCAGCACGCACAGCACCGGGCCGAAGATCTCGTCCCTGTACGCGTCGGCGGAGGTCGGCACCTTGTCGAGCAGCGAGAGGCCGATCCAGTGGCCGTTCTCGTAGCCCTCCACCGTGTATCCGGTGCCGTCCAGGACGACTTCGGAGCCCTGCGCGGCCGCGCCCTTCACGTACGAGGCGACCTTGTCTCGGTGGGCGGCCGTGATCAGCGGGCCCATCTCGGAGGCCGGGTCGTCGCCCGGGCCGATCTTGATCTTCTCGGCGCGCTCGCGGATCTTCGCCACCAGCTCGTCACCGATGGCGCCCACCGCGACGACCGCCGAGATGGCCATGCAGCGCTCGCCCGCCGAGCCGTACGCGGCCGAGACGGCGGCGTCGGCGGCCGCGTCCAGGTCGGCGTCCGGCAGGACCAGCATGTGGTTCTTGGCGCCGCCGAGGGCCTGGACGCGCTTGCCGTTGGCGGAGGCCGTGGTGTGGATGTACCGGGCGATCGGGGTGGAGCCGACGAAGGAGACGGCGGCCACGTCCGGGTGCTCAAGGAGGCGGTCGACGGCCACCTTGTCGCCGTGCACGACGTTGAAGACGCCGTCGGGCAGCCCGGCCTCGCTGAGCAGCTCCGCGATCTTCATCGCCGCCGACGGGTCCTTCTCCGACGGCTTGAGGACGAAGGTGTTGCCGCAGGCGATGGCCAGCGGGAACATCCACATCGGCACCATCGCCGGGAAGTTGAACGGCGTGATGCCCGCGACGACACCGAGCGGCTGGCGCAGCGAGGCGACGTCCACCCGGCTGGCGACCTGCGTCGACAGCTCGCCCTTGAGCTGCACGTTGATGCCGCACGCCAGGTCCACGACCTCCAGGCCGCGCGCGACCTCGCCGAGCGCGTCCGAGTGCACCTTGCCGTGCTCGGCGGTGATCAGCTCCGCGATCGCGTCGCGGTTGGCGTCGAGCAGCGCGCGGAACTTGAACAGCACCGTCGTACGTTGAGCCAGCGAAGACTGGCCCCAGGTCGCGTACGCCTCACGGGCCGCGGCGACCGCCGCGTCCACCTCCTCCACATTGGCGAAGGCGACCTGCGTGGTCACGGCCCCGGTGGCCGGATCGGTGACCGGGCCGTACGTACCGGACGCGCCCGCAGCCCTCGCAACGGGCTTACCACCAATCCAGTGGTTGACGGTCTTCGTCATGATCGCATTGCTCCTTCAGAGATGGCGGCGTCGGGCTGCGACTTGCCGGTCGTACTCCTCACGCGCCTCGACCGCCGACGAGCGGGTCGCGGTCTCGGCCACAGGAACATCCCACCACGCCTGTGCCGGGGGCGGGCCCGACACAGTGTCTGCCGTTTCGGTCTCGACGTAGACACATGTAGGACGGTCCGCCGCGCGGGCGGTCGCGAGGGCTTCGCGCAGGTCACGAACGGTCTTGGGGCGCAGCACGGCCATCCCGAGGGAGGCCGCGTTGGCCGCCAGGTCCACCGGCAGCGGCTCGCCCGTATAGGTCCCGTCGGGTGCCTTGAAGCGGTACGCGGTGCCGTAGCCCTCGCCGCCCACCGAGGCGGAGAGGCCGCCGATCGAGGCGTACCCGTGGTTCTGCAGGATCACCACCTTGATCGGGAGGTTCTCCTGCACCGCCGTGACGATCTCGGTGGGATTCATCAGATACGTGCCGTCGCCGACCAGCGCCCACACCGGACGGCCTGGCGCGGCGAGCGCAACCCCGATCGCCGCCGGGATCTCGTATCCCATGCAGGAGTAGCCGTACTCGACGTGGTACTGGTCGCGCGAGCGGGTCCGCCAGAGCTTGTGCAGATCGCCGGGGAGCGAGCCCGCCGCGTTGATCAGGATGTCGTCCCCGGTGACCAACGTGTCGAGTGCGCCCAGGACTTGGGCCTGGGTGGGGCGGGCGTCCTCGTCTCCGGGTGCGTACGCGGCGGTCACCCGCTCCTCCCAGGCGGCCTTCGCCTCGCCGTAGGCGGTCGTATAGGCGGGTGCGACGCGGTGCTCGCCGAGGGCCTTCGCGAGCGCGGCGAGGCCCGCGCGCGCGTCGGTGACGAGCTGGAGCGCGCCCAGCTTGTGGGCGTCGGCGCCGTTGACGTTGAGCCCGATGAAGCGGACGGAAGGGTTCTGGAAGAGGGTCGAGGAGGCGGTGGTGAAGTCGGTCCAGCGGGTGCCGACCCCGAGGACGACATCGGCCTCGCGGGCGAGCGCGTCGGCCGTGGCGGTGCCGGTGTGGCCGATGCCGCCCACGTCGCAGGGGTGGTCGTACGGCAGCGAGCCCTTGCCCGCCTGGGTGGAAGCGACCGGGATGCCGGTCCGCTCGGCGAAGCGGCGCAGGGCGTCCTCGGCGCGGGCGTGGTGCACCCCGCCGCCCGCGACGACCAGCGGACGGCGGGCGGTGCGCAGCAGTTCGGCCGCCTCGTCGAGCTCGGCCGGGTCCGGCTCCTGGGCGCGCACGTGCCACACCCGCCGCCGGAAGAACTCCTCGGGCCAGTCGTACGCCTCCGCCTGCACGTCCTGCGGCAGCGCCAGCGTGACCGCGCCGGTCCTGGCCGGGTCCGCGAGCACGCTCATCGCGGCGAGCGCGGCCGGGATCAGGGCCTCGGGCCGGGTGATCCGGTCGAAGTAGCGCGAGACCGGACGCAGACAGTCGTTGACCGACACATCGCCCGCGTAAGGGACTTCGAGCTGCTGGAGCACCGGGTCGGCCGGGCGGGAGGCGAAGACGTCGCCGGGCAGCAGCAGGACCGGCAGATGGTTCACGGTGGCCAGGGCCGCGCCCGTGACGAGGTTGGTGGCGCCGGGGCCGATCGAGGTGGTCACCGCGTGCGCCGAGAGCCGGCCCGACTGCCGGGCGTAGCCGACGGCCGCGTGCACCATGGCCTGTTCGTTGCGGCCCTGGTGGTACGGCATGTCGCTGCCGGGCTCCAGGAGCGCCTGGCCGATCCCGGCGACGTTGCCGTGGCCGAAGATGCCCCAGGTGGCGGTGATCAGGCGCTGCTCGGCGCCGGAGCGGGCCGTGTACTGGCGGGAGAGGAAGGCGAGCAGCGCCTGCGCGGTGGTGAGGCGCCTGGTCGTACCGCTCATCGGTAGCCCTCCGCATGGTCGGGGTGGAAGCGGATCTGCCACGCGCGTTCCTCGCCCGGGCCCGCCATCACGTTCAGGTAGTACATGGGGTGCCCGGGCGCTGCGATGGAGGGGCCGTGCCAGCCGTCGGGGACGAGGACGGCGTCACCGGCGCGGACCTCGGCGAGCACGTCGGCGCCGCCGGGGCGCGAGGGCGAGACGCGCTGGTAGCCGAAGCCCTGCGGGGTCGCGAACTCGAAGTAGTAGATCTCCTCCAGCTCCGACTCCTGCCCGGGGACGTGCTCGTCGTGCTTGTGGGGCGGGTAGGAGGACCAGTTGCCGCCCGGGGTGATCACCTCGACGGCGATCAGCCGGTCGCACGCGAAGACGTCGGCGGCGGCGAAGCCCCGGACCTCGCGGGCGCTGACGCCCGCGCCGCGCCGTTCGACGGGCACCTCCGGCGCGGGGCCGTGACGAGCGGGGAGTCTGCGCTCGCAGCTCGCTCCTGCCAGGGCGAACCGGCCTCCCGCGCCGGAGGCGATCTGTGCGTGGGCGTCACGCGGGAGGTACGCGAAGTCGGTGACTCCGGCGAACACGCTCTCCCTGCCCAGCAGTTCCATGATCCGGTCATCTACGTGTACCGTACAGCCACCATTGAGGGGCAGCAGGATCCACTCGCTGTCGCCGGTGGCGAAGGCGTGCGTCCCGCCCGGCGCCAGCTCCAGCACGCGCAGCCCCGAGTAGCCCCAGCCGGCCCGCTCGGGGCCGATGTCGAGGGCGTACGCCTCGCGGGAGGTGGTTCCGGCCCGTACGAACAGCTCGTCCTTGTGCTCGTCCATGCCTCCTCCCTACCCCCTCAGCAGCGTGGCTGCGGTGTCGACCGCGCCCGCCACGTCGCCGTCGGCCGGATAGAGCAGGGTGCGCCCGGCCACCAGCCCCTGCACGGTGGGCAGTCGCAGCGCGCCGCGCCACTTCTCGTACGCCGCCTCCTGCTCTCCCACGGTCTTGCCGATGTCCCCGCCGAGCAGCACGGCGGGCAGCGTGGTGGTCGCCATCACCCGGGCCATGTCGTCCGGGTTCTCGGTGACGGGCACCTTCAGCCAGGTGTACGCCGAGGTCCCGGCCAGTCCGGAGGCGATGGCGAGCGAGCGCGTCACCGCGTCCGCGCTGAGATCGTTCCGCAGCCGTCCGTCGCGCCGGTGACAGATGAACGGCTCCACGAAGACGGGGAGTCGACGCTCCGCCATCTCGTCGATGGCGCGGGCCGCCGAGTACAGCGTGTTGAGCGAGCCCGGGTCGTCGTAGTCGACCCGCAGCAGCAGTTTGCCCGCGTCGAAGCCGAGCCGGGCGAGGTCCTGGGCGCGGTGGCCGGTGAACCGGTCGTCCAGTTCGAAGGAGGCCCCGGCGAGCCCGCCCCGGTTCATCGACCCCATGACGACCTTGTCCTCCAGGGCGCCCAGGAGCAGCAGGTCCTCCAGGATGTCCGCGCTGGCCAGCACCCCGTCGACGCCGGGCCGGGACAGCGCGAGGCAGAGCCGTTCGAGCAGCACGGACCGGTCGGCCATGGCGAAGGCGTCGTCGCCGACGCCCAGCGCGCCCCGGGCGGGGTGGTCGGCCGCGATGATCAGGAGCCGCCCGGCGCCCCGCACGAGCGGACGCCGTTCGCGCCGGGCGGCGGCTTCGGCGACGGCCTCCGGGTTCCGGGCGCGCACCCGGGCGAGGTCGCCGGGGCTGATGCGGATGCTCACGGCCGTCCCCCCGCCAGTACGCGCTCGACCTCGGCCGGGTACGGCATGGCGGAGGAGCAGGCGAGCCGGGATGCGACGATCGCGCCGGCGGCGTTGGCGTACCGCATCAGCCGCTCGATGCCCCAGCCCGCCAGCAGCCCGTGGCAGAGCGCCCCGCCGAACGCGTCCCCGGCGCCGAGCCCGTTGACCACCTCCACGGGGACGGGCGGCACCTCGGCGGTGCTCCCGTCCCGGTGGACGGCGAGCACGCCCTTCGGCCCCTGCTTGACGACGGCGAGCTCGACCCCGGCCGCGAGCAGCGCGCGGGCGGCGGCGTGCGGATCCCGCTCCCCGGTGGCCACTTCGCACTCGTCGAGGTTGCCGACGGCGACGGTCGCGTGGCGCAGGGCCTCGCGGTAGTACGACCGCGCCCGGTCGGGGGCCTTCCAGGCTGCGTCCTTCCAGAACGCCGGCCGCCAGTCGAGGTCGAAGACCGTGGTGCCGGTACGGGAGCGGGCGGCCAGCGCCGCCAGCGTGGTGGACCGGCTCGGCTCGACGCTCAGCCCGGTGCCCGTGACCCAGAAGATCCGGGCCGCGCGAATCGCGTCGAGGTCGAGGTCCGCCTCGTACAGCTCCAGGTCGGGCGCCTTGGGCTCGCGGTAGAAGTACAGCGGGAAGTCGTCCGGCGGGAAGATCTCGCAGAAGGTGATCGGCGTCGCCAGGCCCGGCACGCTCTTCACCCAGCGCGCGTCGACCCCGAACTCGCCCAGCTCCGCGCGCAGATACTCCCCGAAGGGGTCCTCGCCGGTGCCGGTGATCACGGCCGTGCGGCGCCCGAGCCGGGCCGCCGCGACCGCCACATTGGAGGGCGAGCCGCCGAGGAACTTGCCGAACGAGGTCACCCGGGAGAGCGGCACGCCGGTCTGGAGCGGGTAGAGGTCCACCCCGATCCGCCCCATGGTGATCACGTCGTACGGAACCGCCTCCATGCACGCCCCCTTCATCGGCGACCCTCGGGCCTGTCCGGCGGATCCAGGTCTAGCGGCCCCGGCCCGGCCCTGTCAATCTTTTGTCCTGACATTCGGACGTAGCCTTGACACCGTTCCGGCGCCCCCGGAAGGCTGGCTCCCATGACGACGGCCAAGACTCGCATCCGGATCGGCTCGGCCCCCGACTCCTGGGGCGTCTGGTTTCCCGACGACCCCCGCCAGGTCCCCTGGTCCCGCTTCCTCGACGAGGTCTCCGGGGCCGGATACGGCTGGATCGAACTCGGACCGTACGGCTATCTCCCCACCGACCCGCGGCGCCTCGCCGACGAGACCGCGCGCCGGAACCTGCGCGTGTCGGCCGGGACCGTCTTCACCGGGCTGCACCACGGCCCGGCGGTGTGGGAGACGACCTGGGAGCACGTCGCGGACGTGGCCGAGCTGACCCGGGCGACCGGCGCCGGGCACCTCGTCGTCATCCCGGCGTTCTGGCGCGACGACAAGACCGGCGAGGTCCTGGAGAGCGCGACGCTCACCGCCGCGCAGTGGCGCGATCTCGCCGGGCAGACCGAGCGGCTCGCCCGCGAGGTGCGCGAGCGGTACGGGCTGCGGATCGTCGTGCACCCGCACGCCGACACCCACATCGACAGCGAGGAGAACGTCGCCCGCTTCCTCGACGCCACCGACCCCGACCTGGTGAGCCTCTGCCTGGACACCGGGCACTACGCCTACTGCGGCGGCGACAGCGTCAAGCTGATCGAGACGTACGGGGAGCGCATCGGCTACCTCCACCTCAAGCAGGTGGACCCGGACATCCTGGCCCAGGTGCATGCCGAGGAGCTGCCGTTCGGGCCCGCCGTGGCCCGGGGCGTGATGTGCGAGCCGCCCGCCGGGGTGCCCGCGCTCGAACCGGTGCTGGCCGCCGCCCAGGCGCTCGACGTCGACCTGTTCGCGATCGTGGAGCAGGACATGTACCCGTGCGATCCGGACCGGCCGCTGCCGATCGCCACGCGCACGCGCGCGTTCCTGCGCTCCTGCGGGGCGTGATCCGATGACCTCCGCACCGCTCGGGATCGCCGTGATCGGCACCGGAAAGATGGGCGCCGACCACGTCCGCCGCCTCACCACCGTGATCGGCGGGGCCCGGGTCGCCGCCGTCGCCGACATCGACGCGGAGCGCGCCAAGGCCGTCGCCGGTCCGATCGACGGCTGCGCCGCCCACACCGACCCGGCGGCCGCGATGGCCGCGCCGGGCGTCGACGCGGTCCTGATCGCGTCCTCGGGCCCGGCCCACGAACCCGCGCTCCTGGAGGCGTTCCGGCGCGGGCTGCCCGTCCTGTGCGAGAAGCCGCTCACCCCGGACCCGGGCGGGGCCCTGCGGGTCCTGGAGGCCGAGACCCGGCTCGGGCGCCGCCTGGTGCAGGTGGGGTTCATGCGGCGGTACGACACGGAGTACGTACGCCTCAAGGCGCTGCTCGACGAGGGCGGCCTCGGGCGCCCGCTGTTCCTGCACTGCCGCCACCGCAACGCCTCCTCCCCCTCGTTCTTCACCACCGAGATGCTGATCCGCGACTCCGTGGTCCACGAGGTCGACGCGGCCCGCTGGCTGCTCGGCCAGGAGCTCACCGCCGTCCAGGTGCTCCGCCCGCGCCCCTCCTCGTACGCCCCGGAAGGCCTGGGCGACCCGCAGCTCGTGCTGTTCGAGACGGCCGGCGGCGCGGTCGTCGACGTCGAGATCTTCGTCAACTGCGGCTTCGGGTACGAGGTGCGCTGCGAGGCCGTCTGCGAGCGCGGCGCCGCCTCGACCGGCGCCGGGACCGGTCCGGTGGTCCGCTCCGGCGGACGTTGGGGCGGCGAGATCCCGCAGGACTTCACGGCCCGCTTCGCCGACGCGTACGACCGCGAGGTGCAGGCGTGGGTGGACGCCACCCGGCAGGGCCGCGTCGAGGGCCCGAGCACCTGGGACGGCTATATGGCGGCCGTGGTCTGCGAGGCGGGCGTACGGGCCCAGCGCTCGGGCGAGCGGGTGGCGGTCGAGCCCGCGCTGGAACGGCCGGGGCTGTACGCGTAGCCGACGGGGCCGGGTTGTAGCCGGCGCCGACGCTGTCGCTGTCGCTGTCGCTGTCGCTGTCGCTGTCGGGAGCGTGCGCCTGCGGTTTCGCATGCCCAGAGCGTGCCCCCGCATGCCCCGACCCTCCCCAGTCGCCCCATTCATCCCCCGTGTCACAACCGTCCCCTTCACGTCACACATGTCTCCATTACGCGGGTCTTGCGTCACAGGGAAGCGACAGCCACACCCCCGCCTCAACTGTCCGTCGTTCAACGGGCACAGGCTGAGTGATCGTCAAGCGCCCGCGCCCAGCTCCCCCGACGGCCGCCAGACCGCCGCTGCGGCGCACCCAGGGAGGTGCCCACCATGACCGACCGACGGCTCTGGTCGTACAAGGAGATCGCCGCGCACATCCGCGTACAGCCGGACACGGTCCGCTCCTATCGCAAGCACGGGCTGCTGCCCCCGCCCGACACCGTCGAGAACGGCAAGCCCTTCTGGTACGCCGACACCATCCGTACCTGGGTCGCGCGCCGCCCGGGGAACCGGAGCCGCAGGGCGAACGACTGACTGAGGAGGTGGAGCGGCTACTGGATTAATACCCCCTAGGGGTATAACGTGGATCCTGTCAGCGGGCCTCGGCCTTCCCGTGGCCCCCTGGTGCACCATGGATCCGTACCGCCCCGAAGAGGAGAACCCCATGACCGCCGAGACCGAAGCCGCCGTCGCCACGACCGGCTCCTGCTGCTCGCCCGCCGGTTCCTGCCACAGCGCCGGCCCGGCCGACGTCCAGGTCGGCTCCGTCACCACCGTCTACCAGGTCTCCGGCATGACCTGCGGGCACTGCGAGGGCGCCGTGTCGGGTGAGATCGGCGAGATCGCCGGCGTCGGTTCGGTGAAGGCCGTCGCCGCGACCGGCGAGGTGACCGTCGTCTCGGCCGCGCCGCTGGACGACGAGGCCGTCCGCGCGGCGGTCGACGAGGCCGGCTTCGAGCTGGTCGGCCGGGCCTGAAAGCCCGATCTTCCTCTTCCGGGCCGTACGACGAGCGCTTCCGCGCCGTACGGCCCGGTCTCTTTTTCAGGAGCTCACGTGGAGAGCAACGTGGAAAGCAACCTGGTCGAGCTGACCATCGGCGGCATGACCTGCGCCTCGTGCGCGGCCCGCATCGAGAAGAAGCTGAACCGGCTGGACGGGGTCGAGGCGACGGTCAACTACGCGACCGAGAAGGCGAAGGTCGCCTTCGGCGACGGCGTCGAGGTGGCGGGCCTGGTCGCGACGGTCGTCAAGATGGGGTACACCGCCGAGTCACTGGCGCCTCCGGAGCCCCCACCGACCCCCGCACCCACGGTGGCCGAGCCCCTGCGGGAGACCCCGGGGGCACCCACCGAGCCCGAGGCGGACCGGCGGGAGCCGATCGCCTCCCGCACCGACGCGGCGGGCGCCGCCGAGAGCCGTGCGGCGCAGGCACTCGCCGCCCTGCGACAGCGGCTGCAGGTCTCCGCCCTGCTCGCCGCGCCCGTCGTCCTGCTCGCCATGGTCCCCTCGCTGCAGTTCGACAACTGGCAGTGGCTGAGCCTGACGCTCGCCGCGCCGGTCGTCGTCTGGGGCGGGCTGCCCTTCCACAAGGCCGCCTGGACCAATCTGCGCCACGGCGCGGCCACCATGGACACCCTCGTCTCGGGGGGCACCCTCGCCGCGTTCCTCTGGTCGCTGTGGGCGCTGTTCTTCGGCGACGCGGGGATGCCCGCCATGCGCCACGGGTTCGACGCCACCGTCGGCCGCGCGGACGGCGCCTCCACCATCTACCTGGAAGTCGCCGCCGGGGTCGTCACCTTCATCCTGCTCGGCCGCTATCTGGAGGCCCGCTCCAAGCGCAAGGCGGGCGCGGCCCTGCGGGCGCTGCTCGAACTCGGCGCCAAGGACGTCGCCGTCCTGCGCGGCGGCGCCGAAGTGCGCGTACCCATCGGCGAGTTGCGGGTCGGGGACCGGTTCGTGGTGCGGCCCGGCGAGACGGTCGCGACCGACGGGACGGTCGTGGAGGGCGCGTCCGCCGTGGACACGTCCATGCTGACCGGCGAGTCCGTCCCCGTGGACGTGAGTGCGGGCGACGGCGTCACCGGCGCCACCGTCAACGCGGGCGGCCGTCTGGTCGTCGAGGCGACCCGGGTCGGCGCCGACACCCAGCTGGCCCGGATGGCCCGCCTGGTGGAGGACGCGCAGAACGGCAAGGCCGAGGTCCAGCGCCTCGCCGACCGCATCTCCGGCGTCTTCGTCCCCATCGTGCTGCTCATCTCGCTCGGCACGCTCGTCGGCTGGCTGCTCGCCACCGACGACATCACCGCGTCCTTCACGGCCGCCGTCGCGGTCCTGATCATCGCCTGCCCGTGCGCCCTGGGGCTCGCGACCCCGACCGCGCTCATGGTCGGCACCGGCCGCGGCGCCCAGCTCGGCATCCTCATCAAGGGCCCCGAGGTCCTGGAGACCACCCGCCGCGTCGACACCGTTGTACTCGACAAGACGGGCACGGTCACCACGGGGCAGATGACCCTGTACGACGTGTACGCGGCGGACGGCACCGACGACAAGGAGGTGCTCCGGTACGCGGGCGCCCTGGAGCACTCCTCCGAGCACCCCATCGCCCGGGCCATCGCCCAGGGCGCCGCCGAGCGGGCCGGGGAACTGCCCGTGCCCGAGTCCTTCCTGTCCCTGCCCGGGCGCGGGGTGGAGGGCGTGGTGGAGGGACACACCGTCTTCGTGGGCCGGGGCGTCGAACTGCCCGCCGCGCTCGCGGCCGCCAAGCAGGCCGCCGAGGCCGAGGGGCGTACGGCGGTCGTGGTGGCCTGGGACGGGGCCGCCCGGGGCGTTCTGACCGTCGCCGACGCGGTGAAGGAGACCAGCGCCGAGGCGGTGTCCCTGCTGCGCGGCCTCGGACTGCGGCCGGTACTGCTGACCGGGGACAACCGAGCCGTGGCCGAGTCGGTGGCCGCCCGGGTCGGGATCGCCGCCGAGGACGTCCACGCCGAGGTGCTGCCCGAGGACAAGGTCGACGTGGTCAAGCGCCTTCAGGCCGAGGGCCGTTCGGTGGCGATGGTGGGCGACGGCGTCAACGACGCGGCCGCGCTGGCCACCGCCGATCTGGGGCTGGCGATGGGCACCGGAACGGACGCCGCGATAGAGGCGTCCGACCTGACCCTCGTACGGGGGGACTTGCGGGTTGCGGCCGACGCGATCCGGCTCTCCCGGCGGACCCTGGCGACCATCAAGGGCAACCTGTTCTGGGCCTTCGGCTACAACGTGGCCGCGGTTCCGCTCGCCGCGGCGGGCCTGCTGAACCCTATGATCGCGGGCGCGGCTATGGCGTTCTCCTCGGTCTTCGTGGTAACCAACAGCCTACGGTTGCGCTCCTTCACCTGATCTCCACAAAGAGAGCTAGATCACAGAGATTATGAGGTAACCATCGGAGCGGTTCGGGAGTCTAAGTGGGCGATGCCGAGGATGTCTTGGGGGACGTCCATGGAATGTCTTGGGGGACGTTCCAGGCAGCGCGTTGGCCGGGGCACGTACAACGGGGAGCTTTGAGCGGCCCACCCGTTACGTACGTACCCCGGCAGACCGCCGGACTCCCGGCCGGATCCCGTGGGGGGAATCCGCACCGGGTAAATGGGAAGCGCCCCGGCCGCCAACCCGTGGGGGGATTGGTGGGCGGGGCGCTTCTGTATGTCTTTTTGGGGGCGCTACGCGCCCCTTAAGGGGCGCGGGGAACTGCGCGACCAGCCACAGCGGACCCGCAGCCGAATCACCGCACCCAGCGAAGCGTTATCGCGCCTCAACCGGCACGAAGTCGCGCAGGACCTCGCCCGTGTAGATCTGGCGCGGGCGGCCGATGCGGGAACCCGGCTCCTTGATCATCTCGTGCCACTGGGCGATCCAGCCCGGGAGGCGGCCCAGGGCGAACAGGACCGTGAACATCTCGGTCGGGAAGCCCATCGCGCGGTAGATCAGACCCGTGTAGAAGTCCACGTTCGGGTACAGGTTGCGCGAGACGAAGTAGTCGTCGGAGAGCGCGTGCTCTTCCAGCTTCAGCGCGATGTCGAGCAGCTCGTCGGACTTGCCGAGGGCCGACAGGACGTCGTGCGCGGCAGCCTTGATGATCTTCGCGCGCGGGTCGAAGCTCTTGTAGACCCGGTGGCCGAAGCCCATCAGACGGACGCCGTCCTCCTTGTTCTTCACCTTGCGGATGAAGGAGTCGACGTCGCCGCCGTTGGCCTGGATGCCTTCCAGCATCTCCAGGACCGACTGGTTGGCGCCACCGTGCAGGGGGCCCCACAGCGCCGAGATGCCCGCCGAGATCGAGGCGAACATGTTGGCCTGCGACGAGCCGACCAGGCGGACCGTCGAGGTCGAGCAGTTCTGCTCGTGGTCCGCGTGCAGGATCAGCAGCTTGTCGAGCGCCGAGACGACGACCGGGTCCAGCTCGTACTCCTGCGCCGGGACCGAGAACGTCATCCGCAGGAAGTTCTCGACGTAGCCGAGGTCGTTGCGCGGGTAGACGAACGGGTGGCCGATCGACTTCTTGTACGCGTACGCCGCGATCGTCGGAAGCTTGGCGAGCAGGCGGATCGTCGAGAGGTGACGCTGCTTCTCGTCGAACGGGTTGTGGCTGTCCTGGTAGAAGGTGGACAGCGCGGAGACGACCGAGGAGAGCATCGCCATCGGGTGGGCGTCCCGCGGGAAGCCGTCGAAGAAGCGCTTGACGTCCTCGTGCAGCAGCGTGTGCTGGGTGATCTCGCTCTTGAACGTCGACTGCTGGTCGACCGTCGGCAGCTCACCGTTGATGAGCAGGTACGCGACCTCCAGGAAGGTCGAGCGCTCCGCCAGCTGCTCGATCGGGTAGCCGCGGTAGCGCAGGATGCCCTGTTCGCCGTCGAGGTAGGTGACCGCGGATTTATAGGCGGCCGTATTGCCGTATCCGCTGTCCAGGGTCACGAGACCGGTCTGGGCCCGGAGCTTCCCGATGTCGAAGCCCTTGTCGCCGACGGTGCTGTCGATCACCGGGTAGGTGTACTCGCCATCGCCGAACCGCAGTACTACAGCGTTGTTAGCGTTCTCGCTCACGTCATCCCTCACCGACGTAGTGCCTCTTCTTCGAGGTGCCCTGACTGTCTCTACCATCCCCCACTTGGCTCAGCAGAGTGCACTCGGGGTCGCCCGTTGGGCTTATTAGCGGCACTCAGTGCCGTCAACCTGCTCATCCTGCCCCCTTCGCCCCGGTTCTGGAAGCCCCAGGTGATGTTTCACACCAAACCGCCCCCTGACAGCCGGTGAGCGAGTGCGGTAAAGCGTCTGCCTGCGGAAACCGTACGCACTGCCTGGCCGATCGCCTTGCGGGACCCCACCAGTACGACGAGTTTTCTGGCGCGGGTGACCGCCGTGTAGAGCAGGTTCCGCTGAAGCATCATCCAGGCGCCCGTGGTGACCGGGATCACCACCGCCGGGTATTCACTGCCCTGCGAGCGGTGGATCGTCACCGCGTACGCATGGGCCAGCTCGTCCAGTTCGTCGAAGTCGTACGGCACCTCCTCGTCCTCGTCCGTCAGCACCGTCAGGCGCTGTTCGTCCAGGTCGAGCGCGGTCACCACGCCGACGGTGCCGTTGAAGACACCGTTCTTGCCCTTCTCGTAATTGTTCCGGATCTGCGTGACCTTGTCGCCCACCCGGAACACCCGGCCGCCGAACCGCTTCTCCGGCAGATCGGGGCGGGCCGGGGTGATGGCCTGCTGGAGGAGGCCGTTGAGGTTGCCCGCGCCGGCCGGGCCTCGGTGCATCGGGGCGAGCACCTGGACGTCCCGCCGGGGGTCGAGGCCGAACTTCGCGGGGATGCGCCGCGCCGCCACGTCCACCGTGAGCCGCCCGGCGTCCTCGGTCTCCTCCTCCACGAAGTGGAAGAAGTCGCTGAGGCCCTGGGTGAGCGGCGGGACGCCGGAGTTGATGCGATGGGCGTTGGTGACCACGCCGGACTGCTGAGCCTGGCGGAAGATCCTGGTGAGGCGCACCCTCGGCACCGGCCCGCCCTCGGCGAGCAGATCGCGCAGCACCTCGCCGGCGCCGACCGAGGGCAGTTGGTCCACGTCGCCGACCATCAGCAGGTGCGCGCCCGGGGCGACCGCCTTCACCAGCTTGTTGGCGAGCAGCAGATCGAGCATCGAGGCCTCGTCGACCACCACCAGATCGGCGTCGAGCGGGCGGTCCTTGTCGTACGCCGCGTCGCCGCCCGGTCGCAGCTCCAGCAGGCGGTGCACCGTCGACGCGTCGGCGCCGGTGAGCTCGGCGAGCCGCTTGGCGGCGCGGCCGGTGGGCGCGGCGAGCACCACCTTGGCCTTCTTGGCCCGGGCGAGCTCGACGACGGAGCGCACGGTGAAGGACTTGCCGCAGCCGGGGCCGCCGGTGAGCACCGCGACCTTGCTGGTCAGGGCGAGCCGCACGGCGTCCTGCTGCTCGGGGGCGAGCTCGGCGCCGGTGCGCGCGGCGAGCCAGGACAGGGCCCGGTCCCAGTCCACGTCCTGGAAGCCCGGCATCCGGTCCTCGCCGGTACGCAGCAGCCGGACGACCTGGGCGGCGAGGGAGAGCTCGGCGCGGTGGAAGGGGACCAGATAGACGGCGTTGACCCGCTCGGCACCGCCCACCGGGCCCGGGACCGGCTCGCGGACGACACCTTCCTCGGCGACCAGCTCGGCCAGGCAGTCGATCACCAGGCCCGTGTCGACCTGGAGGAGCTTCACCGAGTCCGCGATGAGCTGCTCCTCGGGCAGGAAGCAGTGGCCCTGGTCGGTGGACTGGGACAGTGCGTACTGCAAGCCGGCCTTGACGCGTTCCGGGCTGTCGTGCGGGATGCCGACGGCCTGGGCGATGCGGTCGGCGGTGAGGAAGCCGATGCCCCAGACGTCGGCGGCCAGCCGGTAGGGCTGGTTCTTCACCACGGAGATCGAGGCGTCCTCGTACTTCTTGTAGATGCGCACGGCGATGGAGGTGGAGACGCCGACCCCCTGGAGGAAGACCATCACTTCCTTGATGGCCTTCTGCTCCTCCCAGGCGGCTCCGATGAGCTTGGTGCGCTTGGGGCCGAGGCCGGGCACTTCCACGAGGCGCCCCGGCTGCTGCTCGATGACGTCGAGCGTGTCCGTGCCGAAGTGCTCCACGATGCGGTCGGCGATGCGGGGGCCGATGCCCTTGATCAGGCCCGAGCCGAGGTAGCGCCGGATGCCCTGGATGGTGGCGGGCAGCACGGTCGTGTAGTTCTCCACGGTGAACTGCTTGCCGTACTGCGGATGCGAGCCCCAGCGGCCCTCCATCCGCAGCGACTCGCCCGGCTGCGCGCCGAGCAGCGAGCCGACCACCGTGAGGAGATCGCCACCGCCGCGCCCGGTGTCGACCCGGGCGACCGTGTAGCCGTTCTCCTCGTTGGCGTAAGTGATCCGCTCCAGGACCCCTTCGAGCACCGCGAGATTGGACATGATCCGACGCTACCGGTGGGCTCGGACACCGCGGGATGCCTGTGGATAACTTTCCGGTGGGGGGCGGCTGTTGGACGGCCGCCGGAATTCAAGGGGGCCCGGTCCGTATGACCGGGCCCCTCGATTCCCTCCCCTGTCCCTCCCCAGTCGACATTCCCTCGGATCCCCCCGGATCCCTCCCCTGGAACGCCGACGCAAAGTAAGACACCCGTCACGCCACAAGGGTTGTACGACTGCGGGCAGTAATTTTTCCGGAATCTCGACGTGCCGACAAAGGGGGGTGATCGTAGCGTTTCACCCATGAGTGACGATTCCAGCTTCAAAAAGGATGTACTGGATGAGCTGGGGGACGACGGGCTGCAGCAGCTCGCCCAGCAGCTCGGCACGGATCCGGCCGGCGCCCAGCACGTCGTGGAGTCCGCGGCCGCCGAGCTGGCGGACGGGCTGCCCCCGGACGCGGTGGCGTCGGAGGCGGCGGCGCCCCCGCCGGACGCCCGGCCCGAGGACGCGCCCCTGCAGGGTGTGGCCACGCTCGGCGGTCTCGGGGCGGTCGGCGGCGGCCTGGCGGCCGGGGTCCTGGCGAAGGCGACGAAGCCGGTGGCCACGGCGGTCGCGAAGAAGACGGGCCTCCCGGTCGCGACGGTCACGCGGGGACTTGAGCTGCTGGTCCCGGTGGTGCTGGCGGTACTGAGCAAGCGGGGGGCGGCGGGCAAGGGGCCCAGATAGCCCACCGGGACCCCACCCCGCGCCCTAGCCCACCAGGACCGCGCCCCTGGGCCCTGGCCCACCAGGGCCGTACCCCTGGGCCCCAGAGACCCCTACGGGGTCACACCCCCTTCAGATACCCCCCGTCCACCACGAAGTCCGCCCCCGTCGTGCTGCCCGACCTCGGGGACACCAGCAGGGCCACCGCGTCCGCTATCTCCTCGGGGGTCACCAGGCGGCCCGTGGAGACGTTCATCATCTGGGGGGCCAGGGTGTCCATCACCGTGTCGCGGTCCGAGCCCGCCATCGCCGCGATGACGTCCGCCGCGCCGCCCTCCTCGGTCCACCACGCCGTCCGTACCGCCCCCGGCGACACCGTGTTGAAGCGGACGCCCTGCGGGGCGTACTCCTCCGACAGGACCTTCGTGAAGTTGGTCAGGGCCGCCTTCGCCGCGCCGTACTCCGCGTTGCCGACCGCGGGCTGACGCGCCAGGCCCGTCGAGACGTTGACGACGGCGCCGCCGCCCTCGGCGAGCAGGTGCGGCAGGGCCGCGCGAACCGCCCGTACCGCCGAGAACAGGTTGAACTCGAAGATCGCGGCCCAGTCCGCCTCCGGCGCGTCCAGGAACGACGTGCGCGGCAGGCTCACGCCAGGCGGCGGGCCGCCCGCGTTGTTGACCAGGATGTCCAGGCCGCCGAACTCCTCGACGGTACGGGCCACCACGCGCGCGGGGGCCTCGGGGTCCATGAGGTCGGCCGCCACGTGGACGAGCTCGGGGCGGGCCAGCTTCTCCAGCTCCGGGCTGGTGCGGCGGGACACCGCGACCACCCGTGCGCCCTCGTCAAGGAGCGTGCGCACCACCGCGAGGCCGATGCCCTTCGAGGCACCGGTGACAAGTGCGGAACGGCCGGAAAGTTGCAGGTCCATGGGATTGTCTCCTCGGGTGCGGCCCTCGCCCCGGACGGGCGAACCGGAGGCCGTGCACACGATCCTGGTTCGCCGCGGCCCCGCTCGCTGGCGGGAATCCGGCACCGAGTTGGGCCCCGCCGAAGACCGGCGTACGTCCTCTACGCGCGCGTACGTCCCGTCGAGCCCCGGACCATCAACTCGCCGTGCACCGTGGCGATCCCGCCCGGCGGCACCGGCTCCCTGCCCATCGCGAGCCGGCCCGCCCGCGCCCCCGCCTCGTACAGCGGCAGCCGTACCGTCGTCAGGGCGGGGACCGCGTCCGTGCTGAACGGGAGGTCGTCGAAGCCCGCCACCGAGACGTCGTCCGGGATGGAAAGGCCGCGGTCGCGCAGGGCCGCGCAGGCGCCCAGCGCGACCGTGTCGTTGGCGGCCACCACGGCCGTCAACGACGGGTCGAGGCGCAGGAGTTCGATGGTCGCGTCATAGCCGGAGCGGCGGTCGTACGAGCCGTGGACGAGCGGGCCGGGCGCCACGCCCGCGTCCGCGAGCGCGGCCAGGTGGCCCTCGACGCGGTGCCGGGTCGTGGTGCGCTCCTCGGGGCCCGCGACATAGCCGATGCGGCGGTGGCCGAGCGCCAGCAGATGCTCCGTCAGCCGTCGGCTGCCGCCCCGGTTGTCGAAGGTGAGCGTCGCCGCGACGGGCCCGGCGGGCAGGGCCTCGGCCCCGGCTCCGGCCCCGGGAAGCACCAGCGGCGGGCGCCCGCACAGCACGATCCGCGCCCCCGCCTCCGCCAGCCGACTCAGCTTCGCCGCGACCGCCGCCGCGTGGTCGGGGTCCTCCAGGGCGCCGCCGGTGAGGATGACCGCCGCCGCGCGCTGGCGCTGGAGCAGGGTGAGGTAGGTGAGTTCGCGCTCCGGCGAGCCCCCCGTGTTGCAGACCACGGCCAGCTTCTCGCGGGTCCCGGGGCCGCCCCCGATCTCCGACTGGGCGGCGCCCGCCATGATGCCGAAGAAGGGGTCGGCGATGTCGTTGACGAGTATGCCGACCAGGTCGGAGGTGGCGGCGGCGAGCGAACTCGCGGGCCCGTTCAGGACGTAGTCCAGTTCGTCGACGGCTCGCAGGACGCGCTCGCGGGTGGCCGCGGCGACCGGATAGTTGCCGTTGAGCACCCGCGAGACGGTCGCCGGGGACACCCGGGCGCGCGCCGCCACATCCGCGAGGGTCGCTGTCATCTCTGCCTCCGGGCACGTCTCTTGGGCACTTGGGGTGGTCCGCCGCGCGCCTCTTGTCGGCGGCGCTGTGCGCAGGCTAGCGTCCCCCTCGATAGAAAGCGCTTGCTACCGCTGTTACCAGTAGATCACCGCTGGATCACCGTGCCCCGCCGGCCGGTACGGAAGGGGCCGAGGGGATTGAAGGGGCTTCAGATGACACCCACACCCGCACGCCGGACCGTACGGATCGCCATGAACGGCGTCACCGGCCGCATGGGCTACCGCCAGCACCTCGTACGCTCCCTGCTCGCCCTGCGCGACCAGGGCGGCCTGGACCTCGGCGACGGCACGGTCCTGTGGCCCGAGCCCGTCCTGGTGGGCCGCCGCGAGCCCGCGCTGCGGGCGATCGCCGAGCGGCACGGCCTGGCCCACTGGTCCACCGACCTGGACGCCGTGCTCGCCGACGACACCGTGGAGATCTACTTCGACGCCCAGGTCACCTCCGCCCGCCAGGAGTCGATCGCCAGGGCGATCGCGGCGGGCAAGCACGTCTACACCGAGAAGCCCACCTCGACCGGCCTGTCCGGCGCCCTGGAGCTGGCCCGGCTCGCCCGGGACGCCGGGATCAAGCACGGCGTAGTCCAGGACAAGCTCTTTCTGCCGGGCCTGCTGAAGCTGAAGCGGCTGGTCGACGGCGGCTTCTTCGGGCGGATCCTGTCGGTGCGGGGCGAGTTCGGCTACTGGGTCTTCGAGGGCGACTGGCAGAGCGCCCAGCGCCCGTCGTGGAACTACCGCGCCCAGGACGGCGGCGGCATCGTCGTCGACATGTTCCCGCACTGGGAGTACGTGCTGCACGAGCTCTTCGGCCGCGTCACCTCCGTACAGGCGCTGGCGACCACGCATGTGCCGCAGCGCTGGGACGAGGGCGGCAAGCCGTACGACGCGACCGCCGACGACGCCGCGTACGGGATCTTCCAGCTGGAGGGCGGCGCGGTCGCCCAGATCAACTCCTCCTGGGCGGTCCGCGTGCACCGGGACGAGCTGGTCGAGTTCCAGGTGGACGGCACCGAGGGCTCGGCGGTGGCGGGCCTGCGCACCTGCCGCGCCCAGCACCGCGCCGCGACCCCCAAGCCGGTGTGGAACCCGGACCTGCCCGCGACCGAGCCGTTCCGCGAGCAGTGGCTGGAGGTGCCGGACAACACCGGGCCCGACAGCGGGTTCGACAACGGCTTCAAGGCCCAGTGGGAGCTCTTCCTGCGCCATGTGGCCCTCAACACCCCCTATCGCTGGGACCTGTTGGCGGGCGCGCGCGGAGTGCAGCTGGCCGAGCTGGGGCTGCGGTCCTCGGCCGAGGGCCGTCGTATCGAGGTGCCGGAGATCGCGCTGTGAGCCTGCTGCTGCCGCGCGCGGGCGGGGAGCTCGTACGGTACGAGCCGCGCCGGGACCCGGTCGTCGTCGCCCCGGGCGGCCCGCTCACCTCCCGTACGGTCTTCTCGGCGGCGCACGTCGTCGCCGACCCGTACGCCGACACCGCGCCCGAGGGACCGGCGGCCGTCGACTGGGAGACCACGCTCGCCTTCCGCCGCCATCTGTGGTCGCACGGACTCGGTGTCGCGGAGGCGATGGACACCGCACAGCGCGGCATGGGCCTGGACTGGGCCGGGGCCGCCGAGCTGATCCGGCGCTCGGCCGCCGAGGCGCGGGAGGTCGGCGGGCGGATCGCCTGCGGGGCGGGCACCGACCAGCTCTCCCCGGGCGCCTCGCTTCCCGAGGTGACGGCCGCTTACGAGGAGCAGCTCGCCCTCGTCGAAGGCGTCGGAGCCCAGGCGATCCTGATGGCTTCGCGGGCGCTGGCGGCGGTGGCGCGCGGCCCGGAGGACTATCCGGCGGTGTACGGGCGGCTGTTGGAGCAGACCGCCCGGCCGGTGATCCTGCACTGGCTCGGCCCGATGTTCGACCCGGCGCTCGCCGGGTACTGGGGCTCGCCCGACCTCGACACGGCCACCGAGGCGTTCCTGGGGATCGTCGCGGCCCACGCGGAGAAGGTCGACGGGGTCAAGGTGTCGCTGCTCGACGCCCGCCGGGAGGTGGAGCTCAGACGGCGCCTGCCGGACGGCGTGAAGTGCTACACGGGCGACGACTTCCACTACCCCGAGCTGATCGAGGGCGACGAACAGGGCTTCAGCCACGCCCTGTTGGGGATCTTCGACCCGCTGGGCCCGGTGGCCGCGGACGCGGTACGGGCGCTGGACGCGGGCGATCCCGCGGGCTTCCGCAAGCGTCTGGACCCGACCGTCGAGCTCGCCCGCCACCTCTTCGGGGCGCCGACCCGCTTCTACAAGACGGGTGTGGTCCTGCTCGCCTGGCTGGCGGGCCACCAGGACCACTTCACGATGGTCGGCGGCCTCCAGTCGGCCCGCTCGCTGCCGCATCTGGCGCGGGCGTACGAACTGGCCGACGGTCTGGGCCTGTTCCCGGACCCGGAGGCGGCCGAGTCCCGTATGCGCACCCTGCTCACGGTCTACGGAGTCACCTCATGATCCCCCTCGATCCCATGTACCTCTCCCGTCTCAGCATCAACCAGATGACCGTGAAGCAGCTCTCGCTGCCCGAACTCGTCGACGCGTGTGCGGAGTCGGGCGTACCGGGCGTCGGGCTGTGGCGCGAGCCCGTCCGGGCGTACGGCGTCGAGGCGGCCGCGCGGCTCGTCCGGGACGCCGGGCTGAGCGTCACCACGCTGTGCCGGGGCGGCTTCTTCACGGCGAGCGAGCCCCACGCGCGCGTACGTGCGCTCGACGACAACCGGGCGGCGATCGACGAGGCGGCGACCTTGGGCACGGACACGCTGGTGCTGGTCTCGGGCGGACTGCCGGAGGGCAGCCGGGACCTGGCCGGGGCGAGGGAGCGGGTCGCCGACGCCCTGGCCGAGCTCGGGCCGTACGCGCGCGCCCGGGGCGTACGCCTGGCGATCGAGCCGCTGCACCCGATGTACGCCTCGGACCGCTGTGTCGTGTCCACCCTCGGCCAGGCCCTGGAGCTCGCCGAACGGTTCCCGGCCGAGGAGGTGGGGGTCGTCGTCGACACCTACCACGTCTGGTGGGACGACCTGGCCCCGGCCGCCGTGGCCCGCGCCGGGGCGGGCGGGCGCATCCACTCCTTCCAACTGGCGGACTGGATCACGCCGTTGCCCGCCGGTGTCCTGACCGGGCGCGGCCAGCTCGGGGACGGCGTGATCGACCTGTGGGGGTGGTGCGAGCGGGTGGACGCGGCGGGCTACCCGGGCCCCGTGGAGGTCGAGCTGTTCAACGAGGGGCTGTGGGGACGCAAGGGGGTGGAGGTGCTGCGGGAGACCGTGGAGCGGTTCGGGGCGGTGGTGCGGGGTGGCCCGGTCTCGCCAGACGGATCGGTGGAGCCCTCCGGGTCCTCCGTACGGTGACGTCCGCCCGGCATACTGGCCCCGTGGCCGACACACACTCCGCCCCACCGCGCCCCGAGCCCGTCCTGCGGGACCCCCGTCCGGGGGACCTGGGCCTGGCGGACCGGTGAGCGGCGTGCGGTACGCGTTCTCCACCCTCGGGGTGCCCGGCCTCCCCGTCCCCGACGTCGTCCGCCTCGCCGTCGCGCACGGCTACCACGGCGTCGAGCTCCGCGCCCACCCCGAGGAGCCGGTGCACCCCGGCATCGGCGCGCGCCAACGGGCGGACGTGGCCGCTGAGTTCGCGGCGCACGGCGTCCGCGTGCTCACCGTCGCCGGGTACGCGCGCGTGGCCGACCCCGACGACGCCGAGCGGCTGGACGCGCTGGTGGACCTCGCGTACGACCTCGGCGCCTCGTACGTACGCGTCTTCCCCGGCGGCCGGGGCGGCCCCGAGGACGACGGCGTCGCCGTGCGGCGGCTGCGGTCGGTGGCCGCGCTCGCCGCCGACCGGGGGGTGCGGGTCCTGCTCGAAACGCATGACTCGCACCGCACCGGCGCGGCCGTCGCCCGCGTCCTGGACCGGGTCGGCGCGCCCGCGGCCGGCGCGCTGTGGGACGTGATGCACACCTGGCTCGGCGGCGAGAGCCCGGCCGAGTCGTACGCGGCGCTCGCCCCGCACCTGGGATACGTCCAGGTCAAGGACATCGCCTCGGCCCAGGACACCACCCCGCTGCCGCTGGGCGCCGGGGTGCTGCCGCTGGCGGACTGCCTGGCGCCGCTCGACCCGGACGGCTGGCTGTGCTGGGAGTACGAGAAGCGCTGGTACCCGGACGCGGCGGAGCTGCCCGGGCTGCTGACGGCCGGTCGGGAACGGCTGGCCGCGCTGCTCGCGGGGACCGCGACGCCAGCGCCGCCCGTCCGCCCCTGACCCACCCGAACCCCCAACCCCCGACGCCCGGTTCCGTACCTTTTCCCGGAACGCGCCATGGCCGGGAACCCCGCGGTGGCGGGCTCCGTCCAAGTGCCGTACTGCCGGTGAGTCTCCGCAGAGCGGTGTCGGTCCTCGCTGCTGGCTGCGAACGGCCGACTCCCCTCTCCAACCGCCTGCGGCCGGCAGCACAGCCGCCACCGGTGCGCCCCCCTCCGACTGCGCCGGTGGCGGCCGCCCCCTCCTTTTCCGGGTCCGGCGGTGCGCGCCCCCTTGACCGGCAATAACTTTCCGGTTATCCGTTCGGTTTGGAAGTTTCTTCCAGACCTAGGGATGGAGTGCCCGTGTCGCACCGCACCTCCAGACGCACCCTCCTCACCACCGCCGCCGCGACGGCCGCCGCGGCCGCCGTCGGGCCCGCGCTCCCCGCGTACGCCGAGGCGCGCCGCGCCCCGAATGACCGCCTGCGCCGGATCGTCTCCCGGATGTCCCCGGCGGAGAAGGTCGGCCAGCTCTTCGTGATGCGGGTGTACGGACACTCCGCGACCGCGCCCGACCAGGCCGACATCGACGCCAACATGAGCGAGACGGGCGTGCGCACCGCCGCCGAGCTCATCGCCAAGTACCACGTCGGCGGCATCATCTACTTCACCTGGGCGCACAACACCCGCGACCCGCACCAGATCGCCGACCTCTCCAACGGCATCCAGCGGGCAGGCCTGTCCCAGCCCACGCCCGTGCCGCTGCTCATCGCCACCGACCAGGAGCACGGCATCGTCTGCCGGGTCGGCCACCCCGCCACCCTCTTCCCGGGCGCGATGGCGCTGGGCGCCGGGGGCTCGACGCGCGACGCCCGTACGGTCGGGCGGGTCGCCGGGGCCGAGCTGCGCGCGCTGGGGATCCGGCAGAACTACTCCCCCGACGCCGATGTGAACGTCAACCCGGCCAACCCGGTCATCGGCGTCCGCTCCTTCGGCGCCGACCCGGCGGCGGTCGCCCGGATGGTGGCGGCGGAGGTGCGCGGCTACCAGGAAGCGGGGATCGCCGCGACCGCCAAGCACTTCCCCGGGCACGGCGACACCACGGTCGACAGCCACACCGGCATCCCGGTGATCACCCACACCCGTCAGCAGTGGGAGGAGCTGGACGCGCCGCCGTTCCGGGCCGCGGTCGCCGCCGGGATCGACTCGATCATGACGGCGCACATCCAGTTCCCGGCGCTGGACGCGACCAACGACCCGGCGACGCTGTCGCACCCGATCCTCACCGGGATCCTGCGCGAGGAGCTCGGCTACCGCGGGGTGATCGTCACCGACTCGCTCGGTATGCAGGGCGTACGGGACAAGTACGGCGACGACCGGGTGCCGGTGCTCGCCCTGAAGGCCGGGGCCGACCAGCTGCTCAACCCGCCGGACCTGGCGGTGGCCTGGAACGGTGTGATGGCGGCGGTCACCAGTGGCGAGATCAGCACGGCCCGGCTCGACGAATCGATCCTGCGGATCCTTGAACTCAAGGAGCGGCGCGGCCTGTTCAGCCATCCGTACGTGTCGGGGCCCGGCGTGGACCGGGTGGTCGGCACCCGGCCGCACCTCGCCGCCGCCGACGCGGTGGCCGAGCGGACGACGACCCTGCTCGTCAACACGGGCGGGCTGCTCCCGCTGTCGCGGCGAAGCCATCGGAACGTGCTGGTCGTGGGCGCGGACCCGGCGTCGCCGTCCGGGACGACCGGGCCTCCGACGGCCGTCCTGGCCAAGGCCCTGGCCGAACTGGGCTTCACCGCGACCGCACTGTCGACCGGAACCCTGCCCTCGCAGGCGCAGATCGACGCGGCGGTGGCGGCGGCGCGGGGCAAGGACGCGGTGGTGGTGGGCACGTACAACGCGGGGCCGGGCGGGGCACAGGCCCGGCTGGTGGCGGCGCTCGGCGCGACCGGTGTGCCGGTGGTGCACCTCGCGATCCGCAACCCGTACGACATCGCCCACCTCAGCGGGTACACGGCCTCGCTCGCCGCCTACTCCTGGACGGACGTCGAACTGCGGGCGGCGGTACGGGTCCTGGCGGGCCGGGCGGAGCCTGCCGGGCGGCTGCCGGTGGCGGTGCCACGCGGGGACGATCCGGCCCGGGTGCTGTATCCGATCGGATACGGGCTGTCGTACCAGAGATAACCCTCGGGCCCTCTGGCGTGTTTTCGCGGTGAGCGGTCACGCTGGTGCGGGGGGTCCGACATGTACGAGTACGGTGCCGCAAGACTGGTTCGGGCCGTTTCGGCCGCGCTCTGGGCCGGGACGCTGCTGCTGACGGGCTGCCAGCGGGCACCGGCCGCCCCGGCTCCCCCGGCCTCGGCCCCCACACCGTCCTACGGCGCCACGTTCCTCGGGCCCGGGGACTGCGCGGCGCGGGGGCAGGCGTTCCGCGAGGTGCCGTGCACCAGCGAGCGCGCGGTGGCACAGGTCTCCGTGCGCAGCGAGGGGACCCGGGCGGCCGGGGCGGCGGGATGCCCGCTGAACACGGACTTCGTGCTGTACATCGGGGGCGAGGGCGCCTCGGGCTACGCCTGTATGCGCAACCTGGAGGCGCCGCACCCGGGCGACCCGGGGATGGGCGGCGGCCCCTTCACGGTGGTCGGCGACTGCGTGTTCCACGCGGGGGCGGACCAGGTGAAGGAGACGCCGTGCGACGGATCGGGCGCCAACCCACCGGAGTACAGGGTGACTTCCGCGGTCCCCCGCCGCCCCGACTGCCCCGCGTCGACGGCGCTGTACGTGGAGCTGCCGGGGGCCGGGGAGGGGGTGGGGTGCGCGCGACGGCTGTGATCGCCCCACCCCACCCCTTCCCGAAACCCTCCGGGGGAGTCTCCGTTCGTCTGCGGACCGTGCCGGGTTGCTCGCGCAGTTCCCCGCGCCCCTTAAATGCCGCTACGCGGCATCCCCTGGGCGCCCCGAAGGGGCGCATCCAGGGGCGCGGGGAACTGCGCGACCAGCCCCCACTCACCCGCAGACGAACCCCGGGCCCCTACGGCCGCAGCGTCGGCTCGCGCTCGACGGACTGGCGGTCCAGGACCGCGTCGTAACGCGCCAGGGGCTTGGCCTGGGTCGCGGTCGTCGCGGGCACGCCCGCCCAGCGCAGGATCGCCGACGTCGCCGTCGCCTTCTGCTCGGCCGCCAGGCCCGCCACCTTCGAGCCGTGGTTGCCGCCCGCGACCGTGAACACGTACGAGTCACGCGTCCCCGCTCCGAGGCGGAAGCGCTCCGCGCCCCACGGGTCGTTCTGGCCGTACACGTACAGCATCTGGTCGGCGTGGTGCCGGACCCAGGTGTCGACCTGCGGCATCGCCGCCGGGTGGAAGCGCATCGGGATGGAGCGCGGGACGAAGTGGCGCGGGGGCTGGTAGCCGTAGCGGCTCAGACCGCCGAGCCAGGGCTGCTCGATGGTGGGCGAGCCGAGCTGCGTACCCGCCTGGTAGTAGTACGGCGTGTACGGCTCCAGGCCCTGGTCCGTGTAGAACGAGAAGCCGGAGATCGTGTCGACCGAGTCCCAGATCGCCTGGTCGGTCGCGTGCGGCGCGTCCGCCGGGATGGTGCCGCAGTCCGACAGCAGGCTGTACTGCCAGAACCCCCACACGTAGTCGAGCACGACCGCCTCGTACGCCTTGTCGAGGGAGCCGGTCGTGGTGAAGGTGTAGCCGTTGGCCTTCGCGTACTCCGCGTACTTGGCCTCCAGCGGCTTGCGGCGCACCAGCGCCTCGCGCTGCACCGCCTCCAGCTTGTCGCGGCACTCCTTGGTGCCGACGTTCCGGAAGAAGCGGTCGTACGCCGAGTCCTCGTTGTTCACGACGTCGTTGGGGGCGACGTACGCCACCACGCCGTCCATGTCCTTGGGATAGAAGCGCTTGTAGTACGTCGCCGTCATCCCGCCCTTCGAGCCGCCGGTCGTCAGCCAGTTCTTGCTGTACACCGGCTTCAGGGCCTCGAAGATGCTGTGCTGGTCGCTGGCCGCCTGCCAGATGTCCAGCTTGTTCCAGTCCGCCGGGGCGGGCCGGGACGGGGTGAAGTAGCGGTACTCGACCGAGACCTGGTTGCCGTCCACGATCTGGGTCGGCTCGGAGCGGCTCGGGTTGGTCGACACGTTGTAGCCGCTGGTGTACATGACCGTCGGGCGGCCGGTGTCCTTGTGCAGCAGGGTGATCCGCTGCTGGAAGGTGCCCGCGGCGCGGTTGTGGTGGTCCACCTGCTGGGTGAAGTTGAGGACGAAGTACCGGTAGCCGGGGTACGGCTTCTCCTCGATGAGACTCACCCCGGGTATCGCCAGGATGCGGTCCTTTATGTCCGGCTCGGCGGCGGAGGCCGCCCCTGCCGTGGCTCCCGCCACACTCACCGTGCCTATGAGCACGACGAGTGAAAGAAGCCATCTGAGCGTCTTGCGCATGCACTCTCCCCTGGGGTCACGACGTGACGCGATCGTCGTGAACCTAGCGGGGCAACACCCGCACCACCAGACCCAATTGTCCCGCCGCGGTGTTATGGCAGCGTTGTCATCCTCTGCTCAAGGCCCGCTCAACACAGGATCCAGCCCGTGGAGCCGCCGCTGCCCGCCACCGAACCCGACGCCCGTACACAGCGGTTGATCGCGTGCACCGAGACCGGGCCCGCCTGCCGGGTGAACCGGCCGCTGTCCGAGACCGGGCCGCCGCCGCGCGCCTGGATGGTCACCGACATCTGCCGTCTGACGCCGGACGGCTTGGCGACCGCGATCGCGCACGCGTAGCCGTGCGTCTTGTAGACCCGCAGCTCGCCGGTGGCGAACTTGACCGTCTTGACCTGCCGCCCGCCGCACGCGGCCGCCGCGTCGGCGCTCCCCGCACCCGGCCCGAGCACGGTCAGGGCAGCCGTCGCCAGGAGCACGGCCAGACCCGGCCCGGCCCGCCCGCGCAGCCCCCGCGTTCCCCCACCGAACACGCTTACCCCCTTCCGTCACATGAGCGTATGTGAGTACGGACGCGCGGGGGCTACCCGCGGTTGCGCGGGGAGCGGGGCGGTCCCGTCAGGCGTTGCTGAGCAGCATCGCGAGGAAGGTCAGCTCCGCGAAGAGCTGGACGCACAGGCCCGCCGTCCGCAGCTCCTTGACGCGCCGGGCGCGGTCGGGCACGGCCAGTACGAGGACGAGGGCGAGACCGGCGACGGCGAGGGCCCAGCCGAGCGGACTGCCGCCGACCCCGTGGTGGCGGCAGTCCGGGTAGTAGTCGCCGTAGGTCAGACACCGGGAGAACCGGTCCGAGCTGGCCACGACGAGCACCGCGAGAACCACCGCCGGGATCAGCCCGACCGCCGAGAGCACGGCCGCCGAGCGCAGCCGGGGCAGGGAGGTCGTCGGGGTCGGGGCGGGCTCGGACCCGGTGTTCGTGGTCATGCCCCCGATCAAACCGGGGACGGCCCGCCGCGCGGACCGTCCCCGGTACTCATTTCCGTACGTACGCGTACTCAGAGCCGCTCACACCGCCGCGGGCTCGTCCTCGCCGATGAAGGTGCGCCACAGGCTCGCGTACCGGCCGTCCTGGGCGAGGAGTTCGTCGTGGGTGCCGTCCTCGACGACCCGGCCGTGGTCCATCACCACGACCCGGTCCGCGCGGGCGGCCGTGGTGAGGCGGTGGGCGACGACCAGGGTGGTGCGGCGGCCGGTGAGCCGGTCGGTGGCCTGGTTGACCTGGGCCTCGGTGGCCAGGTCCAGGGCCGCGGTGGCCTCGTCGAGGAGCAGGACGTCCGGGTCGACGAGCTCGGCGCGGGCCAGCGCGATCAGCTGGCGCTGTCCGGCCGAGAGGTTGCGGCCGCGCTCGGCCACCTCGTGGAGGTAGCCGCCGTCCAGGGTGGCGATCATGTCGTGCGCGCCGACCGCGCGGGCCGCCGCCTCGACCTGGGCGTCGGTGGCGTCGGGCCGCCCGTAGGCGATGGCGTCCCGGACGGTCCCGGCGAACAGGTACGCCTCCTGCGGGACGACGCCGAGGCGGTGGCGGTAGGCGGTGATGTCGAGCGAGCGCAGGTCGGTGCCGTCGGCGGTGACCCGGCCGCCGGTCGGGTCGTAGAACCGCGCGACCAGCTTGACCAGTGTCGACTTGCCCGCGCCGGTCTCGCCGACGAAGGCGACGGTCTGCCCGGCCGGGATCCGCAGGCTCACGCCCGACAGCGCCTCCTCCTTGTCGCCGTACGCGAAGTCGACGTCCTCGAAGGCGATCTCGCCGCGCAGGGACAGCACGTCCAGCGGCTCGTCGGCCGTCGCCGTGGAGGTCGGCTCGCGCAGCAGCTCCTGGATGCGCTTCAGCGAGACGGCCGCCTGCTGGTAGCCGTCGAAGACCTGCGAGAGCTGCTGTACGGGGGCGAAGAACAGGTCGATGTAGAGGAGGTACGCGACGAGCGCGCCGGTCGTCAGGGTGCCCGCGTCGACCCGGTGGGCGCCCACGATCAGCACCGCGGCCGCCGCGACCGACGACAGGAGCTGGACGAACGGGAAGTACACCGAGATCAGCCACTGGCCGCGGATACGGGCCTTGCGGTAGTCGGCGCTGCGGGCGGCGAACCGCTCGCCGCCGTCGCGCTCGCGGCCGAAGGCCTGGACGATCCGCAGCCCGCTCACCGACTCCTGGAGGTCGGCGTTGACCCCCGCGACCCGCTCGCGGGCCAGCTCGTACGCCTTCACGCTCTGCTTGCGGAAGAAGTACGTGCCGAAGATCAGCGGCGGCAGGGTGGCGAAGACGACCAGGGCGAGCTGGAGGTCGATGACCAGGAGCGCCAGCATGATGCCGAAGAAGGTGACGACCGAGACGAACGCGGTGACCAGACCGGTCTGGAGGAAGGTGGCCAGCGCGTCGACGTCGGTGGTCATCCGGGTCATGATCCGGCCGGTCAGCTCGCGCTCGTAGTAGTCCAGGCCGAGCCGCTGGAGCTGGGCGAAGATCTTCAGGCGGAGGCTGTAGAGGACGCGCTCGCCGGTGCGCCCGGTCATCCGGGTCTCGCCGAACTGCGCGGCCCACTGGATCGCCACGGTCAGCAGGGCCAGGCCCGCGGCCGCCCACACCGCACCCAGCGCCAGCTTGGAGACGCCCTGGTCGATGCCGTGCCGGATCAGGACCGGCAGCAGCAGGGACATGCCCGCGTCGACCGCGACGAGCGCGAGGCTGACGGCCAGCGGCTTGCCGAAGCCGCGCAGCAGACGGCGCAGCCCGTACGACTCCTCGGGCTGCACGGCCCGGGCCTCGTCGATCTGCGGGGTGTCGTCGGCCGGGGGCAGCGCCTCGACCTGGGCGAGGAGCTCGGGGGTCGCCGGCATGCCGCCGGGGGCGGAGGAGACGGGCTTGTCCTCGCGTATCCACAGCGGCGGTGTGATGCCCCGCTCGGCGTCGAACTCGGCGTCCAGCTCGTCCCGTACGGTGTGGTCCTCCACCGCCTCGGCCGGCGCGATGTGGCCGGGCGAGACCGCGCCCAGCTCGTCGGGGTCGGTCAGCAGACGGCGGTAGAGCGCCGAGTCGCGCTGCAGCTCCTCGTGGGTGCCAAGCGCCGCCAGGCGGCCCTCGTCGAGGACGGCGATGCGGTCCGCGAGGTTGAGGGTGGAGCGGCGGTGGGCGATGAGCAGCGTGGTGCGCCCGGCCATCACCGACTTCAGAGCCTCGTGGATCTCGTGCTCCACGCGCGCGTCCACGGCCGAGGTGGCGTCGTCCAGGACCAGCAGGCGCGGGTCGGTGAGGATGGCGCGGGCCAGGGCGACGCGCTGGCGCTGGCCGCCCGAGAGGGTCAGGCCGTGCTCGCCGACCGTGGTGTCGTAGCCGCCCGGCAGCTCGGAGATGAAGCGGTCCGCCTGCGCGGCGCGCGCGGCGGCCTCGATCTCCTCCTGGGTGGCGTCCGGCTTCCCGTACGCGATGTTGGCGCGCACGGTGTCGGAGAAGAGGAAGCTGTCCTCCGGCACCAGGCCGATGGCGGCACGCAGCGAGGCCAGGGTCAGCTCGCGCACGTCGTGGCCGCCGACCAGGACGGCCCCGTGGGTGACGTCGTAGAAGCGCGGCAGCAGCAGCGAGACGGTGGACTTGCCGGAGCCGGAGGCGCCGACGACGGCGACGGTCTCGCCGGGGCGGATCTCCAGGGAGAAGCCGTCCAGGACCGGTCGCCCGTCCTCATACCCGAAGCGCACGTCGTCGAACTCGACGGTGGCCGGGGCGTCGGCGGGCAGCTCCTTGGTGCCGTCCGCGATGGACGGCTCGGTGTCGATCAGCTCCAGGACGCGCTCGACGCCGGCCCGGGCCTGCTGGCCGACGGTGAGCACCATGGCCAGCATCCGCACCGGCCCGACGAGCTGCGCCAGATAGGTGGAGAACGCCACGAAGGTGCCGAGCGTGATCTCGCCCCGGGTGGCGAGCCAGCCGCCGAGCGCCAGCATGGCCACCTGGCCGAGCGCGGGGACGGCCTGGAGGGCCGGGGTGTAGCGGGAGTTCAGCTTGATGGTGCGCAGCCGGCCCGCGAAGAGCTTGCGGCCCACCTCGCGGAGCTTGCCGGTCTCCTGGTCCTCCTGGCCGAAGCCCTTGACCACGCGGACGCCCGAGACGGCGCCGTCGACGACGCCCGCCACGGCGGCCGCCTGGCCCTGGGCGTACCAGGTGGCGGGGAAGAGCCGGGTGCGGCTGAGCCGGGCGATGAACCACAGCGCGGGCGCCACGGCCAGCGCGACCACGGTCAGCAGCGGGGAGAGCCAGGCCATCACGGCCAGCGAGATCAGGAAGAGCAGGATGTTGCCGATGGTCATCGGCAACATGAAGAGCAGGCCCTGGATGAGCTGGAGGTCGCTGGTGGCCCGGCCGACGACCTGGCCGGTGGAGAGCTCGTCCTGGCGCCGCCCGTCGAGCCGGGTGATCGTCGCGTACATGTCGGTACGCAGGTCGTGCTGGACGTCCAGGGCGAGGCGGCCGCCGTAGTAGCGGCGTATGTACGTAAGTACGTACACGACGACCGCCGCGGCTATGAGAAGGCCGGTCCAGACCGCCAGGGACCGAGTGTGGGCCCCGATCACATCGTCGATGATCACCTTGGTGGCCAGCGGGACCAGAGCCATCACCGCCATGCCGCCGAGCGACGACCCGAGCGCCAGCACGACATCGCGCCGGTACCGCCAGGCGTACCCGGTGAGCCGTCGTGCCCACCCCTGCTCTGCCGCCGCCACTGGTTGCCTCCCGTTTGTCCGCTCCACCGGAAGGCTCCAACGCCGTCACCGGCGGATTTCATCCCGCGGCAACATTTGGAAGCGGTTCGGAAGCGAAAGACCCGCCTCTGGTCCTAGGACCGGGCGGGTCTTCCGGGGGCGTACGGGTCGGGCTAGCGGCCCCGGACCGTCGTGACGAGGTCGCGGCCCGCGGGGGCCTCGGGCACCGGCGGGATGGCCTCGCTCGCCACCGTCGGCCGCTGCCACTTCGGCGGGTTCCAGGGCTTGCCGCCCTCGGCCGGGCGGCCGAGGTCCGCGTGGACGGCGCGGGCGACGGCCTCGATGGTGTTGATGCCCTGGCTCATCGAGCTGTTGTCCTCGGTGAGGACGGCGATGCCGTAGTCGTGGCCGCCGTCGGTGAAGGCGCCGATGCTGTGCACCCGCCAGCCGTGCGTGGCGCGCGGCAGCCAGCCGTTCTTGAGCTGCACGGTCGTACCGCCCGGGGCGCCCGCGGGGGTGCCCCAGCGCTGGTCGGACTGGACGCGATTCATCAGGCCCAGCTCGTACTCGCGGGCGTCGTCGCTGAGCACCGAGTTGCGGGAGGTCAGCAGCGCGAGCAGCTTGGCCTGGTCGCGGGCGGTGATCCGGGTCAGGCCCCAGTAGCCGCCGGAGCCCGGCGTCGTCTGGGTCATCCCGGCGGCCTGGAGGAACGCGGACACCTTGGAGGTGCCGAGCTGCTTCCACAGGGCGGTCGTCGAGTCGTTGTCCGACGCGGTGATCATCTTGGTGGCCAGGGCGCGCTCGTTCGAGGTGAGCGAGCGGTGCTGCTTGCCCGCGTCCCACAGCAGCGTCGCCAGCACGGTGGCCTTGACCACGCTCGCGGAGTCGAAGGTGTCGGTCGCCCGCAGCTCGCACTTGGTGCCGGTGGAGCGGTCGTACAGGGCCACGGCCGTCAGCGACGAGCGGCCGCTGAGCGCCGAGGTGATGTCCTTGGACAGCTTGGCCGCGAGACCGGCCTTGTTGGAGGTGCAGGTCACCGATGCGGCGGCGGAGGCCGGCGTGGCACCCGCGACGACCGGCGCGAGCACGCCCGCGGCTACGGCCAAGGAGAGCGCGCCGCGGCGCGCTCTGCGGGATATTCGCGATGTGCGGAGTTGTCTGGGCAAAGCGTTCCCGTCCCCGGAAAGTCATGAGGCGAGCGCACCCCCGTGGTGCGCCCGCCTGAGATGACTCGTCGCGAACGGGAAAGTTGCCCACTGAACCTGTCACAGCTCTGTCACGGGCGGACAGAAACTGGTCGGATTACGGCATTACGGATCGGAACCCGGCACTACAGATGCGTCGGAGCGAACATCCTCAGCACGGCGGGCAGCACGACCACCGAGGGCCCGGGGGCCGCCAGCGCCTTGCCCAGGTCCTCCTGGAGCGACTCCACGCTCGTACGGACCGCCGGCACGCCGAAGGACTGGGCGAGCGCCACGAAGTCCGGGCGGGCCAGCTCGGTCGCGGTGGCCTCGCCGAACGCGTCCGTCATGTACTCGCGCAGGATGCCGTAGCCGCCGTCGTCGACGATCAGCCAGGTCACCGGCAGGTCGTACTGCTTCGCGGTGGCGAGCTCGGCGATCGAGTACATCGCGCCGCCGTCGCCGGAGACCGCGAGCACCGGCCGCGTCGGGTCGGCGGCCGCGGCCCCGATCGCCGCCGGGAAGCCGTAGCCGAGGCCGCCCGCGCCCTGGGCCGAGTGCAGCGCGCCCGGCCAGGCGGACCAGGCCCAGTACGCCAGGATCGTCATGTCCCAGAAGCTGGGCGCGTCGGCGGGCAGGGCCGCCCGCACCTGCGCCAGGATCCGCTGCTCGGCCTCCAGGTCCTGCCCCGCGAGGCGCTCGCGCACCTTGGTGAGGACGGTCCGCACGGACGCGGCCGCCGCCGGGTCGGTGCGCTCGCCCACGGTCTCCAGGAGCGCCGAGAGCGCGATACGGGCGTCCGCGTGGATGCCGAGCGCCGGGTGGTTGGACTCCAGCTTGCCGAGGTCCGCCTCGATCTGGATCACCCGGCCGCGCGGCCTGAACGTGTGGTAGTTCGAGGAGAGTTCGCCCAGGCCCGAGCCGACGACGAGCAGGACGTCGGCGTCCTCCAGGAAGTCCGTGGTGTGCCGGTCCTCCATCCAGGACTGGAGCGAGAGCGGGTGCTCCCAGGGGAAGGCGCCCTTGCCGCCGAAGGTGGTGACCACCGGCGCGTCCAGCCTCTCGGCGAGCGCGCGGAGCTTGCCGGAGGCGTCGGAGCGTACGACACCGCCGCCCGCGATGATCGCCGGGCGGGCCGCGTTCGTCAGCAACTCGGCGGCCACGGCGGTCAGTTCGGGGCGCGGCACCAGCTCGTGCGGGGTCGCGTCCACGGCCGTGACGACCGGCAGCGGGGTCTCGGCGAGCAGCACGTCCTGCGGGATCTCCACCCAGACCGGGCCGTGCGGGGCGGTCAGCGCCGACTCCCAGGCCGCCGCGATCGCGGACGGGATCTGGGACTGGGAGCGGACCGTGTGCACGGACTTCACGACGTCCCGGAACGAGCCCTGCTGGTCGCGGAGTTCGTGCAGATAGCCGTGGCGGCCGCCACCGAGTCCGGCCGTGGGCACCTGACTGGCGATGGCGAGCACGGGGGCGCTCGCCGCGGCCGCCTCCTGGAGCGCGGCCAGCGACATGAGGGCGCCGGGGCCGGTGGACAGCAGCAGCGGGGCCGCCTCGCCGGTGACCCGGCCGTACGCGTCGGCGGCGAAGGCGGCGTTGTTCTCGACGCGCAGACCGACGTACGTCATCGACGAGCGGCGCAGCGCGTCGAACATCCCGAGGGCGTGCTGGCCGGGCAGCCCGAAGACGGTGGTCGCGCCGAGTCCCCGCAGGGTCTCCATGACCAGGTCGCCGCCGATGCGGCCGGGCGGCGGGTTCAGGGCCGCCCGGGTCTGCGCCTCGGTGGGGCGCAGCACCACGTCGTGGTCGTGGGTCACTTGGCGGCCTTGGCCGCCGCGATCTGTCGGGACATGATCGTCGTGAGCTCGTACGCGGTGTGGGAGGCGGCCACCGAGGTGATCTCGGCGTGGTCGTACGCCGGGGCGACCTCGACGACGTCGGCCGAGACCAGGTTGCAGGAGGCCAGGCCGCGCAGGATCTCCAGGAGCTCGCGGGAGGTCATGCCGCCCGCCTCCGGGGTGCCGGTGCCGGGGGCGTGCGCCGGGTCGAGGCAGTCGATGTCGATCGAGATGTAGAGCGGGCGGTCGCCGATGCGCTGGCGCAGCTGGTCGGCGATCTCGTCGGCGCCGCGGCGGTAGACGTCGGCCGAGGTGACGATGCCGAAGCCCATCTTCTCGTCGTCGGTCAGGTCCTGCTTGCCGTAGAGCGGGCCGCGGGTGCCGACGTGGGAGAGCGCCTCGGTGTCGAGGATGCCCTCCTCCACCGCGCGGCGGAACGGGGTGCCGTGGGTGTACTCGGCGCCGAAGTAGGTGTCCCAGGTGTCCAGGTGCGCGTCGAAGTGGAGCAGCGCGACCGGGCCGTGCTTCTTGGCGACCGAGCGCAGCAGCGGCAGCGCGATGGTGTGGTCGCCGCCGAGCGTCATCAGCCGGGCGCCGGTACCGAGCAGGTCGTCGGCGGCGGCCTCGATCGTGTCGACGGCCTCGTTGATGTTGAACGGGTTCACGGCGATGTCGCCGCCGTCCGCGACCTGGGCCAGCGCGAAGGGCGAGGCGTCCTGGGCCGGGTTGTACGGGCGCAGCAGGCGCGAGGCCTCGCGGATGGCGTTGCCGCCGAAGCGGGCGCCGGGGCGGTAGGAGACACCGCTGTCGAAGGGCACGCCGATCACGGCGACATCGGCGGTGCCGACCTCGTCGAGGCGGGGCAGCCGGGCGAAGGTCGCGGGCCCGGCGTACCGCGGGACGCGGGACGAGTCGATCGGACCGCGCGGCGTTTCGTTGCTGCTCATGTGAAGTGCCCTTCGTGATCGGCCCGCGTCGAACCCGGCGGCCTGTGGTTCCCGCGGGCCCGTGCGGCCCGCGCTGGCCACCCTAGGTGGCCGTCCAGCGATACTGAAGTGTACGTTTCCTCCACTTAAGGCCCCACCGATGTACGGAGTGACCATGCCTGCCGAGCCCGCGGCGGCCCCACCCACCACTCCCGTCCCACTGGCCGCCCTGCTCGCCCGGCCGGACCTCGGCCTGCGGCAGATCGCCGGGCCGCCGGGGGCCGAGGTGCACTGGGTGCACACCTCGGAGATGGCCGACCCGTATCCGTATCTGCTCGGCGGGGAGCTGCTGCTCACCGCGGGCGTGCAGCTCACGGACCCGGAGCGCTATGCGGCGCGGGTCGCGGAGGCGGGCGCGGCGGCGCTGGGCTTCGGGCTCGCGCCGGTGCACGACACGGTTCCGGCGGCGCTGGTGGCCGCCTGCGAGCGGCACGGGCTGCCACTGGTCGAGGTGCCGCCGCCGACCACGTTCACGGCGATCGCCCGCGCCGTGTGGGGCCTGATGACCGAGGCCCGCCACCACGAGCTGCGCCGGGTCTCCCAGGCCCAGCAGGGCCTCGCCTCGGCGGCCGCCCGCCCCGACCCGGTCCCGGCGGTCCTGCACCAGCTCGCGACGCGGCTGGGGGGCTGGGCGGGGGTGCTCACGGCGGACGGCGCGGTGCTGGCCGGCTCGGGTCCCGACCGGCCCGACGAGGTGCGGGACGCGGTGCGGCGACTGGCGCGGGTGGTGACGGGTCCGGCCTCCGGCGGCCCCAAGGCGCTGACCGCCACCGACGCCGTCGCCGGGGAGCAGCTCGCCGTCCACGCGCTCGCCGGGGCCCGGGGGCTCGCCCTCGGGGTCGCCGTTCCCGGGCGCGAGGCCGGCGACCACACCATCGCCGGGGTCGCGGCCGTCCTGCTCTCGCTGCTCACCGCCGAGCGGCAGGGCGCGGACGAGGCCACCCGGTCGGCCGCACTGGTGCGGCTGCTGCTCGGCGACGCCCCGGCCGAGGTCGCGCCGCTGCTCGGCGAGGCGCCCTGGACCGTCGTCCACGCGCGCGGTGAGGGCGCCCCGCCCGACCTCGGCAGCCCGCTGGTGGAGGCGGGCGACGGCCACGCGCGCGTGCTCGTCCCCGGCGGGCAGGACGTCGGCCCGCACCCCGGCTGGACCCTGGGGGCGAGCGCCCCCGTGGGGGCCGGGGAGCTGGCCGCCGCCGACGCCCAGGCCGCCCGCGCCCTGCGCCGGGCCGAGGCGGCCCGTTCGCCCCTGGTGCGCCACCGCACCGGCGGCTACGCCTCGCTGGTGGACCCGGCGGAGGCCGCCGCGTACGCGCGCCGGATACTCGCCCCGCTCGCCGAGCCGCTGCTCACGACCCTGCGCACCTGGCTCTCGCTGCACGGCAGCTGGGACCGCACGGCCGTGGCCCTCGGCGTGCACCGCAACACCGTCCGCCAGCGTCTGGCCCGCTGCGCCGCGCTGCTCGACGCGGACCTGGACGACATGGACGTCCGTACAGAGCTGTGGCTGGCACTACGGAGTGCGGCCGGAAGTGCTGAGGCTCACTCTGGACAGTGCGAGTGACCGCCGGGTAACTTCGTATTTCAATCTCTGAGCAAGCGCTTAGCCAAAGTCGCCGCCACCGTCGAAGGAGAAGCTCCGTGCGCCGTACGGTATTCAACGAGGACCACGAGGCGTTCCGGGAGACCATCCGGGCCTTCATCGAGGCCGAGGTCGTCCCGGTCTACGACGAGTGGTTCGCCGCCGGCCAGGCGCCGCGCGACTTCTACTACAAGCTCGCCGAGCTGGGTGTCTTCGGCATCCGCGTCGACGAGGAGTTCGGCGGCGCCGGCATCGACTCGTACAAGTTCGAAGCCGTCATGTACGAGGAGACCTCCCGCGCGGGCGTCCAGTTCGGCGGCTCCGGCGTGCACGTGCTGCTCGGCCTGCCGTACATCAAGACGCTCGCCGACGACGAGCAGAAGAAGCGCTTCCTGCCGAAGTTCGTCTCCGGCGAGGAGATGTGGGCCCTGGCGATGACCGAGCCGGGCACCGGCTCCGACCTCGCGGGCATGAAGACCACCGCGAAGCTCTCCGAGGACGGCACGCACTACGTCCTCAACGGCGCCAAGACCTTCATCACCGGTGGCGTCCACGCGGACCGGGTCATCGTCTGCGCCCGCACCGCCGCCCCCACCGCCGAGGACCGCCGCCACGGCATCTCGCTGTTCGCCGTGGACACCAAGTCCGAGGGCTACTCCATCGGCCGCAAGCTCGACAAGCTCGGCCTGAAGACCTCCGACACCGCCGAGCTGGCGTTCGTCGACGTGAAGGTCCCGGTCGAGGACCTCCTCGGCGAGGAGAACAAGGGCTTCTACTACCTCGGCCACAACCTCGCCTCCGAGCGCTGGGGCATCGCCTTCGGCGCCTACGCGCAGGCCAAGGCCGCCGTCCGGTTCGCCAAGGAGTACGTCCAGGAGCGCACCGTCTTCGGCAAGCCGGTCGCGCACTTCCAGAACACCAAGTTCGAGCTGGCCGCCTGCCAGGCCGAGGTGGACGCCGCCGAGGCCGTCGCCGACCGCGCCCTGGAGGCCCTGGACGCGGGCGAGCTGACCCCGGCCGAGGCCGCCTCCGCCAAGCTGTTCTGCACCGAGGTCGCCCACCGCGTCATCGACAGGTGCCTCCAGCTGCACGGCGGCTACGGCTTCATGAACGAGTACCCGATCGCCCGTCTGTACGCCGACAACCGCGTCAACCGGATCTACGGCGGCACCAGCGAGATCATGAAGACGATCATCGCCAAGGACATGGGTCTGTGACCGAGGCTCTGGATGCCCTGCTCGATCTGCTCGACCTTGAGCAGATCGAGCAGGACTACTTCCGGGGCCGCTCACGCTCGGCGCTCGTACCCCGCGTCTTCGGCGGGCAGGTGGCGGCCCAGGCGCTGGTCGCCGCGGGCCGCACCGTCCCCGGGGACCGGCCGCCGCACTCCCTGCACGCGTACTTCCTGCGCGCCGGGGATCCGGGCGCACCGATCGTCTACATGGTCGACCGCATCCGCGACGGCCGCTCCTTCACCACCCGAAGGGTGGTGGCGGTCCAGCACGGCCATCCGATCTTCCACCTCTCCGCGTCGTTCCAGACGTACGAGGAGGGTCTTGAGCACCAGGCGGACATGCCGCCCGCGCCGGACCCCGAGTCGCTCCCGACGGCGGCCGAGATGCTGCCGCGCCATCTGCCCGCGGACGTCGCCGCCCGTCTGGTCGAGGCCCGCGCGGCCGTCGACCTGCGCTACGCCGACGTACCGCCGTGGGGCAGCGTCGGCACCCCGCGCGAGCCCCGCTCGCAGGTCTGGTTCCGTACGAACGGCAAGCTCGCGGACGACCCCCTGCTGCACATCGTGCTCGCCACCTACGTCTCCGACATGACGCTGCTCGACTCGGTGCTGCTCGCACACGGCCGGGGCGGCTGGGCGGTCGGGGACGTGGTGGGCGCGTCCCTGGACCACGCGATGTGGTTCCACCGGCCGTTCCGGGCCGACGAATGGCTCCTGTACGACCAGGAGTCACCGTCGGCCTCGGCGGGCCGGGGCCTGGGCCAGGCCCGGATCTACACCCAGGACGGCCGTCTGGCAGTCACCGTCATCCAGGAGGGCGTGGTGCGGGTCCCGCGCCCCTGAAGGGCCTGCCTTACGTACGCGGTGACCGCGACCGCCTGCTTTTAGGGGCGCGGGGAACTGCGCGACCAGCCACCCACGGTCCGCAGACGAGAACCCGCCCCCGCCCCCACGGCGCGACCTCAGACCAACTCGGCCGCACCCAGCAGATACTCGGTCATCGGCTCGTAGAACCGGGGATCGACCACGTGGTCGTCCAGCGGCACGGCAACCTGAAGCGTCCCCTCCGCCTCCGCCAGGAACAGCGCGGGGTCGTTGCAGTCGGCGTACCCGATCGCATCGATGCCGCGCTGCGCCGCGCACCCGGCCCAGCCGTGGTCCGCGACGACCAGATCCGGCAGCGCCCGCCCCTCACGCTCCAGCGCATCCAGGATCGCGGCCATCGGCGCGGGCGAGTGCGTGTGCCACAGGGACGCGCCGCGCTCGAAGAGCGAGACGTCCGCGAACTGCACCACACAGCCCTCGTCGGCCAGCACCCCGTCGGGGATGCGCACGATCTCGCAGCCCGCGGCGCGCAGGGCCGCGGCCGTCCTGCTGTGCACGTCGATGAGCGCGCCCGGGTGGCCGGTCGCGAAGAGCACCCGCTGCTTGCCCGCGGCCGCCTTGCGCAGCCGCGCCGCCATCCGCTCCAGGGCGTCGACGGTCAGCTCGGGGTCGATGGTGTCCTGGCCCGTGCGGTGCCCGGGGTCGTCGACGACCCCGCAGCGCTCGGCCATCACCGCGAGCACGTCCTGCTCGTCGGTCCAGCGGTCGCCCAGCTCCAGGCCCAGCCAGTAGTGGCGGTCGCCGTTGGCGAGCTTGCGGTAGTGGGAGAGGTTGTTGTCGCGGGGGGTGGCGACGTCTCCGGCGATACGGGTGCGGACGAGGTGGTCGACGAGAGCGGCACGGCTGGGTATCGGCATGCGCTCCATTCTGCCCCGGTGCGCGGCGGCGGGCTCCGTCCGTCCCGCGCAGTGGACGCGCGCACGCGCGCGTGGCGGCACTCAGCCCGCGAGCGCCGCGAACGCCCCGTGCGCCAGGCGCCGCAGCAGCGCCTCCGTGGCCGTGCGGCCGGGCAGCCCCGCCCCGTACGACCCCAGGTGCGGCGTCGAGTTGAGCAGCCCGAACACCGCGTGCACCGCCGCCCGGACCTCGGCCTCGGACCCCGGGTACAGCTCCCTTACGACCCCGACCCACAGCTCCACGTACTGCCGCTGCAACTGCCGCACCAGCTTGCGGTCGCTGTCGCGCAGCCGGTCCAGCTCACGGTCGTGGAGCGTGATGAGCGCCCGGTCGTCGAGGGCGAAGTCGATGTGGCCGTCGATGAGCGAGCCGAGGACCGCCTCCGGGCCCCCGTCGGCCTCGGCGACGCGCTTGCGGCCGCCGTCGTACAGCCGCCCGCTGATCCCCACGAGCAGCTCCGCCAGCATCGCGTCCTTGCCCGCGAAGTGCCGGTAGAGGCCGGGGCCGCTGATGCCCACGGCCGCGCCTATCTCGTCGACGCCCACGCCGTGGAAGCCGCGCTCGGCGAAGAGGCGCGCGGCCTCGCGGAGGATCTGCTCGCGTCGGGTGGGGGCATCGGTCCGGGTGCTCATGAGAATTCATTCTAGACAACGCGGTTAGCGCTCGT
Organism: Streptomyces sp. NBC_00224; assembly: GCF_041435195.1. NCBI lineage: Bacteria > Bacillati > Actinomycetota > Actinomycetes > Kitasatosporales > Streptomycetaceae > Streptomyces > Streptomyces sp. NBC_00224. The sequence goes on from NZ_CP108106.1 coordinate 3,690,324, forward strand.
TAACCTGGAGGAAATGAGTTAACGGTCATTAACATCCGGCCGGAAGACTTCGTACGGGCAAGGGGGCTCGACACGATGCAGCAGGCACCGGTCCTTGGGAGCGCGGCAGATCCCGCGTCCGAGGCGTGGCGGGCCAACGAGGAGGCGCACCGCGCCCTCGGCGAGGAGCTGCGCGCCAGACTGGCCGCGGCCCGGCTCGGCGGCGGTGAGCGGGCCCGCGAGCGCCATGTCGCGCGCGGCAAACTGCTGCCGCGCGACCGGGTCGACACCCTGCTCGACCCCGGCTCGCCGTTCCTGGAGCTCGCGCCGCTCGCGGCCGACGGGATGTACGGGGACCAGGCACCCGCCGCCGGGGTCATCGCCGGGATCGGACGGGTCAGCGGCCGCGAGTGCGTGATCGTGGCCAACGACGCCACGGTCAAGGGCGGCACGTACTACCCGATGACGGTGAAGAAGCACCTGCGCGCCCAGGAGGTGGCCCTGGAGAACCGGCTGCCGTGTCTGTACCTGGTCGACTCCGGCGGCGCCTTCCTGCCGATGCAGGACGAGGTCTTCCCCGACCGCGACCACTTCGGCCGGATCTTCTACAACCAGGCCCGGATGTCCGGCGCCGGGATCCCGCAGATCGCGGCGGTCCTCGGCTCCTGCACGGCCGGCGGGGCGTATGTCCCGGCGATGAGCGACGAGGCCGTGATCGTCCGCAACCAGGGCACGATCTTCCTCGGCGGCCCGCCGCTGGTGAAGGCCGCCACCGGCGAGGTCGTCACCGCCGAGGAGCTCGGCGGCGGCGAGGTCCACTCGCGCACCTCCGGCGTCACCGACCACCTCGCCGAGGACGACGCGCACGCCCTGCGGATCGTGCGCAACATCGTGGCCACCCTCCCCGCGCGCGGTGAGCTCCCGTGGAGCGTGGAGCCCGTGGAGGAGCCCAAGGCCGATCCGTACGGGCTGTACGGGGCGGTGCCGGTCGACTCGCGCACGCCGTACGACGTCCGCGAGGTCATCGCGCGCGTGGTCGACGGCTCCCGCTTCCAGGAGTTCAAGGCCGAGTTCGGCCAGACGCTGGTCACCGGCTTCGCCCGGATCCACGGCCACCCGGTCGGCATCGTCGCCAACAACGGCATCCTGTTCTCCGAATCCGCCCAGAAGGGCGCCCACTTCATCGAGCTGTGCGACCAGCGCGGCATCCCGCTGGTGTTCCTCCAGAACATCTCGGGCTTCATGGTCGGACGGGACTACGAGGCGGGGGGCATCGCCAAGCACGGCGCCAAGATGGTCACCGCCGTCGCCTGCACCCGCGTCCCCAAGCTGACGGTCGTGGTCGGCGGGTCGTACGGGGCGGGGAACTACTCGATGTGCGGCCGCGCCTATTCGCCGCGCTTCCTGTGGATGTGGCCCAACGCCAAGATCTCGGTGATGGGCGGCGAGCAGGCCGCCTCGGTGCTCGCCACCGTCAAGCGCGACCAGTTGGAGGCGCGCGGCGAGAGCTGGCCGCTCGACGCCGAGGAGTCCTTCAAGGACCCCATCCGCGCCCAGTACGAACAGCAGGGCAACGCCTATTACGCGACGGCCCGGCTGTGGGACGACGGGGTGATCGACCCGATGGAGACCCGCCAGGTCCTCGGGCTCGCCCTGACGGCCTGTGCCAACGCCCCCCTCCCCCAGCGGGACTACTCGGCGCCCGGCTTCGGCGTCTTCCGGATGTGAGACGGACCATGACGATGTTCGACACAGTCCTCGTCGCCAACCGGGGCGAGATCGCCGTCCGCGTCATCCGCACCCTGCGCGCCCTCGGGGTGCGCTCGGTCGCGGTGTTCAGCGACGCGGACGCGGACGCCCGGCACGTGCGGGAGGCCGACACGGCCGTGCGGATCGGCCCGGCGGCGGCGTCCGAGAGCTACCTCTCCATCGACCGGCTCCTGGAGGCGGCCGCCAGGAGCGGCGCGCAGGCCGTCCACCCCGGCTACGGCTTCCTCGCCGAGAACGCGGCCTTCGCGCGCGCGTGCGCCGAGGCGGGCCTGGTCTTCATCGGCCCCCCGGCGGACGCGATCTCCCTGATGGGCGACAAGATCCGCGCCAAGGAGACCGTGCGGGCGGCCGGTGTCCCGGTCGTGCCCGGCTCCTCGGGCAGCGGTCTCACGGACGGCCAACTGGCCGACGCGGCCCGCGAGATCGGCATGCCGGTGCTTCTGAAGCCCAGCGCGGGCGGCGGCGGCAAGGGCATGCGGCTGGTCCGCGAGGAGGCGGCGCTCGGCGACGAGATCGCGGCCGCCCGCCGCGAGGCCCGCGCCTCCTTCGGCGACGACACGCTCCTGGTGGAGCGGTGGATCGACCGCCCCCGCCACATCGAGATCCAGGTCCTGGCGGACGGCCATGGACACGTGGTGCACCTGGGCGAGCGCGAGTGCTCCCTCCAGCGCCGCCACCAGAAGATCATCGAGGAGGCGCCCTCGGTCCTGCTCGACGAGGAGACCCGGGCCGCGATGGGCGAGGCGGCGGTCCAGGCGGCCCGCTCCTGCGGCTACGCGGGCGCGGGCACGGTGGAGTTCATCGTCCCGGGCAACGACCCGTCCTCGTACTACTTCATGGAGATGAACACCCGCCTCCAGGTCGAGCACCCGGTCACCGAGCTCATCACCGGCCTGGACCTGGTGGAGTGGCAGGTGCGGGTCGCCGCGGGCGAGGAACTGCCGTACGGGCAGGAGGACATCACCCTGACCGGCCACGCCATAGAGGCCCGCATCTGCGCCGAGGACCCCTCCCGCGGCTTCCTGCCCTCGGGCGGTACGGTCCTGGCGCTGCGCGAGCCGCAGGGCGAGGGGGTCCGCACGGACTCGGGGCTGAGCGAGGGCACCGAGGTCGGCAGCCTCTACGACCCGATGCTCTCCAAGGTCATCGCGTACGGGCCGGACCGCGCGACCGCGCTGCGCCGGCTGCGCGCGGCGCTGGCCGACACGGTCACCCTGGGCGTGCCCACCAACGCCGGATTCCTGCGCCGGCTGCTCGCCCATCCGGACGTGGTCGCGGGCGACCTCGACACGGGCCTGGTCGAGCGCGAGGCCGACGCGCTGGTGCCGGACGGGGTGCCGGACGAGGTGTACGCGGCGGCGGCGCTGGTGCGGCAGGAGGGGCTGCGCCCCTCGGCCACCGGCGGCTGGACCGACCCCTTCTCGTTGCCGAGCGGCTGGCGCATGGGCGGCGAACCGGCGCCCCTGGCCTTCCCGTTCCGAGTACCGGGACTCGAACCCGTCACTCATGTGGTGCGGGGCAAGGCCGCCGGGCGGGTCTCCCCCGGCCACGTCAGCGTCGAACTCGACGGCCTCACCCACACCTTCACCACCGCCCCCTCCCCGGAGGGGACCTGGCTCGGGCGGGACGGGGACAGCTGGCACGTGCTCGACCACGACCCCGTCGCGGCGAGCCTCACCGGCGCCGCGCGCGGCGGCCTCGACACGCTGGCCGCGCCGATGCCCGGCACCGTCACCGTCGTCAAGGTGGCGGTCGGCGACGAGGTCGACGCGGGCCAGAGCCTGCTGGTGGTGGAGGCGATGAAGATGGAGCACGTCATCTCCGCCCCGCACGCCGGCACCGTCACCGAGCTGGACGTCTCCCCCGGCTCGACCGTCGCCATGGACCAGGTCCTGGCCGTGGTGACCCCGAAGGAGGAGGACCAGTGACGCTGCCCATGGTCGTACCGGCGCGGGACCTGCCCGCCTCGGTGCGGATCCACGAGGTCGGGGCCCGCGACGGCCTGCAGAACGAGAAGGCCGTCGTCCCCACCGAGATCAAGGCCGAGTTCATCCACCGGCTGGCGGACGCGGGCCTCACCACCATCGAGGCGACCAGCTTCGTGCACCCCAAGTGGGTGCCCCAACTGGCCGACGCCGAGCAGCTGTTCCCGATGCTCGACGGCATCGAGGGCGTGGCGCTGCCCGTCCTGGTGCCCAACGAGCGGGGCCTGGACCGGGCGCTCGCACTCGGCGCCCGCCGCATCGCGGTCTTCGCCAGCGCCACGGAGTCGTTCGCCAAGGCCAATCTGAACCGTACGGTCGACGAGTCGCTCGGGATGTTCGCGCCCGTCGTGGCCCGCGCCAAGGAGCAGGACGTCCACGTCCGGGGCTATCTGTCGATGTGCTTCGGCGACCCGTGGGAGGGAGCCGTCCCCGTCCACCAGGTCGTCCGGGTCGCCAAGTCCCTGATGGACCTGGGCTGCGACGAGCTGAGCCTCGGGGACACGATCGGGGTCGCGACCCCGGCCCACGTCCAGAGCCTGCTCGCGTCCCTGAACGAGGAGGGCGTGCCGACCTCCGCGATCGGGGTGCACTTCCACGACACCTACGGCCAGGCGCTCGCCAACACCCTCGCCGCGCTCCAGCACGGCGTGGCCACGGTCGACGCCTCGGCGGGCGGCCTGGGCGGCTGTCCGTACGCCAAGTCCGCCACCGGAAACCTCGCCACCGAAGACCTCGTGTGGATGCTCCAGGGCCTCGGTATCGACACCGGGGTCGACCTCGGCCGGCTCACCGCCACCAGCGTGTGGCTGGCCGAGCAGCTGGGACGGCCGAGCCCGTCCCGCACCGTCCGCGCCCTCTCCCCCGACTCCCACAAGGAGTGACCCCCCATGTCCCTTGACCACCGGCTCTCAGACGAGCACGAAGAACTCCGCCGTACGGTCGAGGAGTTCGCACACGACGTCGTCGCCCCGAAGATCGGCGACTTCTACGAGCGCCACGAGTTCCCGTACGAGATCGTCCGCGAGATGGGCCGCATGGGCCTGTTCGGACTGCCCTTCCCCGAGGAGTACGGGGGCATGGGCGGCGACTACCTCGCCCTGGGCATCGCCCTGGAGGAGCTGGCGCGGGTCGACTCGTCGGTCGCCATCACCCTGGAGGCCGGGGTCTCGCTCGGCGCGATGCCGGTGTTCCGGTTCGGCACCGAGGAGCAGAAGCGCGAATGGCTCCCCCGGCTCTGCGCCGGTGAGATGCTCGGCGCCTTCGGCCTGACCGAGCCGGACTGCGGCTCGGACGCGGGGGGCACGCGCACGACGGCGGTGCGCGACGGCGACGAGTGGGTCATCAACGGCACCAAGTGCTTCATCACCAACTCGGGTACGGACATCACCGGCCTGGTGACGGTGACGGCGGTGACCGGCCGCAAGCCGGACGGCCGCCCGCTGATCTCCTCGATCATCGTCCCGTCCGGCACGCCGGGCTTCACGGTGGCCGCGCCGTACTCGAAGGTGGGGTGGAACGCGTCGGACACCCGCGAGCTGTCCTTCGCGGACGTCCGCGTCCCGGTGGGCAACCTCCTGGGCGAGGAGGGCCGGGGCTACGCGCAGTTCCTGCGCATCCTCGACGAGGGGCGCGTCGCCATCTCGGCGCTGGCCACGGGCCTGGCGCAGGGCTGCGTCGACGAGTCGGTGAAGTACGCGCACGAGCGCCACGCGTTCGGCCGCCCGATCGGTGACAACCAGGCGATCCAGTTCAAGATCGCCGACATGGAGATGCGGGCGCACATGGCCCGGGTGGGCTGGCGCGACGCCGCCTCCCGCCTGGTGCGGGGCGAGTCCTTCAAGAAGGAGGCGGCACTGGCGAAGCTGTACTCGTCGACGGTCGCGGTCGACAACGCCCGCGACGCCACCCAGATCCACGGCGGCTACGGCTTCATGAACGAGTACCCGGTGGCGCGTATGTGGCGCGACTCCAAGATCCTGGAAATCGGCGAGGGCACGAGCGAGGTGCAGCGCATGCTGATCGCGAGGGAGTTGGGGCTTCCGGCGTGATGCCCGGAGTTCGTCTGCGGCCCGTCTGTGGCTGGTCGCGCAGTTCCCCGCGCCCCTAGAAGCGCCCCTGCGGGGCGCCCAGGGGATGCCGCGGAGCGGCATTCAAGGGGCGCGGGGAACTGCGCGAGCAACCCAGCACGGCCCGCAGACGAACCCGAACGGGTGGCCCCGCGGCGTACACCCCGCGCACCCCCACCCCCGCCAACCACCCTGGGCAGCGTGATCCCACCCACCTGCCCCGCCTGTCCGACGCGCCCGCCGCTGTGGAAGGACACCTCCTCCACCGCGCCCGGCGCCGCGGACCACTGGCACTGGCACTGCACCGCGTGCCGCACGCTCTACGAGCCCACCGCGTCCCACAAGGTCCGCTTCACGTACGCCCCGCTACGGCGGTAGGCACAACCGGGCGACACCCCTACAGATCCTTGTGAGGTTAGGCTAACCTACCCAGGAACTGCCAGAGGCCGACCCCGGCACGTACGAAAGCGGATCGTCATGCCCATTTCCCGAGCGTCCCACCTCTCCCGTCGCGGTCTGCTGGCCGCCGGCGGTGCCATCGGCCTCGGGGCCGCGCTGGCCGCGTGCGGGGACGACGACAAGAAAAAGGGCGACTCGCAGAAGGCTGCCGAGAAGTCCGGCCCCTGGTCCTTCACGGACGACCGCGGCAAGGCCGTCGAGAAGAAGTCCACCCCCAAGACCATCGTGGCCTTCACCGGCACCGCCGCCGCCCTCCACGACTACGGCATCGAGGTCAAGGCCGTGTTCGGCCCGACCAAGACCAAGGACGGCAAGCCGGACGTCCAGGCGGGCGACCTCGACATCAACAAGGTCGAGATCCTCGGCAACGTCTGGGGCGAGTTCAACGTCGAGAAGTACGCGGCCCTCGCACCGGACCTGCTCGTCACGGACATGTGGGAGAAGGACGCCCTCTGGTACGTGCCGGACAACAGCAAGGACAAGATCCTCAAGCTCGCCTCCAGCGTCGCGCTGTGGGCCGCGCAGATCAGCATGCCGGCCGCGCTCCAGCGCCGCGCCGACCTCGCCGCCTCCCTCGGCGCCGACCTGAAGGCCGCCAAGTTCACCGAGGCCAAGGCCCGCTTCGAGAAGGCCGCCGCCCGGCTGCGCGCCGCCACCAAGGCCAACCCCGGCGTGACGGTGATGATCGGCTCCGCCAGCGCCGACCTGTTCTACGTCTCCGCGGCCAAGACGTCCGCCGACACCGCGTACTTCCAGGAGCTGGGCGTCAAGTTCGTCGAGCCGAAGGTCAACGCGCAGGGCTTCTTCGAGGAGCTCAGCTGGGAGAACGTCGGCAAGTACAAGGCCGACGTGATCATGATGGACAACCGCTCCACGGCCCTCCAGCCGGACGCCCTGAAGTCCAAGCCGACCTGGACCGGGCTGCCCGCCGTCAAGGCCGGCCAGATCACCCCGCGCACCACCGAGCCGATCTACTCGTACGACAAGTGCACCCCGATCCTCGAATCCCTCGCCAAGGCGATCGAGACCGCGAAGAAGGTTGCCTGACCATGACGCTGACAGCCGAGACCGCCACCGTCCCCTTCCGACTCTTCGACCTGAGCGTGGTACGGACCCGGCGGCTCGGCCCGTCGCTGGTCAGGATCACCTTCGGCGGCGAGCAGTTGGCGTACTTCGAGGGCGGCGGCCGGGACCAGAGCCTCTCGCTCTTCCTGCCGCACCCCGGCCAGGACGCGCCCGTGCTGCCGCTCACCCAGAACCCGGAGACGTGGTTCGCGGACTACCGGGCGCTGCCCGACGGCGTACGGGCCGTGATGCGCTCGTACACCCTGCGCGAGCAGCGCCGCGAACCCGACGAGGTCGACATCGACTTCGCGCTCCACGAGGACGGCGGCCCGGCGTGCCGCTGGGCCGGCCGCGCCGCGCCCGGGGACCGTGTGGCGGTCCTCGGTCCGGCGGTCGCCGACAACACGGCGGTGCGCTTCCGGCCTCCGGTCGGTACGGACGGGGTCGTGCTGTGGGGCGACGAGACGGCGCTGCCCGCGCTCTCGGCGATCCTGGAGTGGCTTCCCCACGGCACGCCGGCACGGGTGTGGGTGGAGGTGCCGTTCAGCGGGGACCGGATGCCGCTTCGTACCGCCGCGGACGCCCGGATCACCTGGCTGGTGCGGGAGGAGGGGGCGCCCTCGGTGCTGGATGCGGTGCGTGCGGAGGCCTCGCTGCCCGGGGTCGATCCGTATGTGTGGCTCGCCGGGGAGGCGTCCACCATGCGGGAGTTGCGGCGCCACTTTGTGAATGAGCGTCAGGTCGATCGCAGGAACGTTACGTTCGTCGGTTACTGGCGGCGGGGGCGGTCTGAGGACCAGTTGCGCGAGGAAGAGGCGGCGTAGGTCTCGTTGCGCGGCTGCGGGCCGCCTGTGGCTGGTCGCGCCCACGCGGCGGAGCCGCACATGTCACAGCCCCGCGCCCCTACGGGGCTGCGCCCGGGGGGCGAGGATTATTGAGATCGAAGTTAGGTTAGGCTAACCTTACTTCGAGATCGCGGTCCTCGCCCCCTTCCTTCTGCCCGGAGGGCCCGACGAAGTCCCCGATCCGGGAGGACAGTTCATGCGTTCGCACCTGCTCAATGACACGACGGCGGAGAGCTACCGGCGCTCCGTGACCGAAGGAGTCGAGCGGGTGGCGTCGAAACTCGCCGCGACACGCCGCCCGTTCACGGGTGCGAGCGTCGAGGACATCGCCCCGCTCATCGACCGCGTCGACCTCGACCGGCCGCTGGGCGACACCTCCGCCGTCCTGGACGAGCTGGAGGACGTGTATCTGCGCGACGCCGTCTACTTCCACCACCCCCGCTACCTCGGCCACCTCAACTGCCCGGTGGTCATCCCCGCCGTCCTCGGCGAAGCGGTCCTCTCGGCCGTCAACTCCTCGCTCGACACCTGGGACCAGAGCGCCGGCGGCACCCTCATCGAGCGCCGCCTGATCGACTGGACCGCCGGCCGTGTCGGCTACGGCCCGTCCGCCGACGGCGTGTTCACCAGCGGCGGCAGCCAGTCCAACCTCCAGGCGCTGCTGCTCGCCCGCGAGGAGGCCAAGACCGACGACCTGTCGAAGCTGCGGATCTTCTCCTCCGAGTGCAGCCACTTCAGTGTCCAGAAGTCCGCCCAGCTGCTCGGTCTGGGCCGCGGCGCCGTCGTGTCGATCCCCTGCGACCACGACAAGCGGATGCAGACCGTGGCGCTCGCCCGCGCCCTGGAGCGCTGCGCCGCCGAGGGCAACGTGCCGATGGCCGTCGTCGCCACCGCGGGCACCACCGACTTCGGCTCCCTCGACCCGCTGCCCGAGATCGCCGAGCTCTGCGCCCAGTACGGCGCGTGGATGCACGTGGACGCCGCGTACGGCTGCGGGCTGCTCGTCTCGCCGACCCGCCGTCACCTCCTGAACGGCATCGAGCACGCCGACTCGGTCACCGTGGACTACCACAAGTCCTTCTTCCAGCCGGTGAGTTCGAGCGCGATCCTGGTCAAGGACGGCACCACCCTGCGGCACGCCACGTACCACGCGGACTACCTCAACCCGCGCCGGGCCGCCGAGGAGCGCATCCCCAACCAGGTCGACAAGTCCCTCCAGACCACCCGCCGCTTCGACGCCCTGAAGCTGTGGATGACACTGCGCACCATGGGCGCCGAAGGCATCGGCGGGCTCTTCGACGAGGTGTGCGACCTGGCCGTGGAGGGCTGGCGGCTGCTCGCCGCCGACCCGCGCTACGACGTCGTCGTCGAGCCCACCCTGTCCACCCTGGTCTTCCGCTACATCCCGGATGCCGTCACCTCGCCCGCCGAGATCGACCGCGCCAACCTCTACGCCCGCAAGGCGCTGTTCGCGTCCGGCGAGGCGGTCGTCGCCGGCACCAAGACCGGCGGCCGTCAGTACCTGAAGTTCACCCTGCTCAACCCCGAGACGACGGCCGGTGACATCGCCGCCGTCCTCGATCTGATCGCCGGCCACGCCGAGCAGTACCTGGGAGAGAACCTTGTCCACGCAGCCTCGTGAGCCGTACGACTTCATCGGGATCGGCCTCGGGCCCTTCAACCTCGGCCTGGCCTGCCTCACCGAGCCGGTCGACGAGCTCAGCGGCCTCTTCCTGGAGAGCAAGCCGGACTTCGAGTGGCACTCGGGCATGTTCCTGGAGGGCGCCCACCTCCAGACCCCGTTCATGTCGGACCTGGTCACCCTCGCCGACCCGACCTCGCCGTACTCCTTCCTCAACTACCTGAAGGAGTCGGGCCGCCTCTACTCGTTCTACATACGCGAGAACTTCTACCCGCTGCGCACCGAGTACAACGACTACTGCCGCTGGGCGGCCGGCAAGCTCTCCTCGATCCGCTTCAACCAGACGGTGAAGACGGTCACGTACGAGGACGAGGTGTACGTCGTACGCACGGAGGACGGCTCCGAGTTCCGCACCCGGCGCCTCGTCCTCGGCACCGGCACCCCGCCGTTCGTCCCCGAGCCGTGCCAGGGCCTGGGCGGCGACTACCTGCACAACTCCCGCTATCTGGACCACAAGGAGGCGCTCCAGAAGAAGGAGTCGATCACCCTGGTCGGCAGCGGGCAGTCCGCCGCGGAGATCTACTACGACCTGCTGAGCGAGATCGACGTCCACGGCTACCGGCTGAACTGGGTCACCCGCTCGGCCCGCTTCTTCCCGCTCGAATACACCAAGCTGACGCTGGAGATGACCTCGCCGGAGTACGTGGACTACTTCCACGCGCTGCCCGAGGCCACCCGCTACCGCCTGGAGACGCAGCAGAAGGGCCTGTTCAAGGGCATCGACTCGGAGCTCATCGACGCGCTCTTCGACCTGCTCTACCAGAAGAGCCTCAAGGGCCCTGTCGGCACCCGCCTGCTCACCAACTCCTCTCTCAACGCGGCGAGTTACGACACGACGACCGGCACGTACACGCTGGGTCTGCGCCAGGAGGAGCAGGAGAAGGACTACAGCCTCACCACCGAGGGCCTGGTCCTGGCCACCGGCTACAAATACGCCGAGCCGGAGTTCCTCGCGCCGGTCGCCGACCGGCTGAAGCGCGACGGCCGCGGCCGCTTCGACGTGGCCCGCAACTACGCCATCGACACCACCGGCCGCGAGATCTTCCTCCAGAACGCCGCCGTGCACACCCACTCGATCACCTCGCCCGACCTGGGCATGGGCGCCTACCGCAACGCGTACATCATCGGCGAGCTCCTCGGCCGCGAGTACTACCCGGTCGAGAAGTCCATCGCCTTCCAGGAGTTCGCCGTATGAGCACCGTCACCGACATAGGCACCTTCACCGTCCGCCCCCTCGACCCTTTGAAAGACGCCGAGCTGCTGCACGGCTGGGTCACCCACCCCAAGTCCGCGTTCTGGATGATGCAGGACGCGAAGCTGGAGGACGTCGAGCGGGCGTACATGGAGATCGCGGCCGACGAGCACCACCACGCGCTGCTCGGGCTGCACGACGGCGAACCCGCCTTCCTGATGGAGAAGTACGACCCGGCCCACCGCGAGCTGGTCGGGCTCTACGAGCCCGAGCCCGGCGACGTCGGCATGCACTTCCTGGTCGCGCCGACGGGCACGCCGATCCACGGCTTCACCCGCGCGGTGATCACCGCCGTGATGGAGACCCTGTTCGCGGACCCGGCGACCCGGCGGGTCGTCGTCGAGCCCGACGTGGGCAACAAGGCCGTCCACGCGCTCAACGCGGCCGTCGGCTTCGAGGTCGTCGGGGAGATCACCAAGCCGGAGAAGACGGCGCTGCTGAGCGTCTGCACAAGGGCCGCGTTCGAGGCGGCGACCGAGGGAGCGACCCGATGACGACGACCGCTGACATCGCCGTTCCCCACCTCACCCCCGAGCTGTGGGCGCGCGCCAACCGGCTGCTGATCCGCAAGGCGCTCGCCGAGTTCGCGCACGAGCGGCTGCTGAAGCCGCGGCCGCTGGGCGAGGACCGGTACGGCGTGCACAGCGACGACGGCACGGTGGAGTACCGCTTCACCGCCGCGCTGTACGCCCTCGACCACTGGCAGGTCGACCCCGAGTCGATCACCCGCCACGGGGCCGACGGCCAACTCCCCCTCGACGCCCTCGACTTCTTCATCGAGCTGCGCGCGACGCTGGGCCTGAGCGACGAGATCCTGCCGGTGTACCTGGAGGAGATCTCCTCCACGCTCTCCGGTACGGCGTACAAGCTCACCAAGGAGCAGACCCCGGCCGCCGAGCTCGCCCGGGCGGGCTTCCAGGCGATCGAGACGGGCATGACCGAGGGCCACCCGTGCTTCGTGGCCAACAACGGGCGGCTCGGGTTCGGTGTGCACGAGTACGCGGCGTACGCGCCGGAGGCCGCCGCCCCGATCCGGCTGATCTGGCTGGCGGCGCGGCGCGACCGGGCGACCTTCACCTCGGGCGCCGGGCTCGACTACGAGACGCTGATCGCGGCGGAGCTCGGCACGGAGACGCTGGAACGTTTCGCCGCGACGATGGCGGCGCGGGGGCTGGACCTCGCCGACTACCAGCTGCTGCCGGTCCACCCGTGGCAGTGGTGGAACAAGCTGTCGGTGACGTTCGCGGCGGAGGTGGCGCAGGACAGGCTGGTGCCGCTGGGGACGGGCGACGACACGTACCTGGCCCAGCAGTCGATCCGCACGTTCTACAACACGACAGACCCTTCCAAGCACTACGTGAAGACGGCCCTGTCCGTCCTGAACATGGGCTTCATGCGAGGCCTTTCGGCCGCGTACATGGAGGCGACGCCGGCGATCAACGACTGGCTGGCGGGGCTGGTGGAGCGCGACTCCGTCCTCCAGTCGGCCCGCTTCTCGATCATCCGCGAGCGGGCGGCGATCGGCTACCACCACCGCCAGTACGAGCGGGCCACCGACCGCTACTCGCCGTACCGCAAGATGCTGGCGGCGCTGTGGCGGGAGAGCCCCGTGCCGTCGCTTGAGCCGGGCGAGCGGCTGGCGACGATGGCGTCGCTGCTGCACGTCGACGGGGCGGGGGCGTCCTTCGCGGGCGCGCTGATCGCGGAGTCGGGGGTGGGGGCGAGGGAGTGGCTGCGGCGCTACCTGAACGCGTACCTGCTGCCGGTCCTGCACTCGTTCTACGCGTACGACCTGGTCTACATGCCGCACGGCGAGAACGTGATCCTGGTCCTGGGAGAGGACGGCACGGTTTCGCGGGCGATCTTCAAGGACATAGCCGAGGAGATCGCGGTGATGGACCCGGACGCGGTCCTTCCCCCGGCCGTGGAGCGGATCCGGGCGGACGTCCCCGACGACATGAAGCTGCTGTCCGTCTTCACGGACGTCTTCGACTGCTTCTTCCGTTTCCTGAACGCGACGCTCGTGAGCGAGGGCGTGGTCGGGGAGGAGGAGTTCTGGGCGGCGGTGGCGGAGTGCGTCACGTCGTACCAGGCGTCGGTGCCCGAACTGTCCGACAAGTTCAAGCAGTACGACATGTTCGCCCCGGAGTTCGCCCTGTCCTGCCTGAACCGCCTCCAGCTCCGCAACAACAAGCAGATGGTGGACCTGACGGACCCGTCGGGGGCGCTGCAACTGGTGGGCAACCTACGGAACCCGATCGGGGGTTGAGCCCCACCCCGCCCCTTCACCTAAACCCTCCGGGGGTGGGTGGGGGGCGAGGGTGGCCTCCCGGGGCTACGCCCCCGGACCCCGTTCGTCTGCGGGCCGTCTGTGGCTGGCCGCGCAGTTCCCCGCGCCCCTAGAAGCGGATGCCGCGCAGCGGCATTTAAGGGGCGCGGGGAACTGCGCGACCAGCCCCCACCGAGCCCGCAGACGAACGGGGGGTCCGGGGCAGAGCCCCGGGAAGCGAGCCTCAACCCCCACCCGGCCGCCCGCCCAGGGCTTAAGGGAACGGGCGGGGTGGGGGATTCTCCGGGTTCACTCCCACGGCACCACCGGCGACCGATAGAACCCCACCCCCAGCGCCCCCAGCCGCGGCCCCTGCGCCGCCAGCCGGGACCGGTACCCCGGCCAGTCGTGCGTCGCCGCCGGCGACCAGCCGAGCTCCGCGATCCCCGCCACTCGCGGGAACGCCATGTATTCGATGTCCGCGCTCGTCGTCAGCGTCTCCGACCACAACGGCGCCTCCACCCCCAGGACCGCCCCCCGCGGGAGGTCCTTGATGAAGGTGTCCGGGTCCCACCCGTAGGACTTGTCCACGTCCACGAACCCCGCCCAGTCCAGCCCCAGTTCCGTGTTCGCGTCGTACTTCATGTCGAGGTACGCCCGGTTCGCCGGCGACATCACCAGCTTCGTGCCCGCCTTCGCCGCCGCGACGACCTCGGCCTCGTTGCCGTCCGTGCCCCAGTACTGGGCCACCGCCCCGGCGACCGGCCGCGCCCCGGCCAGCTGGTGCCAGCCCATCACCGTCTTGCCGTACTTGCCGACGATCGCCTGCGCCTTGTCCATGAAGGCCACATAGTCGGCGTGCGGCGTCGAGTGCGCCTCGTCGCCGCCGATGTGGATATATCGACCTGGCGTCATCGCCGCCAGCTCCCGCACCACGTCGTCCAGGAACGCGTAGGTCACCGGCTTCGGCACGCACAGTGAGCTGAAACCGACGTCCGTGCCGGTATAGAGGGGAGGTGCGACGCCGTCGCAGTTCAGATGGGCGTACGAGGCGAGCGCCGCGTTCGTGTGGCCGGGGGTGTCGATCTCGGGGACGATTTCCAGATAGCGGCTCGCCGCGTAGCGGACGATCTCCTGGTAGTCCGCCTTGCTGTACGACCCGCCCTTGCCGCCGCCCACCTGCGTCTGCCCGCCGTACGTCGCCAACCTCGGCCAGGAGTCGATCGCGATCCGCCAGCCCTGGTCGTCACTGAGGTGCAGATGCAGCTTGTTGACCTTGTAGAGCGCCAGCTGGTCGATGTACCGCTCCACCTGCGCGGGCGTGAAGAAGTGGCGCGAGACGTCCAGCATCGCGCCCCGGTAGGCATAGCGCGGGCTGTCCTCGATCCTGCCGCCCGCCACCTGCCACGGGCCCCGCTGCCTCGTCCTCTTCTCCACCGACGCGGGCAGCAGCTGCCGCAGCGTCTGGACGCCGTGGAAGAGCCCGGCCGCCCGGTGCGCCGTGAGGGTGACCGCACCCCGGCCGCTCTCCAGCCGGTACCCCTCCTCCCCCAGCCGCGCGTCGCCGGAGAGCCGCAGCCGGATGCCGCCCTGACCGTCGGCCTGCACCGGCAGCGCGTATCCGGTCGAGGGGCGCAGCACATCCGCCAGATACCCGGCGATCCCGCGGCCCTCGGCGCCCGCGGCGGCGTCGACCCGGATCGGGGTGGTGGACGTGATCGTGTACGGGGTGCCGCCCGGCGCGACGGACGCGGGCGCGGGGACGATCTGGCCGAGCGGGCGAGGGGCGCGGGCCGCGGCGGGCGCGGTCGCCGTTCCGGCCCGGGACGTGCCTGCCGCCGCCACCAGCAGCAGCGCGCCGAGCAGGACGGAGACTGTTCTGTGCTGACTCACTAGCGGTTCCCTTCAACGGGGTACGCCGAGCAACCGAACGGAACCATCACTACCGCCCGCCCCATCGGCGGTCAAGGTGTAGACCACTGCGGACCGACCGCCCAACTGCCCGGCGCCGCAAGGCCGGATGGAAGAATCACCTCATGGCGGAAATCATCCAGAAGGACGGGACCTGGAGCTTCGACGGGGACGGCGTGCGCATCGTGCCCGGCAGCGACAAGGGCGTCAGCCTGCTGCGCCGCACGCTCGGCGAGGTCACGGTGCCGCTCGTGGCGCTGGCCGGGGTGGCGTACGAGCCGGGGCGCAAGACCGGGCGGCTGCGGCTGAGGCTGCGGGACGGCGCCGACCCGCTGCTCCAGGTCACCGGCGGCAAACTGGACGACGCCTCCGACCCGTACACCCTGACCGTGGAGACGAAGGGGGCCGCGATCGCCGAGTACTTCGTGGACGAGGTCCGCAACGCCCTGCTGCTCGACTCGGTACCCACCGGGCCGGTCGACCGCTATCTGCTGCCGGGGCCCTCGGTGCCGATCACCGTGACCGCGGGCGACGGAACGGCCGGCTTCGACGGGCGCACGGTCCGCCTTGAGTGGACCTGGCACACCGACGAGGTGAAGACGAGCAGCGGCCCGGCCACCATCGCCCTGGAGGATCTCCATGCGGTGGAGTGGCAGCCCTCGCGGGGCCTGGCGGACGGGCATCTGCGCTTCGTGAGCTCGCCGAACGCGCCCCGGGTCCCCGCCGGGCGCGATCCGCACGCCGTGGAGCTCAACGGCTTCAAGAAGGACCCGCTGATGGCGCTGCTCGCCTCGGCCGTGGTGGCGCGGATGCCGCATCCGCACGCGCCGGAGGCCGTGCCCGTACCGGAGCCCAAGGCGCTCGGCCCCGCGCCCGCCGCCGACGACCCCGACGCCCTGCTGCGGCGGCTGCGCGAGCTCGGGGAGCTGCACGCGTCCGGGATCCTCACGGACGAGGAGTTCAGCCTGGCCAAGCAGGCCGTGCTCAAGCGCCTCTGAGGCGGCCCGGCAGGGCCTCCGGCCCGCCTGCTGGTCCAGACCAGCTCCCCTCCCACCTCGCGATCATGAGAATCCTGCCCGAAATCGGGCAGGATTCTTGCGTATGGTCCCCATACCCCTCAATATCGACGAGTGCTCGAACGTCGCCCGTCGTCCCACGACGACCTCATCGACCACCTGGTGCGCAGCACCGCGCTCCAGCGCGGCGAAGCCGCCCGGGTGGTGCTTGAGGTGCTGGCGTACTTCGACGAGACGTACGAGGAATTCGTCCGCCGCCGCCACCGTGAACTGCAGTCCGGTGGTCTGGTGAACGCGGAGATCTTCGAGCGGATCGCGGCCGAGCTGCCGCACCGCGCCGTGGCGCCACCGGAGCTCTCGCTCCGGCAGCTGCGCCGCATCGTCTACGGCTAGATCGTTCACGGCTGAGGCAGCCGGGCACGCGTACGAACTTTGAACGTCGATGGAGGGGCAAGACTCTATGTGCGGAATCGTCGGTTATATCGGTAAGCGTGATGTCGCTCCCCTGCTGCTGGAGGGCCTGCAGCGGCTGGAGTACCGGGGTTACGACTCCGCGGGTGTGGTCATCAACAGCCCCAAGTCGGGCGCGCTGAAGATGGTCAAGGCCAAGGGCCGCGTCCGCGACCTGGAAGCCCGCGTCCCCAAGCGCTTCACCGGCACCACCGGCATCGCGCACACCCGCTGGGCCACCCACGGCGCCCCGAGCGACGTCAACTCGCACCCGCACCTGGACCCGGAGAACAAGGTCGCCGTCGTCCACAACGGCATCGTCGACAACGCCGCCGAGCTGCGCGTCAAGCTGGAGGCCGAGGGCGTCGTCTTCGCCTCCGAGACCGACACCGAGGTCATCACCCACCTGATCGCCCGCTCCCAGGCCGACTCCCTGGAGGAGAAGGTCCGCGAGGCGCTCAAGGTCATCGAGGGCACCTACGGCATCGCCGTCATGCACGCCGACTTCGCCGACCGCATCGTGGTGGCCCGCAACGGCTCCCCGGTCGTCCTCGGCATCGGCGAGAAGGAGATGTTCGTCGCCTCGGACGTCGCCGCGCTGATCGCCCACACCCGCCAGGTCGTCACCCTTGAGGACGGCGAGATGGCCACCCTCAAGGCCGACGACTTCCGTACGTACACGACCTCGGGCACCCTGACCAACCCCACCCCCGAGACCGTCGAGTGGGAGGCCGCCTCCTACGACATGGGCGGCCACGAGACGTACATGCACAAGGAGATGTCGGAGCAGGCCGACGCCGTGGACCGCGTGCTGCGCGGCCGCATCGACGACCGGTTCTCCACCGTCCACCTCGGCGGCCTGAACCTGGACGCCCGCGAGGCCCGCGGGGTGCGCCGGATCAAGATCCTCGGCTGCGGCACCTCGTACCACGCCGGTCTGATCGGCGCCGGCCTCATCGAGGAGCTCGCCCGCATCCCCGCGGACGCCGAGCCGGCCTCCGAGTTCCGCTACCGCAACCCGGTCGTGGACCCCGACACGCTGTACATCGCGGTCTCACAGTCCGGTGAGACCTACGACGTGCTCGCCGCCGTCCAGGAGCTCAAGCGCAAGGGCGCCCGCGTCCTGGGCGTCGTGAACGTCGTCGGCTCGGCGATCGCCCGCGAGGCGGACGGCGGCACGTACGTGCACGCCGGCCCCGAGGTCTGCGTCGTCTCCACCAAGTGCTTCACCAACACCGTCGTCGCCTTCGCGCTGCTCGCGCTGCACCTGGGCCGCATCCGCGACCTGTCGGTGGCCGACGGCAAGCGGATCATCGAGGGCCTGCGCAAGCTGCCCGGGCAGATCTCCGAGATCCTGGCGATGGAGCCGGAGATCGAGAAGCTGGCCAAGGAGTACGCGGGCGCCCAGTCGATGATGTTCATCGGCCGGGTGCGCGGCTACCCGGTCGCCCTGGAGGCCTCCCTGAAGCTCAAGGAGATCTCCTACATCCACGCCGAGGCCTACCCGGCCTCCGAGCTCAAGCACGGCCCGCTGGCGCTCATCGAGCCCGCGCTGCCGACGGTCGCGATCGTCCCCGACGACGACCTCCTGGAGAAGAACCGCGCGGCGCTTGAGGAGATCAAGGCCCGCAGCGGCCGCATCCTCGCGGTCGCCCACCGCGAGCAGGAGAAGGCCGACCACACCATCGTCGTCCCGAAGAACGAGGACGAGCTGGACCCGATCCTGATGGGCATCCCGCTCCAGCTCTTCGCGTACCACACGGCGCTGGCCATGGGCCGCGACATCGACAAGCCGCGCAACCTGGCGAAGTCCGTCACGGTCGAGTAGTACGTCCGGTACGGCAGGTTCCGTACCGTCACAGCACAAAGAAGCGGCCCCGCACGCGCCACCAGGCGTGCGGGGCCGCTCCCTTGCCTGCCGGTGCCGCCCAACGCACCGGCCTGCGGCTGCCTAGCCGGCGGCCGTCACCCCCCGGCCGGCAGCGCGTCGCGGAATCGCCGTCGGCCAGTTGGCCAGACCCGCCGTCGCCCCGTACCAGGACACCGCGCCCGCGACCGCCGCCACCCAGCCGCCGGCCTTCGCGAGGCCGTCGTTGGTGGCGAAGTCGGCGATCGCGAGGAGCACCAGGGAGACGAACAGCAGGGCGTAGGAGCCCTGCCGGATGGGTCCGTAACCCGCCGCGCCCGCCGCCAGGCTCAGCGCGAGGAGCCCGAACAGGAGCAGGAACAGGCCTGCCGCGTTGGTCGAGAACTTGGAGTCCGCCCCGCTCGCCCAGGTGAACCAGAAGGCGCCCAGGCCCGCGAACGCGGTACCGGTGAAGGCGTCCTGGTCACGGAACGCGACGATCCCGAGGACGAAGAGGCCGATACCGCCGACATAGGTCGCGATCGACACGGCGTCCGCCACGGTGACGCCGTCGACGACCTTGGTGGTGCCGAGGCCGAAGGCGAGCAGAGTGAGTCCGAGTGCGAGGTGGCCGAGAGTGGAAGTGATGCTTCCCGCGGGGGCTTCGTGGTCCACGACGGGCTCCCTTCGTGTGCAGTTGTGCTGCAGTCGTGCTGCTTCCCAGCGACCCTTATGTACCCTTCACAAGGGCACAATCCACCCCCTACCGGAGGGTAGATTCGCCCTGGAACAAAGGGAGTTGACGGCGTCTCAGCAGGGACAACAAACGGACACGGCCGGGTTACGGAATCCGGGTCACGGAATGACGACCACGGGGCGCTGGGCGCGTCGGGCCAGGCGTCCGGCGACCGAGCCGAAGATCCGGCCGACGATGCCGTGCGTGGAGCCGACGACGATCGCGTCCGCCGCGTACTCCCGCCCGACTTCTTCCAGTTCGTGGCAGATGTCCCCGCCGCGCTCGACCAGGATCCAGGAGACCTCGGCGAGATAGTCCGCGCAGGCGAGCTCAAGGCCGAGCACTTCCGTACGGTGATCCGGCACGTCCACGAAGACCGGCGGCTCGCAGCCCGCCCACACGGTGGTGGGCAGCCGGTTGGCGACATGCACGATGATCAGACCGGAACCGGAGCGTCTGGCCATGCCGATGGCGTACGCGAGGGCGCGCTCGCTCGACGTGGAGCCGTCGAAACCGACCACCACTCCATGCCGGAAGGCGGGGTCACAGGACAGACGTGGTTCTTCTGCCGCCTGGAGGTCCGACGTCGGGTCGGCTACCTGCTTGCGGTCCGCGGGTTCGGGGAATTCTTGACCGGCCATGGGTGTCTCGGCGTTTGGATCCTCATGGGAGGGCGTCGGTTGGCGGCGGAGCTGTGTCCGGGAATCATCTTCCCAAGCCCATACCCCCAAGGGTACGGCGACACTCCTCTCCTGCCCAGAGCCGCCGATGCTGCACGGCGTTCCCCGGAGCATGCACGAGCCCGCCCCGGATGGCAATGGCCGATGGCCGGTACAGAGGTCCCTTCTTCAACATTCTGTGCACGTTCGATCCACTTCGGGTGACATCCGGCTGCCCTCCGGCTGTGCTCCGGCTGTGGCCCCGCTGTGTACGCGCAGTGACCGGAACGCGTACCCGCCCGTTAGAGACGCGGCCGTTCCGACGCTGCTTTGACCCTCAGGGAGCCCATGCCCGTGCCCGCCCCGCCGTTCGCCCAGGACGCCTACCCGCCCACTCCGCCCGGCGGCTCCCCCCGGGCCGCGCACACCCCCCGGGGGTCCGGCGCGCCCGCGCCCGCCGGGGGGCCGCCGTGCGCCGAGGGGAGTGCGGAAGGGGGTGCGCACGGCGTGCGGGCGCCCGCCGCAGTTGCCGGGGACTGTGCGGGCGACGTCGTGCGCTGGGCGGCGTTCAGCTGCGTCCTGGTGCCCGTCGTGCTCGTCGTCTACGGTTCCTCGTTCGCCGGGGCGGCCGGCTCGGCGCTCGGGCTCGCGGCGGTCACCGCGGTCTGCCGGCTGCTGCTGCGACACTCCGAGCAGACTGCGCGGACTGAGCGGACTGCGCGGGCGGCCGCGCGGCCGGGGCCCGGTCGACACCGGGGCGATCGCGCAAACGGCGAAAGTTCGCCGTTGGACTGACGCGTTCGTACACACGGACCCGTATGTTTTCAGCCAACTTCCCCTCCCCCCTCTCCCCTGCCCGAAATGGCCTGTCAACCCCCTTGCCACCAGCGGAAAACGGGCACGCGTGGCGGCTTTGGCCATACGGGTACGGGCCATGCATGCGACGCCCACTTCCCTACGGGCGCCCTGGATGAAACCCTTCGTGATCGAATGCTTCGCGCCAAGTTGCCAAGTCGACATAGCGCTGAGTACCGGACTTGTCACGCCGACGCCACAGAACGCAGTAGATTCGATCATGCGTATCGAAGGCTGGGGGACTCGTGCAAAACCAAGGGGAAAAGTGCAGGAGCGACAAGCCCGACAAGAACGGGGAGCCGCGAACACCGAGGGGGGCTTAGCAAAATGAGCCAGGACTCCGCTGCCGCATCACCGGAGGCCACAAGGAAGCTCGCCGGCCGTCGACGCCGGGAAGTAGTAGCCGTACTGCTGTTCAGTGGCGGCCCCATCTTCGAGAGCTCCATTCCGCTCTCCGTGTTCGGGATCGACAGGCAGGACGCGGGCGTACCCCGCTACCGCCTGCTGGTCTGTGCCGGAGAGGAGGGCCCCCTGCGGACCACAGGCGGGCTCGAACTGACCGCGCCCTATGGGCTGGAGGCCATCAACCGGGCCGGCACCGTGGTGGTGCCCGCCTGGCGGTCCATCACCTCGCCGCCGCCGGCGGCCGCGCTCGACGCACTGCGCCGGGCGCACGAAGAAGGGGCCCGCATCGTGGGCCTCTGCACCGGGGCGTTCGTCCTCGCCGCCGCCGGGCTGCTCGACGGCCGCCCGGCGACGACGCACTGGATGTACGCGCCGACGCTCGCCAAGCGCTATCCGTCGGTCCACGTGGATCCGCGGGAGCTGTTCGTCGACGACGGGGACGTCCTCACGTCGGCGGGCACGGCGGCCGGAATCGATCTCTGTCTGCACATAGTGCGGACCGACCACGGCAGCGATGCCGCCGGAGCCCTCGCGCGCCGGCTCGTCGTCCCGCCGCGGCGCAGTGGCGGTCAGGAGCGCTATCTGGACAGGTCTTTACCTGAAGAGATCGGGTCCGACCCGCTGGCCGAGGTCGTGTCCTGGGCGCTGGAGCACCTCCACGAGCAGTTCGACGTGGAGACCCTCGCCGCTCGCGCGTACATGTCACGCCGTACGTTCGACCGGCGGTTCCGCTCGCTGACCGGATCGGCCCCGCTCCAGTGGCTGATCACCCAGCGGGTGCTCCAGGCCCAGC
Organism: Streptomyces sp. NBC_00224; assembly: GCF_041435195.1. Classification (NCBI taxonomy): domain Bacteria; kingdom Bacillati; phylum Actinomycetota; class Actinomycetes; order Kitasatosporales; family Streptomycetaceae; genus Streptomyces; species Streptomyces sp. NBC_00224. The sequence continues at coordinate 3,712,387 of NZ_CP108106.1, forward strand.
GTCTCCTGGAGACGTCGGACTACTCGGTCGACGAGGTCGCGGGCCGCTGCGGCTTCCGCTCGCCGGTCGCGCTGCGCGGGCACTTCCGCCGCCAGCTCGGCTCGTCCCCGGCGTCCTACCGGGCGGCGTACCGGGCGCGCCGGCCGCAGGCGGAGCCGTCCGGGGGGCCACCGACCCTGGAGACGGTGCCGCCGCAGGCCCTGCCGCAGTCGCGGCGCACGGCGGCGGCGAGCGCCATGGTCGGTCCGTCGGCGATCTCGCACGCGCCGCCGCCGGACCCGGGCAAGTCCGTCTCGGAGCTCTACGCCACGGGTTATATGCGTCCGAGTCTGCCGGGGCAGCGGAGCGGCCCCGTAGGCTGAGGCGCATGAACGACCGCATGGTGTGGATCGACTGCGAGATGACCGGGCTCTCGCTGGCGGACGACGCACTTATCGAGGTGGCCGCCCTGGTCACCGACTCGGAACTGAACGTGCTCGGTGAAGGGGTGGACATCGTGATCCGTCCCCCGGACGCCGCGCTGGAGACCATGCCGGAGGTGGTGCGCGAGATGCACACCGCCTCCGGGCTCCTCGACGAGCTGGCCGGCGGCACCACGCTGGCCGACGCCGAGGCGCAGGTCCTGGCGTATGTCCGCGAGCATGTGAAGGAGCCGGGCAAGGCACCGCTGTGCGGAAACTCGGTCGGCACGGACCGCGGCTTCCTGTCGCGCGACATGCAGGCCCTGGAGAAGTACCTCCACTACCGGATCGTGGACGTCTCCTCGGTGAAGGAGCTCGCCCGCCGCTGGTACCCGAGGGCGTACTTCAACAGTCCGGACAAGAACGGCAACCACCGCGCGCTCGCGGACATCCGTGAATCCATCGCGGAGCTCCGCTACTACCGCGAGGCGATCTTCGTCGCCCAGCCGGGCCCGGACTCGGACACGGCGAAGTCGATCGCGGCCAAGCACGTCCTGCCTGCGGAGTAACCCTTCGGGTGATCTCCGCGGGCGCCCCGGGAGGGGGCCGCGAAACATGTGCGCGAGCACCCTCCCGGACCCTGTACACTTTTTCTCGGCCGGTAGGAAAGCCCCCAGGGGCCTTCCAAGACCACAACAGTCCGGTCACGCATGGTGGGTATAGCTCAGCTGGTAGAGCACCTGGTTGTGGTCCAGGATGTCGCGGGTTCGAGTCCCGTTACTCACCCTGATCGGGAAGGCCCGGTCCGCTTCGGCGGACCGGGCCTTTCTCGTTCCCCGGAAGCTTCGGAAGCTTCCGGGCTGAGAGCCTGTCTTTGAACCCCCGTCGTCCGCCCGGAGGGCGGGCGCAGCGGCGGTCGGTGCGTGCGATCGGTGTGCGGTGTCCCAGGTCATGTGGCGGAGCCACCTGTCCTGGGACCCCGTGCGCCGATCGTGCGTGCCGGGCGTCGGGGCGCAGACGGGGGTTCAAAGACAGGCTCTCAGGTCGACGCCCGGACGATCAACTCCGTCGGAAGCACCAGCCGCGGTCGGGACGGCTCGCCCGCCGCGATCTGGGCCAGCAGCAGCTCCGTCATCGCCCGGCCCATCTCCTCGATCGGCTGGCGCACGCTGGTGAGCGGCGGCTCCATGTGGCGGGCGATCGCCGAGTCGTCGAAGCCGACCAGGGAGACGTCCTCAGGGACCCGGCGGCCCCGCTCGCGCAGCACCTGCCGGGCGCCGGACGCCATCACGTCCGAGGCCGCGAAGACCGCGTCCACCTCCGGGGCCCGGCCCAGCAGATCGGCCATCGCCCGGCGGCCGCCCTCCTCGGTGAAGTCCGCCGGGGATATCAGGTGCGCGGCGGCGGGCAGCCCGGCCTCGGCGAGGGCGGCCCGGTAGCCGTCGAGGCGGCGGCGCGCCCCGTACACGTCCAGGGGCCCGGTGATCGTCGCTATCGAACGGCGCCCGCGCGCCACCAGGTGGGCCACGGCCGCCCGCGCCCCCGCGAAGTTGTCCGAGTCCACCGAGGCCAGCGGCTCGTCCTCGGAGCGCGGGCCGCTGATCACCACCGGCATGTCCAGCTGCTCCAGGAGCTCGGGCAGCGGGTCGTCGGCGTGCACGCCGACCAGCAGGACGCCGTCGACCCGGTGTCCCGTCAGATACTGGGCGAGCCGGCGGCGCTCCCGGTCGCTGCCCACCAGGGTCAGCAGGAGCTGCATCTCCGTCTCCGCGAGCGCCTGGCCGACGCCCCGGACGACCTCCGAGAAGTACGGCTCGGCGAAGAAGCGCGTCTCCGTCTCGGGGACGACCAGGGCGATCGCGTCCGTGCGGTTGGCGGCCAGGGCGCGGGCCGCGCGGTTGGGGACGTAGCCGAGCTCGGCCACCGCCGCCTCCACGGCCGCGCGGGTACGGTCGCTGACCCGGGGCGAGCCGTTGATCACCCGCGACACCGTGCCCCGGCCGACCCCGGCACGCGCCGCCACCTCTTCAAGGGTGGGCCGCCCGGCCCCACGGCCCCGGACCGTGCGAGCTGCTCTCATGCCTGCCTCCCCGTCTCGCCGCACATCGCGGAACTCGGGTGAAAACTAACAGCCTGACCTCGGCCGCGGACTGTCTTTGCCCGCTCCCTTGACACCCTCCCGGACAGTCGCCACCCTTCAACACATCACGACTGGGAGCGCTCCCAACCCTAGGTATCCATACACCTTCCGCACCATCCCCCACTGCACGACTGACCGTCAATCACCCTGCACGGCAAGCCAGTTGGAGGATCACCATGCGTATGCGTACAAGAACAAATGCGACCCGGCGGGTCGCGGCCCTGGCCGTCGTCGCCGCGCTCGGCGCCGGGCTGCTCGCGGGCTGCGCCGACGACGGAGACAGCAAGGACTCCACCTCGTCCGGTTCGTCCTCCTCCAGCGGCGGCGGGGGCGGCGGGGCCAGGACGACGCTCACGGTCGGCGTCTTCGGCGCCTTCGGCCTCAAGGAGGCCGGGCTCTACGACGCGTACATGAAGCTCCACCCCGACATCGAGATCAAGCAGACGTCGATCGAGCGGAACGAGAACTACTACCCGCAGCTGCTCACCCACCTCGGCTCCGGCAGCGGGCTCGCCGACGTCCAGGCCGTCGAGGTCAACAACATCGCCGAGGTCACCGCCACCCAGGCGGGCCGCCTGGAGGACCTCGGCAAGGTGCGGGGCGTCGACAAGGACGCCTTCCTGCCCTGGAAGTGGGGGCAGGCCACCACCAAGGACGGCAAGACCGTCGGCCTCGGCACCGACATAGGGCCGCAGGGCATCTGCTACCGCAAGGACCTGTTCGCCGCCGCCGGGCTGCCCACCGACCGGGAGGCCGTGGGGAAGCTGTGGGCGGGCGACTGGCAGAAGTACCTGGCGGCCGGTGAGCGCTTCAAGGCGAAGGCGCCCAAGGGGGCGGCGTTCGTGGACTCCGCCTCCGGGGTCATGGCCGCCATCACCGGCGGCAGCGCCACCCGCTACTACGACGGGGACGGCAAGGTCGTCTACAAGTCGAACCCGGCCGTGAAGGACGCCTGGGACACGGCGGCCTCGTTCGCCACCCACGGGCTCACCGCCAAGTTGCAGCAATTCCAGCCCAGTTGGGACCAGGGGTTCGCCAACGGAACCTTCGCCACCGTCTCCTGCCCCGCCTGGATGCTCGGCTACATCCAGGACAAGGCGGGCGAGGCCGGGAAGGGCAAGTGGGACGTGGCGGCCGCGCCCAAGCCGTCCAACTGGGGCGGCTCGTTCCTCGTCGTCCCGTCGGCGGGCAAGCACCGCGCCCAGGCCGCCGAGCTCGCGGCCTGGCTCACCGCCCCGGCCCAGCAGGCGACGCTCTTCGAGAAGCGCGGCAGCTTCCCGAGCGCCCGGGCCGCGTACGCCCTGCCCGCCGTCTCCGGCGCCCAGCACGCCTACTTCGGCGGCGCCCCCATCGGGCAGATCTTCGCCAAGGCCGCCGAGGGCACCCCGGTGCAGATCCTCGGCCCCAAGGACCTGATCATCGCGCAGAACCTCGCCGACGTCGGCATGCTCCAGGTCGACCAGAAGGGCCGCTCCCCCCAGTCGGGCTGGGAGGCCGCGGTGAAGGCCATCGACAACGCGCTGGACCAGTGACGGAGCGGCCGGAGGCCGCGGGCACCGGGTCGCCGGGCGCGGCGGCCACCGCGCGACCGGCGGCCACGACCGGGCCCGGTGGCGCCCCGCCGGCGGTGGGTGCGGCCGGCGCCCGGGACCACCGCGCCGAGGCGCGGCGGCGGGCGCGGCGCAGCCGCCGCTACCGGCGCGATGTGCGCTGGAGCCCGTACGCCTTCGTCGCGCCCTTCTTCCTCTTCTTCGCCGCGTTCGGCCTCTTCCCCCTCCTCTACACGGGCTGGGCCTCGCTGCACCAGGTCGAGCTGACCGCGCCGAACGAGATGCACTGGGTCGGGCTGCGCAACTTCTCCCGGCTGATGTCGGACGAGTTCTTCTGGAACGCACTGCGCAACACGTTCACCATCGGCATCATCTCCACCGTCCCCCAGCTCCTGATGGCGCTCGGCGTGGCCCATCTGCTCCACTTCAAGCTGCGCGGCTCGATGTTCTTCCGGGTCGCCGTCCTCACGCCGTACGCCACCAGCGTGGCCGCCGCGACCCTGGTCTTCGTGCTCCTCTTCGGGCGCGACTACGGCATGGTCAACTGGGCACTCGGGCAGCTCGGCCTGGGCCCGGTCGACTGGCAGAACGGCACCTGGACCTCGCAGTTCGCCGTCTCCACGATCGTGGTGTGGCGCTGGACCGGCTACAACGCGCTGATCTATCTGGCCGCGATGCAGGCCATCGCGCCCGATCTGTACGAGTCCGCCGCGCTCGACGGGGCCTCGCGCTGGCAGCAGTTCCGGCACGTCACCGTGCCCTCGCTGCGGCCGACGATCCTGTTCACCTGCGTCGTGTCGACGATCGGCGCGACCCAGCTGTTCGGCGAGCCGCTGCTGTTCAACGGCGGGGCGGGCGCCACGGGCGGCTCCGACCACCAGTTCCAGACGCTCGGCCTCTATCTGTACGAGCAGGGCTGGGTGAACCTCCACCTCGGCCGGGCCTCCGCGATCGCCTGGACGATGTTCCTGATCCTGCTGCTGATCGGCGCGGCGAACTGGCTCATCTCGCGCGCCCTGCGCAAGGAGACGACGTGAACGCCAAGACCACGGCCCCCGCCGCCCCCCGCTCCGGCCACCGTGCCGGGCGTCAACTGCACGGCGGACGGCTCACGTACGCCATCCTGATCCTCTTCACCGCGGGCTCGCTCTTCCCACTGGTGTGGACGGCGATCGCCGCCTCCCGCAGCAACGAGCGCCTCGCCCAGACTCCCCCGCCCTTCTGGTTCGGCGGCAACCTCTTCAAGAACCTGAAGATCGCCTGGACCGACGCCAACATGGGCACGGCCCTGCTCAACACCACGATCGTGGCGGGCTCGATCGCGCTCGGCACGGTCTTCTTCTCCACGCTCGCCGGATTCGCCTTCGCCAAGCTGCGGTTCCGCTTCAAGAACGTGCTGCTCCTGCTGGTGATCGGCACGATGATGATCCCGCCCCAGCTCAGTGTCGTCCCCCTCTACATGATGGTGGCCGAGCTGTCCTGGACCGATCAGCTCCAGGCGGTGATCCTGCCGACCCTGGTCAGCGCCTTCGGGGTGTTCTTCATGCGGCAGTTCCTCATCGAGGCGCTGCCCACCGAGCTGATCGAGGCCGCCCGGGTCGACGGCGCGAGCAGCTGGCGGGTGGTGTGGCACGTGGTCTTCCCGGCCGCCCGGCCCGCGATGGCCGTCCTGGGCATGCTGACGTTCGTGATGGCCTGGAACGACTTCTTCTGGCCGATCATCGCGCTGACCCAGAACGGCAGCCCCACGGTCCAGGTGGCGCTCACCGGACTCGGCCGCGGCTACATCCCCGACCAGTCGGTCATCATGGCCGGCGCCCTCCTCGGCACCCTGCCCCTCCTCCTCGCGTTCGTGCTGTTCGGGCGGCAGATCGTGGGCGGGATCATGCAGGGCGCGGTGAAGGGCTGACCGGGTGCCTCACATCAACCTCCGTCCGCACGACCACGATGGGAGTGCTTCCATGTCCGACTCCACGCCTGACTCCTTGCCCGCATCCGCGCCCGTGCCCGCATCCGACTCCGTGTCCGCATCCGGCTCCGGCTCCGGCTCCGCGCCCGAGGACTTCCCGCCCGACTTCCTCTGGGGCGCCGCCACCTCCGCGTACCAGATCGAGGGCGCGGTCGCCGAGGGCGGCCGCACCCCGTCCATCTGGGACACCTTCTGCCGTACGCCGGGGAAGGTGTCCGGCGGGGACACCGGCGACGTCACCGTCGACCACTACCACCGCTGGCGGGACGACATCCGGCTGATGGCGGACCTGAACCTCGACACGTACCGCTTCTCCGTGTCCTGGTCACGGGTGCAGCCGACCGGGCGCGGCCCCGCCGTCCAGCGCGGGCTCGACTTCTACCGCGCGCTGGTGGACGGGCTCCTGGAGCAGGGCATCCAGCCCTCCCTCACGCTCTACCACTGGGATCTGCCACAGGAGTTGGAGTCCGCGGGCGGCTGGCCCGAGCGGGACACCGCCCACCGGTTCGCGGACTACGCGGGGCTCGTCGCCGAGGCGCTCGGCGACCGGGTGGATATGTGGACCACCCTCAACGAGCCCTGGTGCAGCGCCTTTCTCGGGTACGGATCGGGCGTCCACGCGCCCGGCCGCACCGATCCGGTGGCCGCGCTGCGGGCCGCGCACCACCTCAACCTGGGCCACGGGCTCGCCGCCCGGGCCCTGCGCGCCACGCTGCCGAAGGCCGCCAGGCTGGCGATCAGCCTCAACCCGAGCGCGGTCAGGGCCCGCACCCAGTCGCCCGCCGACCTGGACGCGCGCCGCCGCATCGACGCGCTGGCCAACCGGGTGTTCACGGGGCCGATGTTCAAGGGTGCGTACGACGACGATCTGCTGCGGGACACCGCGCGGCTCACCGACTGGTCGTTCGTCCACGACGGCGATCTCGGCCTCATCAAGCACCCCCTCGATCTGCTGGGCATCAACTACTACACACCCTCAGTTGTATCGGCCGCCACTGACAATCACCCCGGCGACGGCCCTGACCTGCGAGAACCCCGGCCCGACGGCCACGGCGAGAGCGCACACTCGCCGTGGCCGGGCGCCGGTTCCGTCCAGTTCCACCAGCCGCCGGGCGAGCTGACGGCGATGGACTGGTCGATCGACCCGACCGGCCTCTACGACCTGCTGATGCGCTACACCCGGGAGGCGCCGGGCGTACCCCTGATGATCACGGAGAACGGGGCCGCGTACGACGACAAGCCCGCCCCGGACGGCTCGGTGCACGACCCGGACCGCATCCGCTATCTGCACGGCCACCTGGCGGCGGTGCGGCGGGCGATGCGGGACGGGGCGGACGTACGCGGGTACTTCCTGTGGTCGCTGCTCGACAACTTCGAGTGGGCGTACGGCTACGGCAAGCGGTTCGGGGCGGTGTACGTCGACTACGAGACGCAGACCCGCACACCCAAGTCGAGCGCCCGCTGGTACGGGGAGCTGGCGCGGACGGGGGTGCTGCCGGAGGTGCTGCCGGAGGTGGACCCTGACGCGTGATGCCGACGCGCGCGTCCCGCCGGGGGGGGTGAACCGGCGGGGCGCGCGCGGGGGTTGGAGCTACCTGGCTGGGGCTACCGGGCTGGAGCTACCGGGGTCGGGCCACTTGTCGGGCTACTTGTCGGTCTACTTGAAGGCGGCGAAAGCCTTCGTGAAGGCCAGCGGCTCCTGGACGATCGAGGAGCAGGTCGGGTCGGCGGAGTTCTTCGCGCCGCCCGCGCACTGCTTGTCCCGGGCGCCGGACCACATGGCGAGCCGGCCCAGACCCTTGGACTTGGCGAAGTCCACCAGCTGGGTGGCGTCGTCGACCAGATACGTCTCGGTGTTGACGTCGTTGACGCCGATCATCGGGGTGACGGCCACGGCCTTCCAGGCGGCGGCGTCGGAGAGCCCGAGGACGCCCTTGATCTGGGCCTGGGTGGCGGTCGCGGCCTGGATGGCGTACGCGCCCATGTCGCCGCTGTACGCCGGGCCGTAGTCCATCGCCATGATGTTGACGGCCGAGACGGCGGCGCCGTTCTTCTTGGCGTCGGCGACGAGGTCGACGCCGGGCTGGGTGAGACCCTCCGGCATCACCGGCAGCGTGAACGCCACGTCGAGGCCCGGGTGGGACTTCTGGAGCTGCGCGATGGCCTGTGCGCGGCGGGTGTTGGCGGCGGTGTCCGGCAGGGCCGCGCCCTCGATGTCGAAGTCGACCTTGGTGAGCTTGTACGCGTCGATGACCTTGCCGTACGCGGCCGCGAGCTCGGCGGTGCTCTTGCAGACGAGGCCGAGTTCGGAGCCGGACGCGCCGCCGAACGAGACGCGTACGTCGCCGCCCTTGGCGCGCAGGGCGCCTATCTGCGCGGCGACGGCGTCGCTGTTCAGATCGCTGACACCGCCCCAGAGCGGGTTGCAGCCGCCACCGGACGTGATGAAGGCGAGGTGGAACTCCTTCACGCCGGTCTTGGTGGCCGTGTCGACGAGGTCGTACGCGGGGTAGAGCGAGGTGTCGATGTACGGGGCGAAGCGGGTGGTGGTGCCGGTGGTGGGGGGCTGGGGGGTGGTGGTCTGGCTCTGGGTGGGGGTGGGGGTGGGCTTGGAGGTGGGGGTCGCCGTGGCGGTCGGGGTCGGCTTGCTCGTGGGGGTCGGCGCGGTGGTCGGGCGGCCGCTCGGGGCGGGGGTCGCGCCGGTGTCGACCGAGCACTTCTCCTGGTTGATGAGACAGCCGGTGGGGTCGCCCGCGGTGCCGGTGGAGTTGGTGACGAAGCCGACGGTGACGGATGCGCCGGCGGCGAGTCCGTTCTTGTCCCAGGCGGCGGGCTTCACGGTGACATGCTGACCCTTGACGCTCTGCTCGCCGTTCCAGAGGGAGGACAGCTTCGTCCCGGCCGGGAGGTCGAACTCCAAGGTCCAGTCGGCGAGCGCCTTGCCACTGTCGTTGGTGACGACGTACTGGCCGGTGTAGCCGCCGCCCCAGCTGCTGGTCTTCGTGTACGCGGCGCCGACGGAGGCGGCCTGGGCGGTGCCGGTGAGCGCGAAGGCCGCGCCGCCGATGACGGCCGCGGCGACCACGGCGCCGATCGCCTTCGTCTTGCCGCTCGCTCGGCGGCGGTGAGTGCGGGTCATTTTGTGCGCCTGCCTCTGGGGGTTGGGGGTGGGGGTGGGGGTGGTGCGGGTGGTGCGGGTGGGGGTGCGGGCAGCACGCTAGCTCTTGGGAAACGGGCAAATGGGGTGTGGGGGGTGGGGGTTGGATCTCTTAGGGTCCGCTTAAGGGGGGCATGCGACGCGGTTAATGCCCGGGTGGGGGAGGCCCGCTTCCTGGGGCTGCGCCCCGGACCCCGTGTTCGCCTGCGGGTTCGGTGGGGGCTGGTCGCGCAGTTCCCCGCGCCCCTAAAGACCGGCACCTCCAGCCCCGGCGGCACGAAAGTCAGCCCCTCCGGCGTGCAAGGAGGGGGCTCGGGCAAAATCAGCCCCTCCGGCGTTTGAGGAGCGGGGTCCGGGGCGGAGCCCCGAAGCGGGGTGCAGGGGCCGCAGGCCCCGCAAACGGGGGTCCGGGGGCGTAGCCCCCGGGAGACCACCTTTACCCCCACCCACCCCCGGAGGGTCTAGGTGAAGGGGCGGGGTGGGGCATCCATCACGCCGGGGACGGGCGGCGTGGCCGCCGCCGCGCGCGGATTCGGGACGTCGGGGCGGGGCCGACGCCGAGGCCGATCCAGACCCGGATCTCCGTGCCGCCCAGCACCGACCGCCCCAGCCGCACATCACCCCCCGTCGACTCGGCCATCCGCCGCACGATGTCCAGGCCAAGCCCCGTCGAGCCCCCGCCGCTGGACCCGCGGGCCAGGGCCGCCCGCGGGTCCGCGATGCCGGCACCCGCGTCCGAGACCAGGACGATCACCGCGTCCTCGCCGTTGTGGACGTCCACCGAGAACGCCGTCCCCTCCGGCGTGTGCCGGAACACGTTGCCGAGCATCGCGTCGAGCGCGGCGGCCAGTTCGGGCCGGGCGACCGGGATGCGGACGGGGCGGTCGACGCCCGCGAGCCGTACCTCCCGGCCCTCGTCCTCCGCCAGCGCCGACCAGAACGCCATCCGGTCCCGGATGACCTCGGACGCGTCGCACCCGGCGCCCGCCCCGGCCGGCTGGGTCTGCGGCTTGGCCTCCCGCGCCGTACGGATGATCGTGTCGACTTCGCGCTCCAGCTGCTCGACGGCCGCCCGCGTCTGCTCGGCGGCCGGGCCCTCCCCCAGGGAGGCGGCGTTGAGGCGCAGCACCGTCAGGGGGGTGCGGAGCCGGTGGGACAGGTCCGCCGCCAACTCGCGCTCGTTCGCCAGGAGTTGGACCACCTGGTCCGCCATCGAGTTGAAGGCGACCGCCGCCGAGCGCAGTTCCGCCGGGCCCTCCTCCGGCACCCGCGCCCCCAGCTTCCCCTCGCCCAGGTCGTGCGCCGCCCCCGCGAGCCGCTGTGCGGGGCGGACCATGCGTACGCCCAGCCGGTCCGCCACCGCGACCGAGCCGATGACCAGGGCGATACCCACGCCCGCGAGGACCAGCCACGCCGTGGCCACGCCGTTGGTGACCTCGGCCTCGGGCACGTACACCTCGACGATCGCGATCTCGCCCGAGCTCAGCGCGGTCGGCTGGAGGAGGGTGGAGCCGCCGGGGACACCGGAGATGTACGCGCGGACCACCCTCCGGGTGGCCTCCAGGTCCTTCCGCGGCGCCCGCCCCCGGCCGATCTCGACGGGCGCGCCGCCCGGTGCCGCCGGGATGTGCACGGCCATCCGGCCCGCCGCGCCCGCCTGGGTGGAGGCGACGGCCCGTTCGAGCGCGTCGCGGTCGGACGTGATCGACAGGGTCGGCCCGATCGCGGCGGCCTGGCGTTCGGCGTTGGAGAAGGCGCGGTCGCGCGCCATCTCCTTGATGACCAGGCCCAGCGGTACGGCGAAGGCGAGCACCACCATCAGGGTGACGGCGACCGCGACCTTCACCAGCGCCCACCTCATCGGCCGGGCTCCGCCCGTGGTGGCTCCAGCTTCACACCCACCCCGCGCAGGGTGTGCAGATAGCGGGGCCGCGCCGCCGTCTCGCCCAGTTTCCGGCGCAGCCAGGACAGATGGACGTCGATGGTCTGGTCGTCGCCGTACGACTGCTGCCACACCTCGGCCAGCAGTTCCTTGCGCGGGACGACCACACCGGGGCGCCCGGCGAGGAACGCCAGCAGGTCGAACTCGCGGCGGGTGAGGTCCAGGCGCAGCCCGTCGAGCTCGGCCTGGCGGCGCAGCGGGTCGATGGAGAGGCCGCCGACCCGGATCAGCGTCGGGGGCGGCTCGGCCCCGGCGGCCCGCGCACGGCGCAGCACGGCCGTCATCCGGGCGGACAGGTGCTCCACCGAGAACGGCTTGACCAGGTAGTCGTCCGCGCCGTCGTTGAGCAGCCGGACGATCTCCGTCTCGTCGTCCCGCGCGGTCGCGATGATCACCGGTACGTCGGTGATGCCACGCAGCATCTTCAGCGCCTCGGCCCCGTCGAGATCGGGCAGTCCGAGGTCGAGGACGACCACGTCGAACCGGAAATGGGCCACCTCGCGCAGCGCCTCAAGTGCCGTGCCGACGCTCCGTACGGTGTGGGAGGCCTCGGTGAGGTGGCGGATGAGGGCGGAGCGAACGAACTGGTCGTCCTCGACCACGAGCACACTTGCCATGGGCGGCACCGTACGCCATCCGGAGTACACCGGTCCCGGTCGGGACGGGAGCGGGCGGGCACGGGTGAGAGGGGACACGCGTGGGGCGCGTGGTGCAGTATGGCCCCCGATATGACCCCCATGCACCGAGGAATCGTCCACGTCTGCGCCTGGTCGCTCGCCACCGGGGCGGCGGTCACGCTCTCCTGGTGGGGCGTCCACACGGTGATGGCCGGGACGGCGTACGACCCTCCGCGCGCGGTCCCGCTCACCGGCGACGGGCACACCACCCAGGGCGCGGTGCGGCCGCTGGCCTCCTCGACGCAGCGGCCGAAGGACTCGCCTTCGCCGTCCGGACCGGGCAGCCCGTCCACCACGCCCTCGAAGCCGGGGGACGGGAAGCCGTCCGGGAGCCACTCCCCCGCCGGGCCGTCCAAGTCGTCCCCTTCCTACCGCTCTTCGGGGAACGTGAAGGGCTACAACGTCGCCGGCGGCCGTGTCGTCTTCGACATCGGCAGCGCCTCGGCGGAGCTGGTGACGGCGACACCGGACACGGGCTGGCAGATGCAGGTGTGGAAGCAGCCGACGTGGATCCGGGTGACCTTCAGCAAGGGCACGCGCGAGGTGTCGGCCTTCTGCACCTGGTACAACCACGCGCCGACCGTGGAGCTGGACGACCGCGGCTGACGACGGGGACCTGCCGAAACGGCCGTACGAAAAGGTCGTACGGAACGGTCCTACGGAAAGGTCGTACGAACGGTCCTATCGGAACACCGACGGCGGCGGTACGGGCGACGGCTTGGCGGTCGCGTCCGTCACCGGGGCCGCCCCGCCCGTGAAGTCGGCCAGCGCGCGGCCGTGTTCGACGCGCCCCGGGTGCGGGTCGCCCGCGATGCGGCGGGTGAACTCGGCCACCGGCAGCGGCACGTCCGAGGCGAGCAGCACCGCGTTGCCGAACCGCTTGCCGCGCAGCACGGTCGGGTCGGCGGCGAGCGCCAGCTCGGGGAAGAACTGGGCGGCGGTGGCTATCTGGCCGCGCAGATGCGCCAGCGGCGGCCCGTCGGCGAGGTTGGCCGCGTAGATCCCGCCGGGCCGCAGCACCCGGCGCACCTCGCCCAGGAACTCGGCGCTGGTCAGATGGGCGGGGGTGCGGGCGCCGCTGAAGACGTCGGCGACGACCAGGTCGGCCCAGCCGTCCGGGAGCTTGGCGAGCCCTTCGCGCGCGTCCAGGGAGCGCACCCGTATACGGGCCTGCGGATCGAGCGGCAGCTCGCGGCGCACCAGGCCCACCAGCGCCGCGTCGACCTCGACGACCTGCTGGGTGGAGCGGGGGCGGGTGGCCGCCGTGTAGCGGGCGAGGGTGAAGGCGCCGCCGCCCAGGTGCAGCACCTGGAGGGGGCGGCCCGGCTCGGCCGCGAGGTCGATGACGTGGCCGAGGCGGCGCTGGTACTCGAAGGTGAGCCGTTCCGGCGCGTCCAGGTCGACGTGGGACTGGGGGGCGCCGTCCAGGAGCAGGGTCCAGCCGCGCGGCCGGTCCCGGTCCGGGATCAGCTCGGCGAGACCGCCGTCGACCGCCTCCACGACGGCCTCCGGGGCGGCCGGACGACCGCGCCGCCCGCCCGGCGCGGCCTTCGGCCCGCCCTTCGCCCCGCTCTTCGTACCGCTTCGTGCCGCCATCCGACCATTATCGGCCGCCGGCCTCGGTGATGCCGTCCGCGGCCTCGATCAGCCGGGCCGCCTCGCCGAGCGCGACGCGCAGCACGGCGGGGTCGGTGACCGCCACCGCGTCCGGCGGCAGCAGCCAGCCGCCGCCGGAGACCGGCGGCTCGGCGGGCAGCCCCGGGATGCGCAGTCCCCGTCCGCTGGTCTCGGTGCAGGCGCTGCCGGGCACGTCCCAGGCGGCCGCGGTGCCGGGCGGCACCAGGAAGCCCAGGGTGTCGCAGGCGCCGTCGTGCACCACCGGGCCCACGGCCGCCGGGGCGACGGCGCGGCGGAGGATGTCCACCGCCTCCAGGCCCTGGCGCGCGGGCACGGTGACGAGGTCGCAGGGCTCCTCGCCGCCCGGCGGTCCGCTGACGTCCAGGGTGGGCCGGTGCCGCGCGGTAGTCGTGGTCGTCCCGGTGCCATTGATGTCCATGCCGGCCTCCAACAAGGCAACCCCCACGTGGTTTTTGCGGGTTGGCGGTATCCGCATGGTTCAACGCGGGTCCGTGTCAACGGCTACGGCGGTACGCCGCCGCAAAGGATGGCAGTTCATAGCAGATCGCGGGTGAGATATCCCTTTTGTAGCCAAACTTCGGTTGTTGGAGGCGATGTTGCCGGTACGTTCTTCCTCCGCACCACCCCGCCAAAGAGAGCTGCTGAGCCATGGCGACGTCAACGGATCCCAGTGCCGGCGCGAACTCCGCCGCACGGGCCCCCGAACGGGGGCCCGCCAAGGGCCCCAACACCGCGTTCCGGGAGCTTCGGGGGCAGCGCTCGCCCGGTGAGTTCGCGGCGGCGGTGCGCAGGGCGGCGCGCGAGATCGGCGAGCAGGTGGCCTGCGACGCGCGGTACGTCGGACGCGTGGAGGCCGGTGAGATCCGCTGCCCCAACTACGCGTACGAGCGCGTGTTCCGGCACATGTTCCCGGGTTTGACGATGGCGGAGATGGGGTTCTCGGCCCGTGAGGCGGTACGGGGCCGGGGGGCGCGTGCGGGGTGTGGTGCGACCCCGCCGTACACGGCGCATCCGGAACACGACAACGGCACCATCGACCACGAAGAAGAACGTAACGACGAGGAGAGCGACGTGCTGCGTCGCGCATTCATGACCGGCGGCTCCGCCACCCTGGCGGCCGTCTCCCTGGGGCTGCTCCCCGAGCAGGCGGCGGCCGCGCCCCACGACCGCGTACGGCAGCCGGTACGGCGGGTCGGCGAGGCCGAGGTGGGCGCGGTCGAGGAGGCGGTGCGGCGGATCCGGCTGCTCGACGACCGGCACGGCGCGAACGGGCTCTACCGCAGGGCCGCCCAGCCGCTGCGCACCGCGTACGCGCTGCTCGACGCGGGCACCGCGCGCCGCTCCACGGCCGACCGGCTGCAGGCGGGCGCGGGGGAGCTCGCCATCTCGGTGGGCTGGCTCGCCCATGACTCGGGCCACTACGAGGAGGCCCGCTCGCACTACGCGGAGGCGCTCGCCACCGCACGGCTCGCAGGTGACCCGGCCCTTGAGGCGCACGCCTTCTGCAATATGTCGTTCCTGGCCAGGGACGCGGGGCGGCCGCGCGAGGCGCTGCGGGCCGCGCAGGCGGGCGGGCGCGCGGCGCGCCGGCTCGGCTCCCCCCGGCTGCTCGCGCTGCTGAACCTGCGGGAGGCGGGCGGCTGGGCCGGGCTCGGTGACCGGGGGGCGTGCGAGCAGTCGCTCGCCCGGGCGCACGCGCTCTTCGGGCGCGGCCCGGCCGAGCGGGACCCGGAGTGGATGACGTTCTTCGTGGAGGCCGAGCTGGAGATGCTGGAGGCGCAGTGCTGGTCGGCGCTGGGCGACTGGCCCCGGGCGGCCCGCCACGCCCGCCGCGCGGCCTGCCTCCAGGACCCGCACTTCGCCCGCAACCTGGCCCTGTACCGCGCCGAGCTCGCCGACGACCTGGCCCGCGCGGGCGCCCCCACCGAGTCGGCGGCGGCCGGTCACCAGGTCCTCGACCTCCTCCCGGAAGTCCAGTCCACCCGGATCCAGGCCATGCTCGCCGACACGGCCCGCATCCTGGCCCCCCACGCGACGTGCCCGGAGGTGGCGACGTTCCTGGACCGGAGGGCGACGGTGTAGCGCCCCGAAGGGGCGCGGGGAGCTGCGCGACCAGCCCAGCACGGTCCGCAGACGAACGCGGGGTCCGGGGCAAAGCCCCGGTGAAGGGGGCTCACACCTCCAGATGGCCCGTGTCGTTCCACCGCTCGATCGCCGGGTCCCCGTACGCCCACCCCAGTACCGACAGCGACGTCGGGTCGAGCTTGATGCGGGCCGCGAAGCCGATCGGCTCGCCGAGCCAGCGCGCCGCGATCGACCGCAGGATGTGCCCGTGCGCGAAGACCAGCACGTCCCGCGAGGCCGACCGCGCCCATGCGACGACCTCGTCCGCCCGGTCCGACACCTGGGCCAGCGTCTCGCCGCCCTCGACCCCGTCGCGCCAGATGAACCAGTCGGGCCGGCCCGCCTTGATCTCGGGCGGGGTGAGCCCCTCGTACGCCCCGTAGTCGAACTCCATCAGCGCGTCCCAGTCGGTCGCCCGCTCGCCGAAGCCCGCCAGGTCGCACGTCTCACGCGCGCGCAGCAGCGGACTCGTGCGCACCTCGACGTCCGCCAGGCCGTCCCACGGCGCCCGGTGCAACCGCTCGCCGAGCAGCTTCGCGCCGCGGCGGCCCTCTTCGAGCAGCGGGATGTCGGTCCGGCCGGTGTGCTTGCCGGCGAGCGACCACTCGGTCTGCCCGTGCCGGGCGAGCAGGATGCGCGGTGCGGCGGCTGGCATGTCAGGTCACTCCCTGGTGCGCGTGCAGAATGCCGAAAGTTCGGCGGAGGTTCACCTCCATCATCGCGCACCCTTGTGGCCCTCCCTCGCGTCCTTCGGGGGTGGGTGCACTCGCGCACTCACGACCACCGTACGGTTGAACACTTGAACGGGGCCCGAAGGGGCCCTGAAGAAGAGATGGAGAGGGTCCGGAGATGCAGCACCCCGCGCCTCGGCCCCGCTGGTGGACCGAGCTGCCGCTCATCGCCATCGTCTATGCCGCCTATTCGGCGGGCCGGCTCCTGGTGAGCGGCAGCGAATCGCAAGCCGTGGATCACGGCCTGGCGATCCTGCGCATAGAGAAGTACCTGCACATCAACGCCGAGCACCCGCTCAACCGGCTCTTCACCCGCACCCCGTCGCTCGGCATACCCGCGGACTTCGCCTACGCGTCGCTGCACTACCTGGTGACGCCCGCGATCCTGGTGTGGCTGTTCCGCCGTCGCCCGGTGCAGTACCGCGCCGCCCGCACCTGGCTGATGCTCTCCACCCTGCTGGGCCTGATCGGCTTCTCGCTGCTGCCGACCTGCCCGCCGCGCCTGCTCGACGCCTCGCACGGGTTCGTCGACACGATGGCGCAGTACAGCTCGTACGGCTGGTGGGGCGGCGACGCCAGCGCGCCGCGCGGGATGGGCGGCATGACCAACCAGTACGCGGCGATGCCGAGCCTGCACGTGGGCTGGGCGCTGTGGTGCGGTGTGATGCTGTGGCGGTTCGGCGGCCGCCGCTGGACCCGCGCGCTGGGCGTCGCGTACCCGCTGACCATCACGTTCGTGGTGATGGGCACCGCCAACCACTATCTGCTCGACGCGGTCGCCGGGGCGGCCGTGATGGGCCTCGGGCTGCTGCTCTCCCGGCCCGCAATGCGGCTCGCGGACGCGGTGCGCACCCGCGTCGCACCCGGCTCGTTCGGCGCACCGGCCCCGATTGTCAGTGCCGGATGCAAGACTTCCACGGGTGAGCGAATCCCAGGGCAGCGCGTGTCCGACGACTCCACCGCGGGAGCCGACGACAGCCATCCGTCAGCGGCTCGCTGAGCTGCGCGGACCCACCGCCGTGCCACGCCCGCTGGACGCGCGGGCGCTGGCGGCCCTCGCCGCCAACCCGGGCTGCCGGCGGCGCGCGCTGCTCGACGGGGCGGGCGTCGACAAGGGCGCGCTCGCCGAGGCGCTGGGCTCCCCGTCGGCGGCGTTCGGCCAGTCCCAGTTCGCCATCGCGCGCGGCAACACGTTCGAGGCCCGGGTGAAGTCCGACGGCGGTACGGAACTGCTGCGCCTGCTGCACGAGCGCACCGGCGGCGAGGCCCCCGCGGACGCGGCCGTCCCCGACCTGGCCGCGGCCGGTCCCGAGGGCCGGGCCGCCCGGACCGCGCTCGCCCTGCGGGAGGCGACGGCGTCGGGCGGCTGGACGCTTCTGGACCACCCGATGCTGGCCCTGGAGGTGGCGGGCTCCCCCGCCTATCTGGAGCCGGACGCGGTGGTGGTCGCCCCCGACGGCCGCTGGACGGTCGTCGAGATCAAGTCCTTCCCGATGATCGACGCGGCCGCCGACCCGTCCAAGGTCGGCGCGGCGGCCCGCCAGGCGGCGGTGTACGTACTGGCGCTTGAGCGGGTGGCGGGGCTGGTGCGGGGCCGCGGGGCGCCGGACCCGGACGCGACGGCTCCGGCCGTCTCGCACTCCGTGCTCCTCGTCTGCCCCAAGGACTTCTCCAACCTGCCGACCTCCTCGCTCGTCGACGTGCGCAAGCAGTTGTCGGTGACCCGGCGCCAGCTGGCCCGGCTCACCCGGATCGAGGAGATCGCCGACGCGCTGGCGCCGGGTGCCAGCTTCGCGCTGGACCGGCCGGCCCCCGAGCTGACCGACACGGTCGAGTCGGTCCCGGCGACGTACGCGCCGGAGTGCCTGGCCGCCTGTGAGCTGGCCTTCCACTGCCGCGACCGGGCCCGCGCCGTGGACGCGGTGACGGCCCTCGGCCGGGGCCTGCGGGCCGAGCTGGGCGGTCTGACGAGCGTCGGCGCGGTCCTGGACGCCGCGCGCGGCGTCGCGGGCGACCCGTCCGACCCGGCGGTGGCGGCGCTGCGAAGAGCGGCCGCCCTGCGGGCCCAGGCGCTGGAAGGCGCGGCAATGGGAGGCGCCGTATGTCGCTGATCACCACCCTCGCCCGGCTTGAGGCCGTGGCGGCCGGGCGGGCCGCGCCACTGGCCACCGTGCGCCACCGGCACCTGTCCGAGCGCCCGCTCGTCCTCGTACCGCTGACCACCTCCGGCGAGGCCGGGGCACCGCTCGGGGCGCTCGTCGGGACCGACCGCGAGGCGCCCCGCCTGCTCGTCGTGCCCCAGCCGCGCGACCGCGAGCTGCGGTTCGCGTTCCTCGCCGAGCTGGCCGACGCCGTACTGCCGCACCTGGATGCGTACGCGGACGACGTGGAGGCCGCCGAGCGCAACGAGACCGACCCCGAGACCGGCAAGAAGGTCAAGGTCGAGGTCGAGCTGTGCGCCGACGCGCCGCAGATCGTCGTGCCGGGCCGGGCCGCCATCGGCTTCGTACGGCTGCTCGGCCGGTCCATGCGCTTTCGCCGGACCGCCGAGCAGGACCCGGACACCCCGCACCCCGCGCCGCCGCGCGTCCCGCTGCTCGGCCGCTGGCTGACGCACTACGGGGAGCGCGCCCGCGTCCCCGGCTCCGCGCTGCTGCTCGCCGCCACCGACCTGCTGGGCAGGCACTGGGCGACCGGCCAGTCCAGCCTGGAGGACCAGCACCTGGGGGCGCTGCTCGCCTGGATCGACCCGCCCGAGGGCGCCACCGGCGCCGAGGCGGCCCTGCGGGCCGAGCTCGCCCGGGACCGGGACGGCCAGCTGCTGTGCCCGCCCGCGGGCCCCGCCACCGACCCGGCCTTCGACAACAAGCTGCTCGCCCCGGCGATCGACCGCTACGACCGCGCCCGCCAGGCGCTGTACGCGGCGCAGGACGGCGAGGCGGCCGACGCGCGCCTGGGCGATCTGACCCGGGCCGAGCAGGAGATCCGCCGACTGGTCGCGGACCAGCTGCGGCCCACCTGGGAAGCCGTGTGGCAGGCCCTCGACCTGCTGCGGGAGCTGCCCGGGGCGCCGCGCGCGGCGGACCGCTGGACCCGCGACCGCTGGTCGTTCACCGCGCACCGCGACCGGGTGCGGGCCGGTGAGCCGCCGCAGCCGCGCCGCGACGACGCGGTGACGGCGGCGGCCAAGCTCGCCTCGCGCGAGACGGCTCAGGCACAGCTGGAGGCGCAGGAGGCGCTGGACGACCCGCTGGTGATGGCCGGGCGGCGCCTCGCCGGGGAGGCGTTCGCGGGCGAGGTCGTCGATGTGGCGATGGCCTGGTCGGAGTCGAAGCGGCCGAGCCCGCGCCCGCTGGTCACCGTCCGCACCGACGACGCGCCGCACCTGGCCGAGCGGGCGAAGGTGTTCCGCTCGCTGGACGGCAAGCCCCAGTCGGCGGAGTTCGTGGGGTACGAGGCGGACGGCGCGCTGGTGCTGCGGCTGCTCGACAAGATGGGCCGGAGCAAGGACCCGGCGCCCGGCTCGGTGCCGGAGAAGGGCGACCGGGTGTGCTGGACGCTCTTCGAACACGACCAGCGCGGCGGCCCCAAACTGCCGGACCCCGAGGCCACCCCGTGGACCCACGGCGGCCCGCCGGGCGCGGACGCGGAACACCCCGACCCCCTCACCCCGGAGGACCTGCTGTGACCCGTGCCGAGCGCGGCTTCGACCCGGGTGCGGCGGCGGCCGAGGCCACCGGGAGGATCCTTCACGACACGCTGCACGGGCAGGCCCGGGGCGTCGTCGTGGACTCGCCGCCGGGCGCCGGGAAGTCGACACTCGTGGTGCGCGCGGCGCTCGAACTGGCCGCCGCTGGGCGCCCGTTGATGGTGGTGGCGCAGACCAACGCGCAGGTCGACGATCTCGTCGTACGGCTGGCCGAGAAGGAGCCGGAGCTGCCGGTGGGCCGCCTGCACAGCAGCGACGCCGACCCGTACGACAAGGCCCTGGACGACCTCGGGCAGGTACGCAAATCGTCGAAGGCCGGTGATCTGGCGGGCCTGGACGTGGTGGTGTCGACGGCCGCGAAGTGGGCGCACGTCAAGGACGTCGAGCCGTGGGCGCACGCGATCGTGGACGAGGCGTACCAGATGCGCTCGGACGCGCTCCTCGCCGTCGCCGGGCTCTTCGAGCGGGCGCTGTTCGTGGGCGACCCGGGCCAGCTGGACCCGTTCGCGATCGCGGACTCCGAGCAGTGGGCGGGGCTCTCCTACGACCCGTCGGCGAGCGCGGTGACGACGCTGCTCGCCCACAACCCCGAGCTGCCGCAGCACCGGCTGCCGGTCTCCTGGCGGCTGCCCGCGTCGGCGGCGCCGCTGGTCTCCGACGCGTTCTACCCGTACACACCGTTCCACAGCGGTACGGACCACGGCGACCGGCGGCTCTCCTTCGGCGTCCCGTCCGACGGCTCGGCGCCGGACCGGGCCCTGGACGAGGCTGCCGAGGCGGGCTGGGCCCTGCTCGAACTGCCCGCCCGGCACACCCCGCGCACCGACCCGGAGGCGGTACGGGCGGTGGCCCAGGTGGTCCGCAGGCTCCTGGACCGGGGCGGCGCGGCCACCAGCGAGCGCTCCGAGCACCCCGTGCCGCTCACCGCCGCCCGGATCGCGGTCGGCACGGCCCACCGCGACCAGGCGGCGGCGGTACGGGCGGCGCTCGCGGAGCTGGGGGTGACGGGGGTCGCGGTGGACACGGCGAACCGGCTCCAGGGCCGCGAGTTCGACGTGACGGTGGTCCTGCACCCGCTGTCGGGTCGCCCCGACGCGACGGCGTTCCACCTGGAGACGGGCCGCCTGTGCGTCCTGACCTCCCGGCACCGGCACGCCTGCATCGTGGTGTGCCGGGCGGGCGTGGCGGACCTGCTCGACGAACACCCCTCGACCGAGCCGGTCCAACTGGGCGTGACGGTGAAGTTCCCGGACGGCTGGGAGGCGAACCACGCGGTCCTCACACATCTGGCGGAGCACCGGGTGGTGTGGCGACCGTAGGGGCTCTGTGGGGGGCTGGTCACAGCCCCGCGTCCCTTTTAGGGGCGCGGGGAACTGCGCGACCAGCCCCCACCGGCCCGCAGACGAACCCCGGGCCGAAGAACCCGCAGACGAACCCCGGGCCGAAGAAGGGGCGCGGCAGGGGGCGTGCGGGGTGGGGGAGGCCCACTTGCGGGGCGCGGGACAATGGAGGGTGGCCCGGGGCGAACTCCGGGCCGCTGAACTGCGGCAGGAGGAGACACCGATGGCGGAGCCCGAGCGGAAAGAGCAGCGGCTGAGGCCGGCGCCGTTGCTGTTCGAGCCGGCCGAGGCCGCCGCCGACCCGGAGCACTTCTTCGACCTGGAGTCGATCGAGGATCCCCGGGAGCTGCTGTCGCGCTCGACGGAGCTGGCGCTGGCGTTCCGCGCGGCGGCGGACCGGGCGGTGGAGTTCCAGGCGATCGCGGCGGCCCAGCTGGCCGACCCGCGCCGCTTCGACCGCCTCACGGCGGCGGACATCGCGCAGCGGGCGCAGTGGACCGAGGACTACGCGAAGAAGATGGTGGAGTTCGGGCGGGATCTGCTGCGGGGCGCGGAGCCGAAGTAGCCGGGGGCACAGGGGGGGCCGCCCGGCAGGGCGGTCACCAGACCCCCGGCATATGCCGAAAGCCGCGCAAGATACTCCTCCCCGCCCCACCCTGTCCCGGTTTCCGGTAATCCGGCGAGACGGGGCGCCGGGGGCCGCGAATCTGGTGCGCATGAGCATCTTGCAGCGCGATGAGGCCCTGCTCCCCCGTGACGGCCTCGGCGACGTGACCCCCGAGGGCGCGGCCTGGCTGGCGTCGGCGGCGCCGTATCCGCGCAGCACCCTCGCGCTGTGGGAGGCCCGGCCGGGCGCCCCCGTCGTCCTCCCTTGCGGCTCGGCCTTCGACGTGGTCAACGTGCCCGCCGTCTTCGGGCGCCGGATGCTCGACCGGCTGTGGGGCGAGGGGTCCGGCTCCGGGCCGGTCGCCCACCACCGGGGCCGGATGCTGCTCTTCGCCGCCGCCGGCACCGCCCACCGGCTGCCCGCCCTGCTCGACTGGGAGGAGTGGGCCGAGGTGCCGCCGCTGCTCTGCCACGGCACCGGCGACGCGGTCACCGTGCCGGGCCTCGCGCGCCCCGAGCACCCCGGCGCCGCCCGCTGGCTGGTCGCCCCGGACGCCCGCCACCCCTGGCTCCCGGGCCCCGAGGTACTGCTCTGGGCCTGCGTCCGGGCGGCCCGGGACAGCACCCCGGCCGACCGGCGCTTATCGATTTTTCCTCCCGCCGATCAGGGTGCTAAGGTCTACGACGTCAGCAGGCGCCGCTAGCTCAGTTGGTTAGAGCAGCTGACTCTTAATCAGCGGGTCCGGGGTTCGAGTCCCTGGCGGCGCACAGACGGAAAAGGCCCCTCGCGCAAGCGGGGGGCCTTTTCGTGCGCCCAAAACACACCTACGGCGTGACCCGCACCGTCCAGCCCCCCGACCGCGTCCGCCCCGTCGCCTCGATGCGGATGCCCTCCCCCGGCACGGTGAACGTCTCGCCCACGTTCAGCGGCGCGTCCGCCAGCGCCGGGTAGACCGAGTGCTCCCAGCAGGCTCCCGTGTCCGGGTGGGTGTCGAGGACCTCGACGGGACCGGTGCCCGACGCCGTCTCGCTGCGGACCCGGTAGATCAGCAGCCCCGCCGAACAGGTCGTATGGTCGTTGCCCGCCGAGTCCCGTGCCTCGATCGCGACCGCGCTGTCCTCCGAGGTCCGTACGACCGCGAGCCGGACCCCGCCCGGGCCGATCCGCGCGGGCGACTCCGAGAGCGGGGCCAGGGTCAGCCGCGAGGACCCGCGCGTCGCCACGCACGCCACCTGGCGCCGGTCCAGCCACCCCAGCTTCCACTTCTGCCAGCCGAACAGGTCCGGCGCCATCCCGAACTGGCTGCCCATCACGTCCCAGTCGCCGACGTACGTGTCCCAGTCGCCCTTGCCGTCCACCGGGCGGTGGTAGAGGTCCGGCAGGTCGAAGACGTGCCCGGTCTCGTGGGCCAGTACGTTGCGGTCCGGCGGGTGCTGCTCGAAGACCGTGACGACCCGCTTGAGGTCCGTCCCGTCGACCCGCAGCGGCTGGTCGAAGTTGACGACCTTCGTGGCGTCCGAGTCCACGCCCGGCGCGTCCGGGTCCGCGACCAGGTAGACGATGTCGTACGCGGAGAAGTCGACGGCCGGGTCGGCGGCCGTGATGGCGTCGCGCAGGTACTCGGTGCGCCGGTCGGCGTCCCAGTCGCGCTGTATGCGGTAGGCGGTGGACGGCTTCGGCATCTTCACCCAGTCCGGCTGCGGATGGGCCTGGAGCCGGAACTTCCCGTACGAGGCACGGGTGAAGAAGTCGCTGGTGGCGGGAAAATAGTCGGTGGCGAGGTCCTTGGGGGCGGCCACCGGCGACGAGTCCGGGAAGGAGAGGAAGACCATCACCGCGTTGAGCGTGCGCACCGGGCGCGGATAGGCGGTGTTCCAGGTGTCGACTCCGAGCGAGTGGTGTGCGGCGGTACGGGGCAGGGCACAGGGGATCGCGGATCTGGCGGCCACGGCGGGGCCCGCCACAAGGGTGGTGGCGGCGACCGCCGTCAGGGAGGTGAGCGCGGCGGCGGCACTGCGCAGCCGGGCACGCTCCACTCCCCCGGGTGTCAGCTGACGCTCCACGTCGACCTCCGGGTACGGAATGCGGGACACCTCACCCACCTTGTGGTGGTTTGTGTGATTACGCCCTGTTCCGCTGCCCCAGGTGGGTGAGGGGCCCGACACGTGCCCGACACCCCGACGCCTTACAGAAAGTCACAATCGGTCACACGCGGATCGCCCCTGGCCAGGCGTGTGCAGAAACGATCGGCCTTGGCTCCCCGGTGCGCATGATCACCGTCGGGGAGCTGGATCGGCTGTTGCGCCTGCCTCTATGATCGGCACACTTTCCTGCGTGGATTCAGCCCCGGGCGGCTGTCCTCCACCCGGCCGACGGCCCCGACCACATCTCTGTACGACTCGAATGCACAGCGGGAGCGAGCGGTGAGCGGAACCCCCGAAGGACCGGGAGCAGCCCCCGGGACCATGCGGCCGCCGGTCACAGAGCGTCATCCGGAGGGGCCCGCACGGCCCGTCGGCCCACCGCCGGAACGTCACGCGGTCGGGCGCATCGCCGCCGAGCCGCGCGACTACCGCGCGGCGTTCGAGGCGGCTCATCTGGCGATGGCCGTCGTCGACCAGCACGGCACGGTGACCGCCGCCAACACCGCACTGGCCGAGCTGCTCGGCTCCGAGCCCGCCGCGCTGTGCGGCCAGGCCGCCGCCGACCTCGTCGACCTCGCCGCCGACGCCCGCACCTGGCACATCTACCAGGAGGTGCTGAGCGGCAGCCGCTCCCGCTTCCGCTGCACCCGGCGCCTCAAGCACCCCGACGGACACTCCCTCTGGGCCGAGGTCACCGTCTCGCCGGTGCGCGACAGCACCGGCGCGCTGCTCTCGATCACCGACATCAGCGACCGCCGCGAGCTCCAGGCGCGGCTGCGCCACCTCCAGATGCACGACCCGGTGACCCGGCTGCCCAACCGCACGCTGTTCTTCGAGCGGCTCGCGGGCGCCATGGAGGCCTCCACGTACGGGCGCGGCGGCACCGGCCGGATCGGGATCTGCTACCTGGACCTCGACGGGTTCAAGGCCGTCAACGACACCCTGGGCCACCGCATCGGCGACCGGCTCCTGTCGGCGGTCGCGGCCCGCCTCACCCACTGCGCCGACCAGTGCGGCTACGCCCGCAGCGGCGGACACCTGGTGGCACGCCTGGGCGGCGACGAGTTCGCGGTCCTGGTCGAGGACTCGACGGGGACCGAGCAGCTGGCGGACCTGGCGCAGTCCGTACTGGCCGTGCTCCAGCAGCCGTTCGACCTGGCCGGGCAGCGGCTCTCGGTCTCGGCGTCGATCGGCGTGGTGGAGCGGGCGGTCGCGGGGACGACGGCGACGGGCCTGATGCAGGACGCCGACACGACCCTGTACTGGGCCAAGGCCGACGGGAAGGCCCGCTGGACGCTCTTCGACCCGGAGCGCAACGCGCACCGGATGACCCGTCAGGCACTCTCCTCGACGCTGCGGCCGGCCGTGGAGCGGGGCGAGTTCGCGCTGGAGTACCAGCCGCTCGTGGGCATGGCGGACGGGGTCGTGGAGGGCGTCGAGGCGCTTGTCCGATGGAACCATCCGCAGTTCGGCACACTTGCGCCGAATCGGTTCATCGGAATTGCGGAAGAGGACGGGTCGATCGTCCAGCTCGGCGGCTGGGTCCTGCGGACGGCCTGCCGGCAGGCGCGCCGCTGGCAGATCGAGCACCCCGGGGTGCCGCCGATCTTCGTGAGCGTGAACGTGGCCGTGCGCCAGGTCTGGGACTCCGACCTGGTCGCCGACGTCGCGGAGATCCTGGCCGAGACGGGCCTGGCGCCGCACCTGCTCCAGCTGGAGCTGACCGAGTCGGCCGTCATGGGCTCGGCGGGCCGCCCGCTCCAGGCGCTCCAGGCGCTCTCCGACATGGGCGTACGCATCGCCATCGACGACTTCGGCACGGGCTACTCCAACCTGGCGTACCTGTCCCGCCTACCGGTCTCCGTCCTGAAGCTCGACGGCTCGTTCGTCCGGGGCTTCCAGTACGACGAGGGCGGCACGCACCCCAACCCCGCCGACGAGACGATCGTCGAGGCCATGGTCCAGCTCGCACACCGGCTCGGCCTGAAGGTGACGGCCGAGTGCGTCGAGACGTCCCACCAGGCGGGGCGGTTGCGGCGGATCGGCTGCGATACGGGGCAGGGGTGGCTGTATTCGCGGGCGGTGCATCCGGAGTTGATCGCGGCGATGCTGGGGGACCCGGGGTTCGTCTGCGGGTGAGTGGGTGCCTGGTCGCGCAGTTCCCCGCGCCCCTGAATGCGCCCCTCCGGGCCGCCCAGGGGATTGCCGCGGAAGCGGCATCCAAGGGGCGCGGGGAACTGCGCGACCAGCCACAGGAAGCCTGCAGACGCAAGGAAAACCGCCTCACCCCCGGCACGGGGTGAGGCGGCCTCCCCCCGGAGGGGGCTCACATCAGCACGCGCCCAGGTCCTGCCACACACCCCACTCCCCCGTGGTCCCGGGCTCCTCGCCCTGCGTCCACCACTTGGCCTTCCAGTTGTGGCCCTTGTAGGAGACCTGCGTACCGCCCGTGTACGTGCCCGCCTTGTCCCAGGCCGCAGCCGTGCACCCGGAAGTGGGCGGCGTGGTGGGCGGGGTGGTCGGGGGCGTCGTCGGCGGCGTCGTCGGGTCCGGCGTCGAGGACGGGGACGAGCCGACCGCCGTGGCGATCTGGTTCAGCAGCGTCGTCTTGTCGTCGAGCCCGAGCAGCGAGTACATCATCGCGCCCGCCAGACCACGGCTGTGCGCGTAATCCGCCCGCGCCTGGATCGACTTCTGGTTCAGGCCGGTGAAGAACTCGCCGTCCTTGTAGAAGTAGGACGCCTTCGCCTGGTCGTCCCAGAACGTCGTCGCCGCGTTGTCGACGATCCCGCCGAGCTCCTTGTAGTGGGCGATGCCCGGCTGCTGGCTCAGCGGCCGCGCGCCGGACGGGCCGGTCGCGGTCTGGGCGAGGCCGCCCGCGGCGCCCGCCGGGACGCCCTTCCAGCCGCGGTAGTAGAACTCGTACCCGAGCGTGAGCTTGGACGCCGGGAAGCCGCCCGCGATCCCGTACGCCGCGTTCCCGTCCAGCCAGGAGTCGACCGCGTTGGCGATCGAGTACTTCTGGGTGCCCGGCTTGATGACGTCGGTGGGGTCGTTCGCACCGGAGTACAGCGGCGACTGGTGGTACGTGGGCCCGTCGCCGTCCCAGGCGCCGTGCATGTCGTACGTCATGATGTTGGCGTAGTCGAGGTACTGCCCGACCTTGTCGGTCTCGATGTTCTTGATCTTGTCCTGGCCGGCCGGCATCGCCGCCGTCAGCAGGTACTTCTTGCCGCCGTGCGCCGCCCCGTACGCGTCGAGCTGCTTGCGGAACTCGGCTAGCAGCAGCGTGTAGTTCTGCTTGTCCTCGGCGGCGTAGTGGTTGCCGAGGTGGCCGTCGGGCGAGCCGGGGTACTCCCAGTCGATGTCGATGCCGTCGAAGATCCCGGCGGCGGAACCGGCGCCGCCGTAGCCGCCCTCGACCGGCAGGTCACCCTGGATGTACTGCTTGATACAGGACGCCACGAGCTTCTTGCGGCTCGCGTCCGTCTTGGCCGCGTCCGAGAAGTACTTGGAGTAACTCCAGCCGCCGAGCGAGATGTTGATCTTCAGCTTGGGGTACTTGGCCTTGAGCTCCTTGAACTGGTTGAAGACACCGACGATGGGCTGGTCCCACTTGTCGGCGGTGCCGTCCACGCTGTCGGCGGCGCTGAAGGACTTCTGGTAGTCGGCGTACGAGTCGCCCGCGCCGTCACCGGCACTGGCGTTGTTGTCGTCGCCCGCCGCCTTGTTGGCCTCGAAACAGGTGAGGTCGGTGGGGTGGATGTTGCCGAACGAGTAGTTGATGACGTCCAGCTTGCCCGCGATGCCCCGGGTGTCGAGGTGCTTGGGGTAGAAGGCGTTCCCGTACACGCTCCACTGGTCGTAGTACGCGATCTTCACGCCTCCCGTGGAGGCGGCGACGGTCCGGGCGTCCGCGGCGGAGGCGGCGCCGGCCGGGCCGAGGCCCGCGAAGGCGGCCAGCGCGCCGGCGGCGAGCGTCGCGGTCGTGAGGGCTGCGGCTAGAGGTCTGCGGACGGGCACGGTCGGCCTCCGGAGGCTGAGCGGAACGGCGGTTGGAGCAGTGATAGCGATCACCGCGGGGCCGCGTCAATGGTCTGAACCAAATTGAGGACTAGACCAATTTGGGCGCGAAACCGCTCGTCAGGGAGGTGGGCCGGACGCACGAACCGCCCGCCACCATCGGTGACGAGCGGTTTAAGGGTGCCTTATGGATCTTGGGCGGGCCGGTGGACGGGTGGACCACCACCCCCACGAAATCCAGGATTTACCGGCCGGTGATCACCACGGGGGCGCCCCGGAGGTCACGCCGTGTGTGCCCCGTAGACGTCCGCGATCAGCTCGTAGGAGCGCAGCCGGGCCTCGGGGCCGTGCGCGTTCGCGGTCAGCATCAGCTCGTCCGCGCCGGTCCGCTTCTGGAGCGCGTCGAGCCCGTCGCGTACCTCTTCGGCGGTCCCGGAGACCACGTTGGCGAGCCAGCCGTCGACGAACTCCCGCTCCATCGGACTGAAGGAGTACGCCGCCGCCTCCTCCGGGGTCGGCACGAGACCCGGGCGGCCGGTGCGCAGCCGCACCATCGACAGGGCGTTGGTGAGCGTCTGGCGGCGCGCCTCCTGCTCGTCGTCGGCGGCCAGCGCCGAGACGCCGATCAGCGCGTACGGCGCGGCCAGCACCGCCGAGGGCCGGAACGACTCGCGGTAGAGGTCGAGCGCGGGCACGGTGTTCGCGGCCGAGAAGTGGTGCGCGAACGCGAACGGCAGGCCCAGGACCCCGGCGAGCCGGGCACTGAAGCCGGAGGAGCCGAGCAGCCAGATCGGCGGCCGGGCGGCGGGACCCTGCACCGGGCCGGGCACGGCGTGGATGCGGGCGTAGGGGTGCCCGTCGGGGAAGTCGTCGTCCAGGAACCGGGTCAACTCGGCCAGCTGCTGCGGGAACTCGTCCGCGCCCTCGTTCAGGTGATCGGTGCGGCGCAGGGCCGCCGCCGTCGCGCCGTCGGTGCCGGGCGCGCGCCCCAGGCCCAGGTCGATCCGCCCGGGGGCCAGCGCCTCCAGGGTGCCGAACTGCTCCGCGATCACCAGCGGCGCGTGGTTGGGCAGCATCACGCCGCCCGAGCCGAGCCGGATGCGCTCGGTGTGGGCGGCGAGGTGGGCGAGGATGACGGCCGGGGACGAGGAGGCGACGCCGGGCATGGAGTGGTGTTCGGCGACCCAGTGGCGGGTGAAGCCGCGCCGCTCGGCGAGCTTGGAGATCTCCACGCTGGTGCGCAGGGCCCTGTTCGCGGTGTAACCGCTGCCGACCGTCACCAGGTCCAGCACGGACAGGGGCACGGGCGCACTGCCGAACGCCGTCCCTCGAATGTCGTCCACGTCCACCGGTCCGCTCCTCCAGTTCGTGCCGTACGGATACGACCGACCACAACAGGAGGCAGTCTCCGTTTTATTCCCGGCGCGTCCGCCGGCCGCCCCGGACGCTGTCGATCAGCAAACGCGGGTACGAACCCGGTCATGACCGATCCGACGACAGGCCTCACCTCACTCGCCGATCTGACTGCCCGTCAACTCCTGGCCGGATACGGCAAGGGCGACTTCTCCCCGGTCGAGGCGGTCCGGGCCGTCCTCGACCGGATCGCCGCCGTGCAGCCCCGGATCAACGCCTTCGTCCGGGTCGACGCCGAGGCGGCGCTCGCCCGCGCCGAGGCGTCCACCGCCCGGTGGCGGGCCGGGGAGCCGCTGGGGCTGCTCGACGGGGTGCCGGTGTCCGTCAAGGACGCGCTCCCGGTGGCCGGCGGCCCGACCCTGCGCGGCTCCACGGCGCCGGCCGGCCCGGGGCCCTGGGACGTGGACGCGCCCGCCGTGGCGCGGCTGCGCGAGCACGGGGCGGTGTTCGTGGGGAAGACCACGATGCCCGAGTTCGGGTGGAAGGCGGTCACCGACTCCGCGCTCTCGGGGATCACCCGCAATCCGCACGACCCCTCGCGCACGGCGGGCGGCTCCAGCGGCGGCAGCGCGGCGGCCGTGGCGGCCGGGGCGGCGCCGCTCTCGCTCGGCACCGACGGCGGCGGCTCGGTGCGCATACCCGCCTCGTTCTGCGGGGTGGTCGGGCTGAAGCCCACCTACGGGCGGGTGCCGCTGTTCCCGCCCAGCCCCTTCGGCTCG
The DNA here is from genome assembly GCF_041435195.1 of Streptomyces sp. NBC_00224. Taxonomy (NCBI): domain Bacteria; kingdom Bacillati; phylum Actinomycetota; class Actinomycetes; order Kitasatosporales; family Streptomycetaceae; genus Streptomyces; species Streptomyces sp. NBC_00224. Next base: position 3,742,671 of record NZ_CP108106.1, read on the forward strand.
CTCGCGCACCTCGGGCCGCTGGCGCGGGACGCGGCCGACACGGCGCTGCTGCTCGATGTGATCAGCGGCGCCGACTGGCGCGACTGGTCGGCGAACGAGCGCGCCGAGCCGGTCTCGCCGGGCCTGGCGGAGGGCGTGAAGGGCCTGCGCATCGCGTACTCGCCGTCCTTCGGCGGCCAGGTGGCCGTGCGCCCCGAGGTCGCGGCGGCGGTACGGGCGGCGGTGACCCGGCTCGCCGGGCTCGGCGCGTACGTCGAGGAGGCGGACCCGGACTTCGCGGACCCGGTGGCCGCCTTCCACACGCTGTGGTTCACCGGCGCCGCGCGGGCGGTGAACAGGCTCCCGTCGGAGCGGCGGGCGACCCTGGAGCCCGGGCTGCGGGAGATCGCCGAGCAGGGCGCGCGATACACGGCGCTCGACCATCTGGCCGCGCTCGACGTCCGGGCGGCGCTCGGCCACCGCATGGCCCGCTTCCACAGCACCTACGACCTGCTGGTCACGCCGACCCTGCCGATCACCGCGTTCGAGGTGGGCGCGGAGGTCCCCGCGGGGTCGGGCCTGCGCCGCTGGACGGGCTGGACCCCGTTCACGTACCCCTTCAACATGACCTGCCAGCCGGCGCTCACGGTCCCGGTGGGCACGGACGCGGCGGGTCTGCCCATCGGCCTCCAGCTGGTCGCCGCCCGCCACCGCGACGACCTGGTGCTGCGGGCGGCGTTCGCACTGGAGAACTGACCGGGAGGCATGGCGGCGGCGAACGCGGGTAGCGGCGCCGCCATGGTTCGAGCAACTGCACGACGAACGTTTCTCGCCGGAGGAGTCGGCGCGGCCCTCGCCGCCGCCGGCTGTTCCCGGGTGCCCGACGGCGACGCGCTCGGGCGCCTCAGATCGCAGGGCACGGTACGGCTCGGGATCGCCGGAGAGGTCCCGTACGGCTATGTCGACGAGGACGGCCGGTTCACCGGCGAGGCGCCGGAACTCGCCAAAGTGATCTTCAAGCGCCTTGGCATCGACCGCGTCCAGCCCGTCGCCACCGACTTCTCCTCCCTCATCCCCGGCCTCAACTCCCAGCAGTTCGACGTCGTCTCGGCCGGCATGTACATCAACAAGGAGCGCTGCGCACAGGTCCTCTTCGCCGACCCCGAGTACCAGATGCTCGACGCGTTCATCGTGCGCAAGGGCAACCCCAAGGGGCTGCACTCGTACGAGGACGTCGTGCGCAGCCGCGCCCGCTTCGCCACCGGGACCGGTTACGCGGAGATCAAGTACGCCGTGGCCGCCGGGGTCCCGGAGAAGGACATCGTCATCCTCCAGGACCAGGTCGCCGGGCTGAACGCGGTGGAGTCCGGCCGCGTCGACGTGTTCGCCGGGACCGCGCTCACCACGCGCGCCGTGGTGCGCAAGAGCAGCCGCGCCGAGGCCACCGCCCCCTTCGCCGCCATCGTCGACGGCAAGAAGAAGGTCGACGGCGGCGGCTTCGCCTTCCGGCCCACCGACACCACCCTGCGCGACGCGTTCAACGCCGAGCTCCGCAAGATGCGCTCCAGCGGCGAACTCTTCCGGGTCCTGCGGCCGTTCGGCTTCACCCGGGCCGAGATGACCACCCTCACCGCCAAGGAGCTGTGCCGATGACGGCCGGACTGTGGCAGCACTGGGTGCTGCCGGGAATCTGGATCACCGTCCAGCTGACCGTGTACAGCGCGGCGCTGGCCGCCGCCGTCGCCTTCGGGATCGGCATGGCCCGTACGCACCGCTCCCGCCTCGTACGGTTCCTGGCCGGCTTCTACACCGAGGTCTTCCGGGGCACCTCCGCCCTGGTCCTGATGTTCTGGCTGTTCTTCGTGCTGCCGCCGCTGGTGGGCTGGCAGCTGGTGCCGATGTGGGCGGCCGTCCTGGCGCTCGGCCTCTCCTACGGCGCGTACGGCGCGGAGATCGTCCGGGGCGCGCTGAACGCCGTCTCGCCCGCCCAGCGCGAGGCGGGCATCGCGCTGAGCCTCACGCCGTGGCAGCGGATGCGGCTCGTGCTGCTGCCGCAGGCGGTGCCGGAGATGATCCCGCCGTTCTGCAACCTGCTGGTCGAGCTGCTCAAGGGCACCGCCCTGGTCTCGCTGCTCGGCGTCGGCGACGTGTCGTTCGCCGCGTATCTGGTCCGGCTCGCCACCCAGGACAGCGCCCAGATCTACAGCGTGACCCTCGTCGTCTACTTCGTCCTCGCCTTCGGGATCACCCGGGGCATGAAGGCACTGGAGCGCCGCACCAAGGCCAATCTGGGGGTGACGGTCAAGTGACGCACTCGGCTGGGGCAGCGCAGTCCTCCTGGGACTGGTCCGCCGTCTGGGACTTCATGCCGCGCTTCTGGGACGGGGTGCTCGTCACCCTCCAGGTCCTGGCGCTCGGCTCGCTCATCTCGTTCTCGCTGGGTCTGGTGTGGGCGCTCGGCCTGCGCGCGCCGTCCCGGCTGGTGCGCTGGCCGGTGACCGCCGTCACCGAGTTCATCCGCACCACCCCGCTGCTGGTGCAGCTGTTCTTCCTGTTCTTCGTGCTGCCCGAGTGGGGCGTGAAGTTCTCCGCCCTGACCACCGGCGTCCTCGCCATCGGGCTGCACTACTCGACGTACACCGCGCAGGTCTACCGGGCCGGCATCGACGCGGTGCCCAAGGGGCAGTGGGAGGCGGCCACCGCACTCAGCCTGCCGGTGCACCGGACCTGGCTGGCGGTGATCCTGCCGCAGGCGGTCCGCCGGATCGTGCCCGCGCTCGGCAACTACGTCATCTCGATGCTCAAGGACACCCCGCTGCTGGCCGGAATCAGCGTCCTGGAACTCCTCCAGCAGTCGCGCCTGGAGGGTGCGTCGACCTTCCAGTACACCGAGCCGCTGACCGTGGTCGGCATCGCCTTCATCCTCATCGCCTATCCGGCTTCCCTTCTCGTACGAGCCCTGGAGCGCCGCCTTGCCCGCTGACCTCTCCCCCACGCGCACCCCCTCCCCCTCCGACTCCTCCGACTCCGACAGCCCCCTCATCACCTTCGACAACGTCACCAAGCGCTTCGGCTCCACCACCGTCCTGGACGACCTGTGCTTCTCGGTGCGGCCGGGCCGGCACGTCACGCTGATCGGTCCCTCCGGCTCCGGCAAGACCACGATCCTGCGGCTGCTCATGACCCTGGAGACGCCCGACTCCGGGACGATCCAGGTCAATGGGGACCGGCTGTTTCCGGCCGCCGAGAGAGAGCGCCGGGAGGCCCGGAAGAAGATCGGGATGGTCTTCCAGCAGTTCAACCTCTTCCCCAACATGACCGTGCTGCGGAACATCACCGAGGCGCCGGTCCGGGTGCTCGGCCTCTCGCCCGACGAGGCCGAGGCGCGGGCGAAGGAACTGCTCGACCTGGTGGGGCTCGCCGACCGCGCCGACGCAAAGCCCACCCAGCTCTCCGGCGGCCAGCAGCAGCGAGTGGCGATCGCGCGGGCCCTCGCCATGCGGCCCCAGGTGCTGCTTCTCGACGAGGTGACGTCCGCGCTCGACCCGGAGCTGGTGGCCGGGGTCCTGGACGTGCTGCGGGACATCGCGACGACGACGGACATCACCATGCTGTGCGTCACGCACGAGATGAACTTCGCGCGCGATATCTCGGACGAGGTCATGATGTTCGATTCCGGGAAGGTCATCGAGTCGGGTCCACCGGAGAAAATCTTCACGGAGGCCGAGCACGAACGCACGCGCGAGTTCCTCGGCGCGGTGCTCTGACCTCACGTTCCGGCCAGAGACCCTGCCTCTGGCATATGTCAGGCGGATGCGCCCCAGCATATGGGCCGGGGCGCATCATCAATCTCGTCAACACCCCCACCGGAAAGGGGTCTTGGCGGTTATCTTGGAACGGTGAAGCTGTCCACCTTCGCAGCCTCGACCTGCTAGGGGGAAACCGTGGCGCTGAAGCCCGAGCCGACCGCGCCGTTCCACTCAGTGCAGTACGCCTTCCGCGTCCTGGAGACGATCTCCAAGCACGCAGGCGGAGTGACGGACGTCCAGATCGCACGAGAGACCGGTCTGCCGACCGCACACCTCGCCTCCCTTCTCCTCATGCTCCGCTGCGAGGGCTATGTGGAGCAGGTCGCCGACGGGGCGTACGTCATCGGCGACTCCACCGTCCTGCTGGGCTCCGGCGTGGTGCGCCAGCAGGCCCTGGAGGCCCAGCTCCAGAGCACGCTCACCGAACTGCGCGACTCGGTCGGCGCGGCGGTCTACATCAGCCGGTACATCGACGGCGAAGTGAAGATCACGCAGTACGCGGACGGCCCCCGCGCCCCGAAGGTGAACGAGTGGGTGGACTTCCGCTCGGCGGCCCACGCCAGCGCGGTGGGCAAGTGCCTGCTCACCCAGCTCGACCAGAACGGGCGGCGCGACCACCTCTCCCGCCACAAGATCGCCCGGCTCACCTCGCGGACCATCACCAACGAGCGGGTGCTCTTCAGCAAGCTGGACAGCCAGCCCGCGACGGTCCCGGTCCTCGACCTCCAGGAGTACGCGGTGGGCACGGTCTGCGCGGCCGTTCCGCTCACGGCGGGCTCGGCGGTCGGCTGCCTGGCCCTCTCGATGCCGATCGAGCACGCCCACCGGCTGCGCTCGGCAGCGGACACGCTGAACCGGCGGGCGGCGCCGGTGGTGCTGTCGCTGGCGATCTAGGCGTGTCGTTTCTGTGACCCGACGGGGGCAGGAGCACCCCGCCGGACCAGGTAGTATTTTCTCTGTCAGCAGGCGCCGCTAGCTCAGTTGGTTAGAGCAGCTGACTCTTAATCAGCGGGTCCGGGGTTCGAGTCCCTGGCGGCGCACCATCTGCGACCTGGGCGTTCTCTCTTCGGAGAGGACGCCCTTGGTCGTTTTCGGGGTCAGATGCTAGCGAGGGGCTAACGCCACCGTCGTCCGGCCGCCCGGCAGGTGGTTGCCGGACCAGCCCGGCGGCGGCTTCAGCGGCCTGGTAGGCGATCTCCGGCAGCACCGAGGCGTAGGTGTCGGCCGTGATCTGAATCGTCGAGTGCCTGAGCATGGCGGAGACCACTTTCATTTCGGCCCCGGCGGCGAGCGCCAGGGTGGCCGCCAGGTGCCGCAGGTCGTGCAGCCGGACCGGCGGCAGGTAGCCAGGGTGCGGGTACGGGCGGAGCGGGTGCTCGGGGAAGAGCTGATACCAGGTCTGGGGGTCGACGATGCCGTTGGCCTTGAGCCCGCGGACTCGCTGGAAGCCGGTGACTGCTCGACGCGTCAGCGGCCCGAAGACTCCATCGACCGGGAGCCCGAGCGTCGCCTGGACGTCCTCGACGGCCGGGCCGGTGTCGCCGGTGCGCAGGGTGTTGGCCCGCTTGATCATCCGGACGAAGTGACGGCTGACGTAATCGGGGTGCAGCGGCTCGCCGGTCTCAGTGGTGAAGACGTAGTGGCTGTCGGTCCAGGCCGGCCCCAGCAGCTTCCGCTCCTCTTGTTGCCGCTGCCGATGGGCCCGCAGCACCAGGACGGTCATCGAGTCCAGCGCGATGATGCCGTCGCTGTCGTCCTTGGGCCGGGTGACGACGGTCTTCCAGCCCACTTGCACGATCTGCTGGACGATGGCGAGCGTGCCGGTATCCAGGTCAACGTCCGGCCAGCGCAGCCCGACGCCCTCACCGCGGCGCGGCCCCCGAAAGACCAACAGGTGGTAGTAGGCGTAGAGCCGGTCGGCGGTCATGAGACCGAGGAAGGCACCGGCTTGTTCGGGCGTCCAGACCGCCACCTTCGGACGCCGGCCGGAGGCCATCCAGTCGATGACGCGTGGCGCGGTCCAGACGACGGCCTTGGGCCGAGGCGCGCTCTCGACTTCGACGGCCAGCGCCGGGTTGTCGATGATGCGGCGCTGCCGTACGGCGGCGTTGAGCGCTGCCCGGAGCGTGGCATGGATGCGTTGGAGGGTGGCCGGGCCGATCGGTCGCGGGGTGGCAGCGGCGCTCGCCACGATGGCGTCGTAGGCGGTCCGGATCTGCGCTGGCCGGAGCTTCTCCAGCGGGACGTCCCCGAGCTGGGGCTTGAGATAGCGGCGAATGAAACCCTCATACGAACGACGGGTGTTGGCCGCCAACTTCCGTTTGCCGCCGAGCCACTCGTCCAGCCACTCGCCGGTCGTCTGCTGCACGCTGAGCGAGACGCCCGCACTGAAGCGCCGACGGACATCGGCGGGGTCCGGCAGCTGCTGATAGCGGCGGTAGTGATCACGGATAAGGGAGACGATCTCCAGCCGACCGGCGTCGTCGTCTGCCCCGGGTATCTCCAGCAACTGGATAGCCTGCCGCAGCTCGGCGACCGCACTGGTCTGACTGGCGAAGCCACCCCGGGTGATCTGCTGCCGCCCGTGCTCCTGGCGGCCCGCCTCCGACAGCGGCACATCGACGACGTAGGACCAGGTGCCGTGCTTCTTTGCGCAGGCCAGGCGCTTACGGGCCGCGTTGTAGCGGGCCGGACACTTACAGCGCTTATAGGTGGTGCCTTGCATGACACATGCCTTACCTTGCGGCCTGTCCGTCGCCAGGAGTGGCTCCGCGCAGATCGTGTTCCAGCTCGGTCAGCAATTCCCGGGTGATGTGACCGCGCAAGCTGGTCAACTGCCCCTGGGAGGCCGCGGGCAGACGCTGCTGAAGCCGCCGGTCTCGCTCCTGAGACAAGGTCCGGTCCCAGCGTTGCAGCGCCACCAGGTTGACCCACTCCGGCGACGTGCCGACCTTGCGGGCCACGTGCCGTTCGGCCTCGCCGACACTGGCGACCGCCCGCTCCACCAGAGCCGGATCAGCCCTCCCGGATCGTTGCACTTCCGCCAGGAAGTCGGACGTCCGGTTGGTCAGCGCCAGCGACTCGGTGATCTCGACCGCCCGCTCGGGCATGGCCTGCACCGCAGCCGCATCATCGGACAGCAACGCCTTGACCGCGCCCACCGTCAGCCGCGCTCCCGGAGACAACTCGACGAGGTCGTCCGGCTCTCCGACCACGAAGTCGGCCGGCGACACCTCAAAGGCGAGCGCCAGCAGGAGGACTTCCTCCAGCGCTATGCGCCGAGCTCCAACTTCCGCCTGGGCGACAGTGCCGCGGATCCAGGTCGTCAGGCCGTGCCGCTGAAGCAGGGCGGCGGCCTCCTCCTGCTTCAGACCGCGCGCCTTCCTGATGTCTCTCAGGCCAGCGCCGAGTACCTGCCGCAATGGTCGTGGCGTGGGTTCCATGGGGTCACCTCGGGGAGGAAGGTGCCTCAACGGTACGTCGTGGTCTGCTCACAAACAAGAGCGGTTGACTTGTAACAAACTAGGGCGGATCATCTGCTCATATACCAGAGCACACCACCGCAGGTGAGGTGAGCCGCATGGTTGGCATGAGCCGGGCCGAGCTGCTGGAGCTACCGGTCGTCATTGACCTCGTCACCGCCGCCCGCGCCTTGGGCATCGGGCGCACGCGCGCCTTCGAGCTGGCTCGCCGTGGAGAGTTCCCGGTGCCCGTACTACGCGTCGGTGCGACCTGGCGGGTGCCGACAGCACCGCTGCTCGCCACATTGGGATGTAGCCAATACGCAATTGCTGTACAGGACGAACGAGAAGGCAGACAATAAAAGCACCGCACCCCGTCGTCTAACCGCTAGGGCACCGCGCATGCGGGATGAGGGTTCGTGTCCCTCCGGCGTGCGGAACTCGGGCCTTGCCAACAGGGTCAGGCCACCTCCATTCCTTTAGGAGGGTCAGATGTCTAGCGACTACGGCTCGACTACCGGCGACCCAACGCCGGGCGATCACGACGACCCAGTCCCGTCTGACGACGCACTGGCTTATGTCGATCGCTCTACCGAGGAAGTCGCAAAGGAGGAGCAGGAAACCGCCTACCGCAGCGACACCGACACTGCCACCTACCAAGACCGTGTCGCAGAGGGCCGCTTCCATGGCCGCTCGGAAGGCGACCGCGGAGAAACGGGCGGCTACTGAGAAGTAGTTATCACGATCGATGCACCTCACACAGTGCGTGTGAGGTGTCTTTTTGCGACCTCGTGCCACACGGGCAGCATGCATGCGGATTTCTTAGCGTCAATTAGCGCGGGTTAGCTCTGCTTCGCCTCCCATACCTTGACTGTTGCCTGCGCTGTATTCGCAACGGCGTTCACCGAGTTGAGTTTGATGAGCACTGGGCGCCTGTCGTCGGTCAGCATACAAGCGCTAGCTCCCACTGGCATAGAAACCGGATTCGTGCCTTGAGTCTTCGCGAGCAGAGTGCACTCTGCGATGTCCGGAATCTTCCCATTCGGAAGGATCGCCATGTCCACATGAACGAGTGTGGCCGATTTTCCGTCGCTGTTTACGCCGTCAAATTTAATATCCCAGTTAGCCCCCTCCTCTGGCGGGACTAAGTCCAGATTGTGCTCCCCTTTAAGTAGCAGCCGCCCTGACCAGCGAATGGCAGACGAATCGGGCGGAGAGGGGGTGTCGGTCAAAGTGTCAGATGAGCTAGTTGAACTGGGTGGGGTGGCTGTGACGGTAGTGCTCGTAGTGACTGTGGCCGTAACAGTTGCAGAAGTTCCTGTTGGCGAATTGACACCTGCCGCCGGCAGTCCAATAAACCCTACAAGGAACGTGAGTGCTGAAACCGCAGCGCCGATCAAGGAAGCTACGGCGTTCCAATGCTCGGGGGTCTTGCGGGGGCGCGGAGTGCCACTGGTCGTTGGAGTTGAATAAGTCATCGCGCCCCCCGAAATGGACCTTGAGTCTTAATAGTCTCACTCCGGCTATCCACCGCTCCCGTTTCGACTGAGATTGTTACAGTCAAGGCCGGTGGCATTCTGTAATGCTATGGCCAGGGATGCCTCGGCCGATAGCAGATCGGCGCAATGCCGTTTGGACTCACACCGCCTTCAGTTTGAGACATCCCTGGTTCAAGTCGCCGCCTCAAAAAGCGGGCAGAGATGCGCGTGCCGGGCAGAGTTTCAAGGCGGATATATTTTCATTCTTCTAGACAATTACGCTGCTCTGCGGTGAGACCTATCGCACCGTCCAGATGGATATACCGTACGTTCACTTCAGCCAGGTTAACCTCAGTCAAGTTCGCCTCCGTGAAATCAGTCAAGGTGAGGTCAGATCCGGCGATATTCGCCCCTGTTAGATCTGCCCTGCTGAAATTCGTCTTGGCAAGACTCGCTTTATCAAGTCTTGCTTCAGCGAGGTTCGCCCCTATGAACTTAGCGGTAAAGAGGTTCGCCCCAGTCAGGTTTGCCTCAGCGAGATTGGCGCCCGTGAGATCTGCTCCAAAGAGATCAGCGTGCGCCAAGTTTGCCCCGGTGAGATCCGCTCCAGAGAAACTGGCAAGACTCAAATCTGCCCGATAGATCCCAGGGATATAAAAACCCTTATGGGACCACACATCGGCTCCTGTGAGGATCGCACCAGCCAGATGAAGTCCGGAGAGATCAACTACGGCGCTGGAGATATCACCCCGCTGTATGGAACGGACTAGGAGGGCGATGGCCTGCTGGACATCGGCTTCGGGTTTAGGCGGAAGAGCTGCGTGGTTTCGCGGTTTGAGAGTGCGTTGTCGAGCTGCTCGACGTGCTGCCGCGACTCTGCCAGTTGTCGACGCCCGCGCCCCCTCTGCCCGTGGGGCACGCTGCCGAATGAAGGCGTTGAGCACTTGCACCGTGTGGAATGACTGATCCGGAGCGTCTTCGATGATCTGCTCTAGAGCGAGAAGACCGCCCATGCGTCCGTACATCTCCTCAGAGCCGAGATGTTCGAGTGCCTTGGTGAAGCGGTCGGTGACCTGGCCACGACGGCTGAGGCGGTAGTTGAACCCGGTGAAGAGCAATGCGACGCCCGCGCCGAAAACCGCCGCAAGCTGCACGATCGCGGTCCGAAATCCTGTGACTAGGGCAGCGGAACCGTCCTGTAAGCCGGTCCTGCTGAGGTACTTGCCGTCGACCCACCATGGCCCGCGCCAGATCAGCAGCAGTACGACAGCAACGAACACCCCCACACCCACGCCGGCGAGCAGCAGCGATCGCCGCGCTCTCGTCCACATACGCACTCGACGTACCTTGCGGCGAATCTTCATGACCCATGACAGCGCAGTGACACGTATCCACGCCAGACTGCCAGCAGCCTGCCGTGTGCGAGGACAACGGCTGAACGCCCGTTGGCTGATGACTCCTGGTGTCCGACGGAGAACTTAAGACGCCTGCTCCTGCGGCGCCTCCCACGTCCCCGCGCCGCTGCTACGTCTGCTTGGCGACCGGTAATAACCGGTCGCCAGGACTCTCCCAGGCTTGCTGGGCTATCCGCCGAGGAGATGATGATCGGCGGTGTAAAAGCGGGAGGCCGCAGACCTGCCCTACTGCGACGAGTCTCACGCACCACCGACGACTCGGGGCATCCTAGTCGACAGAAAACAGACGACTCTTTCGGAATTCGTCCCGCATGTGAAGCACAGTCGGCGATACAATTCGCTGATCGCGAATGAACGAATCAATCTTGTCCGCTTGCTTGGCAAAGCACTCAAGCACGGGATTCCGCGAATCGGGTTCCTTGCCTCCGGCCGGCTTTCCCAGGTCTTGCCACTGGCGGTACTGGCCTTCAGCAATCTCCGCCAGGCCATCGGATGCCACGATGACAGCATAGTCTGACCTAACCGACTGCCCCTTTCCTGTCACTAGAATTATGCGCAACTCAAAGAGCACAGGATATTGCCCTGAGAAATATCGGTCCAATCCAACTGATACGGTCAGGGCATCCGTCTTGCCAGCCTTGATGTAACTATAGTCATAACCATCTCGCAGATTAGCCACAAAGGTTGCAGGGACGCGCGCCTCCGGCGACACCGCGACGGCATACCGAGTTGTCACGTAACCCCCTCCCGCCCCTCCTGGGCAATTAGTTATATTCAGACGTCCCTTGATCTCAACTTGGACCTCGTTAATCAGCGCGTCACGATCGCCGTTGTTCTGAAGGTTCACCTGAATCGCAGTGTCGGTTTCTTGCTCAGCCGACTCCTTTGCGCCCTCGGCACCGAACACCTCGGATTCAACCTTTACCTTCTTGAATCGCAAGGAGCCGATCTCGATCTGCCCAGCCTTGCGATTATTGATAGAGCAAGTTGCCTTGGTGCACTGGACATTACCGCTCCCGTCACCTTGACTACTAGAGGTGCAGGCCATAAGAGACGCAAAGCTCACGGAAGCAGCCAGGATCTTCGTAGCGCAGTTTAGTTTCATGGTTTTTCACACTTGCTCTGCACGCACTGAATGTTTCCGTCTCCGTCCCCGTGCCGAACAACCAGATCAGGACCTGAAAGCACCAAGATAAGCGCGGCAACGACCGCCCCGGCAACGCCGATCACGGCGCTCCACAGGGTGACCTTATTTGTCATCGTCATGGCCATTGCTCCCCCTCGACACCAGGCACGATCCACAAGGAGCATTACAGCTCAACGGGTCGGCGGCGATAGCAGCAGCCACCTTGTTGCACATTCGGGACAGAAAACTGATCGCTGGTTCGGATGGGAACAGAGGGTTTCCCTGAAGAGCGCACCGAAGATCTGGCTACTCGCGAGTTAAGGAGGTTTCTCAGGGGGCTGGCCGACCTGGTTTGCGCGGCACAGACATCAACCCCACAAAGATCACCAAGGAGCGACGGGCTTCCCGGCAAGCCGTAGAAGCATCAGGGCTCGGCCACGCCTCACGGTCCGCACATCCGTGAGCGACCGATCCCACGAATGATCGCAAGATTGCAGGCAGTGAGCTCCGGAGCCAGCCGCCGGTCCACGAGTCATGATGCTATCCCCCGGTCGTCACCGCTGAGGCTGCCGGGCCCGCGTTGCTAGCCGGCAGACGCCAGGGGCCACCGACATGTGGGCGCACGAGCCAGCGCACGCGCCCCCAAAGCGCCTCGAAGCCAGCGAGCGCCCATCTCGCCTGTCCGCAAGAGCGCTTGCCAACTCTCCGGCATGTCATGGCCAAAGGCGCCATGGTCGAGCCCATCTACTTACAGGTCACCCGGTTGGAAAATGCCACCGAGACGATCAGAAGGAACATCCCGTTTGTCCTCAAATTGACCACGGGTGAAACGGTTCTGCTTTGGCCACAGATTCACGTACCTAGCATGAAGAGGTGCGACCCATCGATATGCCCGCTTGGCGACGGCCGGGGGCGCGCGCACCGAATCGACCTCGATGCACTAGCCTTCGATGGGACTCAAGGCGGCTCTCGTTTCGCGCCTCCGCGAGCGGTGTTCTACCGAGTGCGCGCCTGGAGACTTCTCCCACGGGGAAGCGCCACTCAAACTCCTTATACGGGCGGTATGAGCGAAGGGTTCAACGGGTCAATGGCGCGTAAGGTTTCGCGCGAGCTCTCCGGGCGCATGATCCGCCAGGATCAGGTGGAACGCCTCGTTGAGGTGGTGGAACGTGAGTTTCCCTCATCTTCAGAGCGCAAGTTCTCCATAGCCAACGAGGACGGCGTCTTCACAGACGCGTCCCTCGACACTGTCATGGCAGCAGCAGGCCGACCAACTGTCGTCGATAACTTGACGATTTCTGACCGGGTCGGGGAGAAAGTCTTTGTTTTTGAAGCTAAACCAGGCAGGATCAAGTTCACAGCTGAAGGGGGCGAACAGCACTTCCCGGTGGGGTTCTGCGAAGAGGTCCAGGCGATCCTCAGGACCCGCACCATTCGGCTGCGCCGACTCCTGCCAGCCCGCATGCGGCGCATCACCGACTGGTGCCTGCCCGTCGAAGCGGTCCTGGCGGCCATCGCCATCCTGATCGCGTCGGTCACGGCCGGGTGGCCGACAGCCCTCAGTGTCACCTGCGTCTCCGCGCTCGTACTTCTGACCACCTGGGTCGCGAGGCGACGCTTTTCGACCTACATCTTGTTGAAGGACGATGCTCGGGAGCCCTGGAAGCGCACGGAGAAGCTGGCCCTGGTGGGCCTGACCGTCCCGATCATCGTGGCGCTGATCGTGAACGGTCCGGACTGGGTCAAGGGCGACGGTCCACCGGCGACACCGAAGTCGGGTTCTACCGGGCATTCATCAGACTCCTCTGACGGCCTGGGGTCGCGGGCCGCGACCCCAGGCTTGTCGCGTGACAGCGAGCGCTCACCGCTAACGAAGGTGACGGTCGAGCCCGCGGTCGGTTCGGCCGGCGAACCCTTCTCCCTGACCGGTAAGGGCTTCGAGCCGGACGCCGAGGTCTGGGTGTCACTGATGGCGGGGCCGGGGACGACCTTGTCGTGGCACAAGGCTGAGCGTCATCTCGTTCGAGCGAACAGCAAGGGAGAGATCGGGCCGGAGAAGATCAACGTAGGCCGGAGCGTCTGCTGCTCCGGTGGAACGATCCGAGTAGTGGTCGTACCGGAGGGCAAGACTGCCGCGGCCGAGACCACGTACAAGTTGAAGTGACTGTGGCGAGGGACTCCTGTCCACGTCGGCAAACCTTCATGATTCAACCAGCCTGTTGGGATGCACGTTGGGGTCGAGCCGGTGCCAAACGGTGCCGGTCGGCCTCGGCCTCTCGTGACGCCGCAATCGCGCCAACCTACACAGACTCGACGAGTTCCACCCCGGCCGCCCCATCAGGCCTAGCGACGGCCGCGAGCGTAGGCTGAGAAGTGGAAGTACCTTCGGTGGCCCCCAGAGGGAGACCTCATGTTCCACCTACCTCGCTTCCTCATCCTTCTTGTGGCATCCCTCTTCTGCGCGGGTGCTCTGACCACTGGCTGCGGCGGTGGAGGCGCAAGCGAAGGCGGGTCTGCCGTCGCTAAATGGCTTGCCCACTCCGAGAGCGTCTTCCCCCAGGCCAAGAACCTCATAGAGAAGCACCCCGGCGATCTCACCGAGTTGGGCACGCAGAAGAGGAGCCTGGACGAACTCCTGTCGACAGCCCCCAAGGACCGGCCGGAGGAGGTCTCGACCGCCATCGTCCAAGCGCAGGCCCTTATGAACCAAATGGACGCGATCCGCACGGGTTTGACCCTGGAGGACGACGCCGCCAAGGTGACAGAGGACGCCGTCACCGACTCCTCTCAGGCGAATATCGATCCCGCCCAATGGTCGAAACTGCAGGCTGACATGAAAGAGGCCGCAGCTGACATCATCAAGGACGTCGCGTGCAGCGAGGTGTGGAGCCTGCTGTCGAACAGCCAGAAGCAGAAAATGGGCGAAGCCACCGAGAGCTATGACCACGTGGCCGGCACGCTGGAGGCGGTCCAGGGAAAGGCCGAATCGATCCTCAGTGATCGCTGGTCCATCAGGACCTGGGACAAGTACATCGGCTGGGCCACATACGCACAGGGCGCCTACGAGAAAGCCACGGCGATCGTGGGCTTCCTGCAAGGCGGCTACGTAACGTACGAGGACACTCGGGCCTATTACTACTACGCCCGCTTCTGCCTGAAGCCGCCTGGATAGGCCGAAATTACAGAGGTCTCACACGGCACCAACACCGTGGACAACGCCTGTGGTGGATAGCTCGGACATCCATTGGACGACGGACGGGTGCAAGTCCGCGAGCATCCCGGCGGCAACAGCGTTTCCGGCCTCGGTGAGGAACGCGAACACACTCCGCTCCAGGATCAACTCCCGGCAGATTTCCCCCACATCAGGCCTGACCGGCACCGGGCCAACTCACCCTGCATACCCACCAGAAGTCCATTGGGTGAAGCACACGAGTCAGAAGGGGATCTCCATGATCAGGCGAATGTTCGCGATACTCGCCGCAACTGTCTTGGGAGCCGGAGGGTTGGCCGGCACTGCAAATGCAGACGTAGAGCCTCCCGCCGATGAAGCGTCGGTCACGGCGTACATCAAGAAGACGATTGAAGACAGCGCGTACCCGTACTGGGGCAACTGGCTGAAGAGCCACAACCTCCAGCAAGCCGAGCCGCTGTACAAAATTATCCAAAGGGGTGAAACGTACCAGGATGCATGTGATGGAACCATCAGTAGCTCCGACGTGCCCTCCGCCTTCTACTGCCCGCAGGACGTACGGCAGGATGGCGTGCTGTACGAAGGGGTACTGGTCTTTCCCGTCGAGACCATGCTCGCGATGCAGCTGGGAGAGGTGCACGGTCAATATTCAGAAAAGGCAGGCGAGTTCACGGTCGCGACGACCGTGACACATGAGATGGGTCACTGGGTGCAAGACGTTCTGGTCTACCAGAAGGCCGAGCCTCCGCTCAAGCCAGGGAAGCACACGGAACTGATGGCGGACTGTTTCTCCGGAGTATGGGCAGCAGCCAAGGGTGAAGGGGCCCTAACAGTCGCTGACTTCGAAGCAGCAGTCGAGAGCAGGAAGAAGGCTGGTGACACAAACTTCACCGAACCCGACCATCACGGAACTCCCCAAGAGCGGGCTAATGCCTGGAAGATCGGCTTCTTTGGATTGTCGAACAGCCCGGGAAGCTATCCGGAGAACTGCATCGATGAGTACTGGCGTTCCTGAATATCGGAACCTGCGATCAAACTGCGGCAGCAATGGCTCCAGCCGGTCCCACAGCTCATCCGACACGATCCACGGCGGAGTTCGCGCCCCTGCGCAAACTCCGCAGGGGCGATCTCCAGCGCTTCGGCCAGGCCGAGGATGGCGTCGATGCGTTCGGCGCACGTCTGACCTGGATCAGGAGTAGCAGCCAGGTCAGGCCCTCTGAGCCGGAGGGCGACTGCGCAATCCGAGCATCCCGTGGACCTCTTGCATGGTGGTTAAGCTGGCTCGGCTTGCCAGATCCTCGAAGTACACCATGGTCAGGTTTCCGAACTTCTGCCTCTCGGCGTAGACGTAAGGGGCCATCTTGTCCCAGGTCCTGTGGATCGCGCGTCCATATGCGCCCAAGATGAGTTTCTCATCAGGTTCCTGTAACCGTCCTCGGGCGAATGTCGTTGCGTTAACTCATCCCGGACATATTCCAAGGACTGAGAAAATGGGAGACTCCGGGTCTCCCGGAAAACGTCGATGATTATTGGCAGCACGTTCGAGTCATGAGCCAACTTGAGCTGCCGGCGGGCCATGGTTACTGAGGTTGCGAGTGCTGCTACTGATATAAGCAGAGTAAGCAGATTCCACGCAATTGCACTGTCCATGCGGTCACTGTGCCCATGTTGCTTATCTTCGAAGCGCAGGTCCTTAAGGGATCACGAACGTCACGCTGTACTTAGCCCGCGTCACGGCCACGTACAGCTTGAACCGATCGCCCGCCTGCTCAGGGTCGCGGTTCCGGTAGTACTTGATCATCGGCTGGGTTGGGAAGATCAGCACCCGGTCGAAGGTGCAGCCCTTGGACTGCCCGAAGTTCATGGCCGTCAGGTCTTGCGTGTTGGTCCTCTTGTCCCACCGCAGCACCACCGGCTCATACTGCTCAACGTACGCCTCCACCTCGGCTGGCGTGATGGTGAAGACGCCGTCATGACCCGTGATGTCGGTGTTCTTGGAGGTGGTTCGCGGCAACTCCGGGAAGAGGGCATCGGCGAAGTCACAGATCGCCTGGTTGCAGCGATAGCTTTCGGCTCGATGATCGACTTGGCAGGTGTCCTTACGTTCGGCCAACCAGTCCGCGATGCCGCTGCCCTTGTACTTCTTGTTCTTGGGCCCGTTGTTCGTCGCGAAGGTGGCTTGGCGGGGATCACCAACTATCGTGACCGCGACAGGCGACTTCAGCAGGAGGTCGAGGAGGTCGAGGTCGTAGCCAGCGAGGTCCTGGACCTCGTCGACGTAGATGTGATCGAAGATCTCAGCCAGCCGGTTGATGACTTTGCCACCACTGCAGTAGTCGGCCTCGTAGGCAAACCCGGCCACGGCGTCACGGAACATGTCGCCGTTGGAGTCAAGGTAGTACCGCTTGACGTTCGTCTTACGGATGAACTTGTTGCGCGCGCTGACGAAGTTCAGCCCACGCATCAC
The DNA here is from genome assembly GCF_041435195.1 of Streptomyces sp. NBC_00224. Lineage (NCBI taxonomy): Bacteria > Bacillati > Actinomycetota > Actinomycetes > Kitasatosporales > Streptomycetaceae > Streptomyces > Streptomyces sp. NBC_00224. The sequence continues at coordinate 3,759,596 of NZ_CP108106.1, forward strand.
CCCCACTTCGTCGAGCACAGCGCTCTGGTAGGGGCGGGCGCACTGGTTCAGTAGGAACGTGAACCAGGTCATGACGGTGACGTGGGTGGGCAGCATCCCCGTGCCACCGCTCAAGCGCTCGACCAGCTGGTTCATGTTCTCGGTCGTGTACGTGGTCACGAGCACGCGTTGGGTGGGGTCGCTGAGGACGCCGTCGACGATGTGCTGCGTCTTGCGAGAACCGGCGGCAGCCAGGACGGCCAGGTTGCTATGCGACGGCATCGGCGATGTACCCCGGCATCGTGACGGACTCAGCGGACTCGAAGATGGCCAGCGCGACGTTGGTCTTGCGCGCCTTCATGTACGCAAGCAACTCGTCGTCCGTGGCGAAGGCCGTTCCGAAGATGCTGTTGAGCTTGGCGCGGCCGTTCGCCTTGAGTAGCTGCGGTTCCAGCGTCGGGAAGTCCTTGTCCTCGCCCACGTGCACCGAGATGTTGGGGAAGCCGTCGTAGCTGGCATACCGCGCCTTCACATCGGCCGCATCCTTGCCGTCGTTGTCGGTGACGACCGCGACATGGTTCTGCTCCAGCAGCGACGCGATGTCGAGGAACCGCTTGAAGGACAGGCCGCGAATGTTGATGACGTCGATGGCCTCCTCGGCTGGCAGACAGCCGTGGGCGTCGAGATAGGCGCGCTGGATGACCAACTCGTCGGAGGGCCCCTCGACCAGGATCGACCGGCGGGCCAGGACCACACGCAGCGTGTCGTAGCCCGACAGCTTGCGGAAGTAGTCCTGGGTGCCGACTGGCAGGCTCGACAGACGGAAGCCTTGCCGCGCGGACAGCAAGACGAGGTTCTCTAGGCCCAACTTGTTCAGCACATAGGAGCTGTGCGTGGTGATGAAGACCTGCTTGTCCTGGCACTTGGTGCTGATCTTGCGAATCAGCTTGCCTAGGTTCGGGAACGACAGATGGTTCTCGGGCTCCTCCACCAAGACGATGTGGGCGTCGTCCACTTGCTTGTTCAAGGCGAGGAGAATCTTCAAGGTGCTCTGCTCCCCCTTGCCAACGAACTGGAACGGCAGGTCGTCGAGGTGGGGCACGATGTTGCTTTCCCAGTTGGACTTCTGGGAGACGTCGATGTTCAGGGTCAGCTCACGGTCACTGACCTCGCGCCGCCCGCCACGCAACTTCTTGTTGATCTTGACGATGGCCTCGTCACTGACGAAGTTCTCTCGCAAGCTGCGATAGGCCCGAGCCAGCTCGACCCGCTCGCCGGTCTCCAAGCTCTGGCTGATGATGCCGTTGAGGTAGTAGTCGACGCCACTCTGGAGGTGGATGTTGGCCGCGTCGATCAAGGAGGCCGTGGCAGGGATACGGTGGAACGTGATGCCGTTGCCGCCGAAGTCGAGCCAGTCGACCTTGTAGTACTCGGTGGGCACCAGACGGACCTGCGATGGGCTCTTGATGAACGCGCGGTACTCCGCCTCGTAGTCAGGGTTGAGCGACGCCCGGATACGGACGCCAGGCTCGTCGCTCTTGAGGAGGTTGTTGGTCCCCTTCAAGGTTGGCGGCGCCGCCTTACCGTCCAGGAACAGGTCAATGATGATCTCGGGCGGCCGCGCTACAGCACCATCCCGCAACGCCGCGATGTACTCGTCGACAACGTCCTTGTTGAACAGATACGGCGAAAGCTCCTGCGCCAGGAGTCGACCGCGGATGCGACCGGTCAGCGCGAGGCCGATGGCTTCCAGGAGGGTCGACTTCCCCCGGTCGTTGTCTCCGACCAAGATGTTCATCTTCGGATCGAACTCAAGCGTGAAGTCTTGGAACGTCCGGTAGTTCTTGATGACGATCTTGGTGAGCACAATCCCCCCGGATTACATATGTTCCATTTTATGATCACCCGGCGTTTTTTGCGAGCCTTAAATGAACACCAGTGACAGGAGTCGCTCTGTATACCTGCCGATATGACCGGGGCTCAGGAGCGTAGCAGGCACGTAAGGGGGGCGCCACAAAAGGACCAAAGTAGCACGTAATCGAACTTCCGTTCAATCCGGCTGCGATCACCGCTCGAAATGCGGCGCTCAGGCCGCTGACTGCCCGACAGTCGTGCCAGGCAACGGCAGACACCTCAGGTGGTCGAGCTACCGAACAACTCGACTGGACCCTCAGCAGCTTTGACATCGACGACCAGCCACCCCTGCGATAACGCGGCTGATCTTCACCTCGCACCCGCGTAGCGATCTCCGTAGCCTGCTTCCTCACGGGCACGGCCCTGGCAAGTTCTGGCAAGTTCCTCGCTCCGCAGCGCAGCCAAGGGGCAAGCTCTGGCACACCGATCGTCATCGGCAACCGAGGAGGACATCATGGCCCTGCGGAAGCTCGGTAAGGACCCGGAAAGTCCGAGCGGCGGCTCGCCCACCATCTACCTCGACGAGGAGAAGGACACCTACCTCGTGCAAGGGTGGAAGCTGGACTCCGAGCGCCTGAAGCAGATGGACATCCCCGGCCACGAGTCGGCCGTGGAGATCCCTCGACGAATGGTGCAGTTCTTCTTGGAGGTCAAGAAGAACGACGAGGCCCCCGAGCCGGAGGTGAAGAAGGATGACGGCCCCGACGTTTGAGGAGCTGTTCCGCGACTGCCAGAGGACGGCCGTCCATCTTGAGATGCGGGACGCCTACATGCGGTCGGACCCCGCCTTCATCGACTGGAATGCCGGCAAGCACATCGACCCTGCTGAGCGCTGGGCCGACTGGCTGCGCCTCGTCAAGGAAGCGACCTCGCGTGGCGTCGAGGTCCGCAGGGCTCGGGTGGTCTCCACTCCGGTCAGCGACTACATCCGCTTCGAGTACGACGTGACGGACGGCCTGAACATCGCGGCCGGTGAACTGGTTCGGTGGCTCTCCCGCCGCCAGGCGACCGACATCCCGCTGCCCGGCAACGACTTCTGGTTGTTCGACTCGCGGCTGGTCCTGATCAACCACTTCGACGGCGACAGCGAGAACATGGAAGTGGAACTCAGCGAGTCGCCCGAGCTGGCGCAGCTCTGCGAGGCAGCGTTCGAAGCCGTCTGGAACCGGGCCACGCCCCACGCCGACTTCCAGGCAGTCTGACCGCACGAAGCCCGTCTCAGAGCCATGACCTCGCCATCTTCGAGCGTGCAGGAAGCACGCAAGGCCCTTGGCCAACGCCTGGCTGGCATCCGGACTGAAGCCGGATTGACCAAGCGGGCGTTGGCCAATCGGCTGGGCTGGCACGAATCGAAGTGCTCGCGCTTCGAGAGCGGCACGCGGGCCCCATCCGAGGCCGATATTCGCGCCTGGGCGGCGGCCTGCTCCGCTGCCAGCGAGGCTGAGGATCTGGTCTCCACCGCTCGGGGAATCGAGGGCATGTACGTCGACTGGCGCGGGATGGAGCGCTCCGGTCTCAAGCACGCCCAGGAGTCGGTGCTGCCCCTGTGGGAGCGCACGGAACGCTTCCGTATCTACTCGCCCTCGATGATTCCCGGCCCGGTCCAGACCGCCTCGTACATCAGGGCCTTGCTGACCTCCATCCGCGACCGCCGCGGCCTCGTCGATGATGTGCCGGCGGCCGTGCGAGTCCGCGTGGACAAACAGCAGATCGTCTACGGCCGCCACACGTTCTCCATCCTCTTGGAGGAGAGCGTGCTGCGGACGCGGATCGGTGGCCCGGAGGTGATGGCCGGGCAGCTCGGCTATCTGCTCAGCGCCGCCGCCCTGCCCTCGGTGAGCATTGGCATCATTCCCCAAGACGCCGACCGCTCGGGTGTGTGGCCGGTCGAAGGCTTCTTCCTCTACGACGACCACACCGTCAACGTAGAGCTCGCTTCGGCTCACCTCACGATCACGCAGAAGCACGAACTTGCCCTCTACGCGAGCGCGTTCAGCGAGCTGTACGCCCTGGCTGTCCATGGCACGGCGGCCCGTGAGTTGATCACGGCCGCCATCCATTCTCTCGGGTGACGACCGGGCAAGTTCCGGCACATTCATAGAGCTGCTTGCGCCGGACTTCCTAGCGTGACTGGCACAGCTTGACCAACGTGCCAAGGAGGCCCGGTGATGACCGTGGCAAGCAGAGGCAAGGCGTCGGAGGGAACGGATAGCGGTTGGAGCGAGGCGCTTCCGGTTGATGTGGAGACGATCTCCGACCGTACGGAAGCGGCCCTCTCCCTGAAGCTGGCTACTTCCACCCGCGAGGAAATCGATGGGCCGGTCCCGGCGATTATCGGGCACCTCAACCGCCTGCTCGGCGAGGACTTGGGTGCCGACGAGGACGAGGCCGTACGAGAGCTGATGCGCAAGGGCTACCAGCTCCTCGACCTCAAGAATCGCCCGACCGCGCAGACCCCGTCATTCGGCGTCTTCGTCTATCTCCGAGAGGCCGCCGACACAACGCGGCGGCTCCTGTGGATCTACACCCAGCGGCACGGGCTCGGTGCCCCGTGAGTGTCCGAGACGACCAGGTGGTCAAGGAACTCTCGCACTACGTTCACGAGCACCCGCACGAAGCCATGGCGCTCATGCCCCTGTACGCCGCAGCGCGTGACCATGCCCAGCATCGCGCTTGCCTGCACGACCACCGCTGCCCGCTAGTGATGGCGGGGGCGGTGGTCGTAGACGAACGAAATCGCGTTCTCGCCTTGCGGCACCAGGGCGGCTTCAGCCTGGCGGAGATCGCACCCGAGGCTGCGGACGACTCGCTGAGCGGCGCGGCGCTCCGGCTGCTGGCCGAAGAAGTCGGCGTCCGCGACGTCTGGACGGACCCCGGCCGTGAGGGCCCCTTCCTGATCGACGTAGCCCGCGCCGCTCCGGAGTACGGCCCCCGCCTCAGAGTCGGCTTCCGCTACCTCTTCCGCGCCCACTCGGGCGTCGTGGTTCCCGCCGTGATCGCCACCGGCGCGGCTGCCTGGCTGCCCGCCGCCGAGATCAGGATCCCGGCAGTGCGCGATCGTTTGCAGCGTCACTTGATCGGTGCCGTATGAATCCGCGACGAGAACAAACTGCGTACGTCGCCAGCATTTTGGCGCTGGGCGGTTCGCTCCTGCTGGCCATTTGGAGGCGCTGAATGTACGAGCGCCGGACCCCTGACGCGCCCGCTCGGCCGCCGGCCCCGCTGGGCACCACCGCCGCCGTACGGCGGCCCAACGATGTCCGGGTCGGTGACTTCGTCTATCGCGACGAGATGTACCTGCGGATCAAAGACCTGCGCTCCGCGGGCACCGCTGGACAGCGGGTTCTGATCTTCGACGGGCACTCCCCGTGGGTCTTGAAGGCACCAACGACGACGTACCGCCCCAACGAACTCCTCTGATTCCACTGCCCGTTCGACCATCCCAGGCAGCCGTCACCTCATCAGCCCGAGGAGCTTGGCTATGCAGTTTAGAAAGATCCACGGAGCCGGGAACGACTTCGTCTTCCTCTCCGATCCCGCGCCGGAGGAGGGCAAGGACTGGTCGAAGGAGGCCGAGCGGCTCTGCGCTCGACGTACTGGCGTCGGTGCTGACGGTCTGGTCATCAGCCGACTGATTAGTCACGACCCCTGCCGCCTTGAAGTCGCGTGCTTCAACGCGGACGGCTCGACGGCGACCATGTGCGGCAACGCGCTGCGCTGCGCCGCCTGGCTCGCTCACTGCGACCACGGCTCAAGCGAGATGCACCTCCTCATGGCCGGGGTGACGCACCAGGCCCTCGTCCGCGACGACGGTGTGTGGGTCACCGCCGAGGTCGGGGCGATCCGCCTGCGACTGATGCAGGCGGTTATCAACGGCCGACCAACGTGGTTCGACAGTGCTCACACCGGCACCGAACACGTCATCGCCATCGTGAATGACGTCGATGCGGTCGACGCGACGACGGTAGGGCGACTCGTCCGCCACCACGCCACCGTGTCGCCGCTCGGAACGAACGTCAACTTCGTTCAAGCCCTCGGCGGCCAGGAGCTGAAGATCCGCACCTACGAGCGTGGCGTCGAAGACGAAACCCTGTCCTGCGGCAGTGGAGCGGTCGCAGCCGTCGTTATCGCCACCCTGCGCGGACTGGTCGCCCGTCGCGAGGTCACGATCCACAACCAGGCAGGCGAGCCCCTGACGGTCCGCCCCCACCCCGATCGGCCGGCGCGCACACAGTGGGTCGGCGGCCCGGTCACTCACACCTTTGAAGGGGTACTCGCATGACGCTCTTCCTGGACTCCAACTCGGTCGCGGCTATCCAGCGGGCTGCCCAGGCCCTCCGTGACTGGCGGCAGCACCAGCGTGGGCTGAACGTCGGTCTCGTCTACGGACCGGTGTCGGCCGAAGACCAGCTCTACCACTCGAAGTGCCCGGTGAAGCAGCGCTCCGTCACCGCGCTGGCGGCAGCGCTGGACGAGATCGGCGCTCGCTGGAAGGTCCTTAACCCCTGCGAGCCCGGCTTCATCGAGGAGCTTGCCGGGTGCGACGTCGCCCTCTCGAACCTCCACGGCCCGTACGGGGAGGACGGGCGGTTACAGGGTCTGCTCGACTACTTGCGGGTGCCGTACTGCGGAAGCGGCGTCGGCGCATCGGTGGTGGCGGCGAACAAGGTGCTCTGCAAGCGGGTGATGGAGAGCTTCGGGGTCCCTACGCCCGGCTGGCGCGTGTGGTCCGGCGGCCGCGCGGAATGGCGGGGCCAGGCCGTGATGGTCAAGCCGCCCTTCGGTGGTTCCAGCGTCGGCATGGCGCTGGTCCGCGACGCCGAAGCCCTGCCGGTGGCACTCGCTGACGCGGCTGGCGACGAGGGCGACGTACTTATCGAGGACTACATCGCCGGCGTACCCCTCACCGTCGGGCTGCTGGAACTGCCCGGGGGCAACGTGGTCATCTTCCCCCCACTGGCTACGCAAGCCACCGAAGCGGACTTCTACGACGCCGACACGAAGCTCGATGTCGACTCGCGCCGTTCCGTGATCGTGACGGCGGTCGAGCTGGAACCCGATGTGCTCGGCGAGATCGCCGGACACACCATGGCCTTGTGGCAGGGGCTCGGCTTGCGCGGCTCAGCTCGGGTGGACTTCATCCTCTCCGGGGACGGTCGCCTGTTCGCCCTAGAGGTCAACAGCACACCAGGCATGTCGCGTGACTCGAACTTTGTCGTCGGTGCGGCCATGGTCGGCCTCACTCATACGGACATCGTCCTCGCGATGCTCCACGAAGCCCTGACCCGCCCGCCGTACGATGTGCCCCTGCCCACTCCCGCGTTCGCCAGCTCCACACCGACCCGGGAGGCTGCCGTCTCACCGTAGGAGCACGCCGCTGTGCCGCGCGTCCACGATGTGCCCATGTGCCGACAGCTCATCGCCCCCGAGGAATGGGATCGCCACGGCGGGTGGGCGCTGGGAGACCGGATCGAATGGTCCAACCGGGCCTGCGGCCTCGCGTCACTGCGGATGGTCCTGCTCGCCTACGGCCGCGAGGCTCCGACCGTCACGGAGCTGCTGAAGCTCGCGGTCAAGCACGAGGTTCTGACCCCACGCGGAGCACTCCACGCCGGCCTCGCCAACCTGGCCACCGACCTCGGCGTCCCCGCCCGCGCGGAACCAGTCGCAACCGGAGAACTGCTCGATCGCCTCGACGACGCGCCGCTCATCGTGTCGGTGACCGAGCAGTTCCCCGACGACGGCCGCACGGGCGGCCACCTTGTTATCGCGCGCGGCTACGAGAGCGGCTCAGACCCCAAGATCCTCATCCGCGACCCGTCCGCCTGGGGACAAACGCACGACCGGGTACCACTGAGCCGGTTCGCGCCTTCGTATGCCGGCCGCGCCATCACGTTCACCCCCCCCTGGTTCACAACGGAGAGACCTGGTGACTGAGGCAAAAGATGGCAAGCCCAAGAAGGAGGGCGGCCGAAAGATCGCCGTACTCGGCGAGATGCTGGAGCTCGGCGACGACGCCGTAGAGGCCCACCGCCAGGTCGGGCGCATGGCCGCCGAGAACGGTGTCGATCTGGTGGTAGCCGTCGGTGGCGACCTTGCCAAGCAACTCGCCCTCGCAGCCGGTCATGCAGGCGTACCGGAGCTGGCGATCGTCGCGGACAACGAGACCGCGGCAGCCTTCCTCGCGCCTCTGCTGCGTCCGAGCGACGTGGTCCTCGTGAAGGCGTCCCGAGGCGGCCAACTCTGGCAGGTCGCCCAGGCTCTCACCGGCCAGCCGGTCACTGGGCTCTAGGCGGATACGGTGAAGCCGAATGCTGATCCAGCAGGATCGGGCTAGCCTCAAAAGCAAAGACCTTGACACAGATCATTCGAGGGCGGGGAGACAAGCACGCGAAAGCTCCTGGCGGGCAGAGTGATCTTGGTCGAGAATCTGCCTACCAGGAGCTTCGCCGTTGCGCAGGACGGTCCAACTCACGGTCAGCGCCGCCAACTTGGAAAAGGCTCAGTGCCCCGAGCGGTGGACTTACCAGCGGCCACCGGCGACGTGCGCGGGCTTCCAATAGACGGCGGCCCAGACTCCATGCTTTGCCGTAGCTCCCCAGCCCCTGCTCCAAGATGTCAGCACTTTGCCCGCGTTCGTGCAGAGCCAGGCGGGAACCCTGACGGAACAGGCGCGCACGGCGCGTGTGATCATTCCCCGGGCGATGTCTGCATATGAAGCGATAATCCAGAAGTGAGTTCCGGTTACGCCCGTCGCCAGTGCTTGGACAACATGCCCCTTGTCGGCAGACGTCGCGGAGGCGGCGGTCCTAGCATTCTGCTCCTGTGCATCGGTGCGGACCGTAGCCACACCGGCGAAGGCTTCCTGAACTTCGGCGATGAGTCGCTTCCGGCTCTCCGGAGTTGCCGTCAGATATTCCCACTCTGCCGACTCGACAGCGGTCAGCCCCTGTGGGTTTACCGCGGACTGCTGGGTCGCGATGGTACTAGTCGCCTTCACGGAGTCTTGGGAACTGCTGGGCAGCAGACCGCCGGCCAGCGTGGTCACAACTGCAGCGCCCACCCCCGCAGCAATCCATCGGCGCTGCAGGAATTGGGATACTACGGACTGCTCCGCTTCGCAGGTGTTCACTCGGTGTGCTCCTCTTCGCGATACTTACCAGTACCCCGTGATCGTTCCACGCGAGTCAACGTAAAGCGCGATATGCAATGATCCGATAATCAATTGATCAGCTGTGATCGTCTTTAACCAACTCATAGGCAACTGCCGTCACTCTAGGATCATTTAGAAAGCGTCTTCTTCGAAGTACTCCCGCAGAAGCAGGCACGGCGTCACACTGCGCAGCCTGCCAGCCGGGGAGAAGGCAACGGCAGACGCAACTACGTTGGGCGCTGGCGTACCGAACCATGCTGGAGCGTTAACACCGCTCCCAGACAGGGCCGTTGCTCGTCAGGCAGATCTCCACGTTCCACATCATGATCGTTCCACGATCATGATCAACATTTCAAACAACCCTTAGCGGGGGTTGATTGTTCCCGGGGTACTTGCCGCAGCCCTAGACCGCTCCCTGCTCCAGGCCTACCGTCATGCCTATGCGCCCGCGGTACACGCGTCGTTTGGGATCTTGGCTAGTGGTGAGTTGTCTTCTGCTGTCGCTTGCATCCTGTTCCTCTGATCACCACACGGCATCTGTAACTGCGACTGTGGGCCCACGCGGCGGCAAGGTCGGACCTCAAGACCGCCTTGCACAGCTCGACGTTCCGAGGGGCGGGGCTGCAGAGGGCACCACTGTGACCTTCTCCTCGGAAGATTCAGAGCCACCGAAAACTCTGAGCGACATCGCCAGTCCCCTCTCTGAGGCTGTGGAAATCACTCCGAACCGCCCGATAAGTCACGCGAAGGTCGTCATACGTATCGACCCGGCAGATCTGTCATCGAATAAATCCTTGAAGGCGACACCCGACAATGCCTTCATTGCCATTTTCGATCCCATCTATAAAATCTGGGCGCCGCTCCCTACCACCCATAGCGCAGACTCCCGTGAGCTATCCGCTGAGGCGCCCCATTTTTCAATCTTTCGCGCCTTTTTCGTGAAGCCATCCTTTGCCCCCTGGTGGACGGAGCATATCTCCGGGCTTGCGGCGCTAGTTCACGATACCCTCGTTAAGGCAGGTACCGGGATTCTTGCTGCCGGCTACTCGATGCTCAACGGTGAGCAGGAAGAGATCGACTGCTCCTCTGCGTCGAACAAATGGAAGATCGAGAGTAAGGTCAGCGAAGTACGAGGTTGTGTATCAAGTAACGACGCCGCACCACAAGTACATCTGCGTTCTTCTTTGCGTTACGCGCTCATCAGTTCATCAGCTACACATCCGAGCGCTAGTTACGACCCAGATGATGGGCTGCTTGATAATCTCTCCCGTATCCTTAATGCCAGGATTGGCCTAGTCTATATTCCGGCGCGCGGAACTGCCGATTCCGCACTATTCCCAGTCGCTGATAGTGACGCAAAGCATGAGAGCCTGTCACTCAAGTCCGACTACTTAGCCTTCGCTCTTCGGGCCATCTTCGGAACGCTGGCCTTTGTTCCCAGTTCCGGAAAGTTCCTTGAACTAATCGTCAAGGATGCGTCGATTCGCACCACGGTCGTACGACTGATAGGGGAGAATGCGGACGTTGTCACGGTCGAGCGAGAGATAAGGGCCGTATTGAGTTTGCAGCCGAAGGAGATCTCTCAGAAGCCAGGAATGCTTTCCATTGCGCCAATAGTGGTAGACGCCTTGGAGTGCGCGTCTAAAGGGATTGAGACCGTAAAGGAACGGACGATTAAAGGTGCACTCACGTCGATTGCCCTACTCACCCACACATGCCTGTCGAGCGTCCTGGAAGCCGCAAAGAAGGCTCTGAAGATCGAGACTAGTTCAATTTACGACATCGTTGCCGCTTTCCCCGGAGGGGTGCAGCTGTTTGGTACAATCTGGGACTTTGTCAGGCAAGGAGTGTTCTACGGGGTCGAGTTTACGGTGACGGCTCAGCATCCTGGAACCCCCTTACCGAAGCAATGGGCACGAATAGAGTCGCGTAGTACAACATCAACGAACGTCACATTTCAGCCTTTCGAGCACTTGGAGGGGCAGGCTGCGCAGGATGAATGCCGTAGGGAGGGTATACCGGAAGGATATTGGACGGAGACCTACTGCTCCAATAGTTTCGACAAGTACCCGAACCCGATAATAACTCAGACACTTCCAATCACCTCTACCGCCGAACTCACCTACAAAGGCCGCCGCGACGATCCATATTGCCCAGGAGGTTCAGACCCCTGCCGACGGCCGATTTCAGATCTGCCGCGGCTTTCCGCCAACGCGCCCATGGCTACTTTGACGATCGCGGACGGTAAAGTCACCAAGATCGAACTCCACTGGCGGCCCTAACGCCAGTTCGGCGCGCGGGCTGGATGACCCTCGAAAATTCCGCGCCATGCAGGGCCTCTGTGTATCACAGCATTGACCGTGGCCCACTCTCGGGTAGCCTATCCGGACTGGCTATTGCCCTCTGGCTGCATCTCCATCAGGCGGGGAAACTGGGGAGACGTAGGCCGAGAGGGCAATTAGCCATTGACATTACTGGTTAAACAGAGTACGAATACTGTTGGTGACTGCCCGCCAAGAGTAACGAGAAGCCCCAACGGGGGCTTTTTTCGTCTCTCTTGAGCCGGAATCACTCGGTCCGAATCTGTCGTTTCCGGAGCCTGTCATCGGCAGGATTTCTGTCAGCAGCCAGGTAGCACGAGGGTTGTACTGCGGCTGGAGCTGCACGCCATCCAGAATGAGCTTGTCGAACAGCTCGGTAATCAGCTCGCGTTTCCGGTCGCCGTCCGTGGACTTTGTGAACTCGTCGGCCGCCCGCTGGGTCATCTCAACGAAGCTGAAGGCAGTTTCGAGGTACGACGTGTCCTCGGCTTCCAGCGTCTTGAGCTGCCGGGCGATGTCGGCTTGCTGGGCATGAAGCGAGACCGCTTTCAGGTCGTACTCACCAGCATTGATCCGCCCTTCGAGGCGGTCGTCGTACAGGATGGTCAGCTTGGCCTGGAGTCGTCCCTCTTCCTGCTGGAGCCCCTCCGCAGCGGCCTCTTGCAACGAGAGCTGGGACCGCAGACCGGCCTCAAGCTCGTTCTTGAGCCACGCGGTCAGGCGAGGCCGTGGAGCGTTGAGCCGACGTAAGGCCCCAGCCAGCTGCTCCTCGATCACCTCTTGCCGAACGAAGCGCCGGCGGCTGCACGACCGCGGCTTGGGGCACTTGCCGTACCAGTAGCCCTTGGCAGTCTCCCAGACCAGCAGTCCCTGGCAGGCCGCACACGTCACCAACCCCTGAAACAACGGATGGTGTTTGCGGTAGCGCTGAATCTGGGTGGCACTGCGAGACAGCGTGCGCTGCACCTGCTCGAACAGGTCCACCGCGACAATCGGCTCGTGGCTGCCGGGGTACTGCTTGCCGTTCCACCGGATCACGCCGACGTAGTAGGGGTTGTGCAGCATCCGGAAGACCCGGTCACCCTTGATTGGCTTGCCGTCGATCAACAACCCGCGCTTGGTCATCTCCCGTGCGAGTGACTTCACGGTGAAGCGCTTCGTCTTGGCGAGCTTGAACATCTCAACCACGAGCGGTGCGATACCCGGCACGACCCGCTGGACCCGCTTACCGCTCTCCAACACGTTCTCGTAGCCGGGCGGTGGGACGGCGGGCAACCAGCCTTGGCGCAGCTTCTCCAGCTGGCCTTTGCGCACTTCCTCGCTCAGGTTGTCGGTGTAGTTCTTAGCTACCACCACGTGCATGCCCCAGACGAACTTGTCCTGAGAAGACGAGTTCTTGTGCAGCACGAGCGAGTTCTTGGGGCAGTGCAGTCGGCGCGTGTCGTCGCCCTCCAGCCACTCCTCCACCATGACCGTGTCCTTGAAGTTTCGCAGCAGGCGATCCACCTTCTCGCAGACGAAGTGCAAGATTTGGTGTTTCTTCAGGTAGACCATGGTCTCGTTGAACGTTTTGCGCTGATCGACCTTCGAGGCCGTCTCAGAAATATGGAACGGTTTAACAGCTTTCAGACCGACGCGCTCGCAGTAGTCACGCAGGAAACGCTCCTGGGCTTGCAGCGAGTAGCCCTCTTGTTCTTGCTCCTTGCTCGACACCCTGACCAGGATGACGGCTTGTTTTAAATTCTTACTCGTAGAACCTCCTTCTCCGACACCGTCGGATAGTTAATGGGTTCCCCGCCCGGCTATTATGTGACCTTCCTGGAATTAGTCAAGACTTGTCGCCCTTGGCGGCTTCATGCTCAGCTACTCGACGTTGCACACCGAGCTTGATTAAGGCGGTGTAGAACCGTCCGAGCCAGTCGGCAATTTCCGTAATCTCGGCTAGATCAACGTCTTGGCCGTAGTCTTCGCGAAGAATGGACTGGAGTTCGTCCAGTTGCTGAGCTTGAGTCCGCACAATGGTTGGCATGATAAAAACCCTCGATAAAGTGATGAGAAAGACCCGAACCAGCAGAAGCCGGTCCGGGTCAGATTTGAACGTCAAGAGGTAGTCAGGCACGCACCACCTCCCGTACCAGGCTCAGGGCCCGCGCTTTCAGCGGCTCCGGCTTGATGAGCGTCCGGTTGAGCTTGGTCTCCCACGTACGGGAGCGGCGGACGTGGTCCAGGTACTCGCCTGCGGCCTGTACGAGCCCGTAGGCGGTGTGAGCGACCGGAGCAGTAGTCGGAGACGCCAAAACACCGCGGATGGCCTTACGGGCTTCCTCAACGTTTCTGGCGACTCGCTCAGTGACCAGGCCCTCGGGCGGCATGGGGATGAACTCCCTGACGAACAGCTCCCGTTGCTGGGCGGTGACGGATATGCCGAGCAGTTCGGTAGCCAGTTCCTCGTACGCCCGCATCTCCTGACGAGCGCCGGTGACAGCCTCTCGGGCTTGGACGACGCGGTTGCGCCAGCCCGGCTTGTGCACGAACGAGAACGTGGTGCCGGTGCGGTCGCCTTCGAGTTCGGCGGCGCGGAAGGTGTTGGCGCAGACGATGCGAACCGCGGTGGCTCGCAAGGTGCAGCCGCCGGGTTGGCCGTGCCGGTTGGTGATGGCCAGGTATGGCAGCGTCGGGGACGCGTCGCCGGGCAGGACGATGGGCTCGTCTAGCAGGGCCAGGCACCAGACGGAGCGGCCTTCGTCGAGGGAGCCGGCGGTCTCCCACTTGACGTTGGGCATGGCCAGGACGGCTTCGACGATCTCGCCCATCTCCCCGTGGTCAATGACGGCGTAGGACTCCCGGTTGATCCACAGGGTGGCGCTGGTGTCGGAGCGGGCGATGCGCTGCCAGCCCTCGATGGGCCGGTACAGCGGCCGACCGTGGCCGTCGATGCTGACGAGCTCGTAGACGGACTCGGTGATCGGGTCCCAGGTCAGGCCGGCGAGCTGCCGGGCCTCTTCCCAGGTGGTGGGGTGTTGGTCAACGACCAGGCCCTCGCGGTGCCAGGGCATCTCCCTGACGGAGAACATCGACTCAACGTTGGCAGACATAGCTGCCTCCCTTGATCAGTTCGGACATGAGGAAGGCAGCCCACGCGACGGGTGGACTGCCTGTTGGGTTGGGTGTGAAAGGTGCGATGCGCTGGCCAGGTCAGGTCTCCCTCAGCTCGTTCCAGTAGTAGCCGCAGTTCGGCCCTGGTTGGCCGGTGAACACGGAGATCGGGATCACGTCGGTGTCCTGGTTCTCCCAGCGGTGATGTGCCATCACCCGGAGGACGGCGTTGATCGCCTGGTCGTCCTCGATGACGTAGGTGTACGGCTTCTCGCCGTCGTAGCGCTCTCGCCCGGCGACAGTCACCGTGTAGGTGGTCATGACGGCTCTTCCGCCTGCTCGGCGTAGAAGTGCATCAGCGCCCGTTCGATCAGGACATCTGGGTCCAGGCTCTCTGCCGCTGCCAGGTGCAACAGGTCGGTGAGTAGGTCGCTGATCTGTGTCTCGACGGGTTCGGTGTATTCCCCGTCGCCAGTGGGGAACTCGGACACGTATGCCTCGACTGCGGCCTGTGCCGCCTCCATCTTGATCACGGCGGCCAGTCCTTTCTGCCCGTCGTGCCGTCCGGTGATGAACGGCGCTTCGGACATGAGGAAGGCAGCCCCCGCGACGCGGGGGCTGCAGTGTTGGTCAAGGTGGGAAGGTGCGATCTACTCGGTGTCGACGAACGTCAGCTCGGTGACGTGGAAGCTGGCTGCCGGGTGAAGAGCATCGGCGTAGCCGGTGATGGGCAGGCCGGTGAAATACCGGATCTGCTCCGCCAGCCAGCACCGGGCCAGCACTGCGTCGGACCCGTCCTCGGGCTCGAAGGTGATCTTCAAGGTGAGGTCCATGGCATGACTCCTCTCTGCGGGGAGGCCAGGAATTGGGGAGAAGACACCAGCGACAGGCAGGACTGCCCGCCGCTGGTGCCACGTGGGCCGCCTTAAGAGCAACCCAGAGCGGGCTACACCTCCGAGACGCAGATCCCTGAGACCTCGTAGGTGGAGGTCTCGCTATCGACGTCGTCCAGGCCCGACAGGTCGGGTTGTAGGTACTTCACGGCGTCTTCCTCAGCAGCGGCCTCGCCACTGGGATCGACTTCGTAGCTGCCGGTGATCGTGTACTCGACGCGGACGCGGGTCTCGTACGGCATGAAGTTGAAGGAGGCCAGGAAGTCGTCCAGGCCCTCGCGGCAGATGTCACCGTCTTCGCACCGGGCGATGGCGTACTGGCGGATCATCTCTAGCAGCTGGCTGTGCGACCGGCGCTGGTCGGTGTGGGCCTGGATGGCGACCTGCCGGCAGATGGACAGGGCTTCCACGGCGTCACGCAGCGCGGCTTCGCGCACCATCGGGTCGGCGATGGGCTGAATCTCCAACACCTTGGTGCCGTAGGCGGTGATGCGCCCGGCGAAGTAGACCTCGATCAGGTCGGGGTCAGCGACCCGGAGGACGACGGCGTTGGCCTCGCCGATCTGGACAGCGGCCGGCAGCAGCGCGGCCAGGTCCTGCGGCGGCAGGGTCCGCAGGGTTTCGGTGGTCAGCTCAGTCATGGCTGACTCCTTCCGAATGGAAAAGAACAAGCACTGATTTCAGCGGTGAGGCTCAGCACTCTCAAGCCTTTTCGGGCCGGTGCCCGCCCGACCAGCCATTCACCCCCAGTGGCTGGTCAAGTGGGCACCTGCCCACGCGTTCTACAGGGGCTCTTGGCATCTGTAGCAACCCTCACTGTCAAAACGCTCATCTGACGGCATCACCTTGGGGAACCGGTAGGTGCTGTAGCTATTCTCATCGAAGCGGTTAATGCCTCGGCGCTCCGCCACGACATTCAGGACATGCTCGGTGGAAGGCCACTCGGCGAACAGGTTGAGGTCACTGGTAATGAACAACTCTTTTATGCAATCTGAGCAGTACGCCTCCTCCCCAAAGTAGTAGGCGCTTACATTTTCGGTCGCAGTCATGACTGACCTCCTTGCCATAAGTGGCGGTTACGTTGCTAGAACGTGTGGACGTAGGTGCGTGGGCACAAGCCAAGACAGCCTCCTTTCTCGTAAGTTGGATGCACGGTAGGTTGGGTTATCGAAGTGGTGCTAACGGGCTGAGGTCAGAGCCGAAACTGCGTCGTCCATGGTGCTGACGGTGAACAAGTTCTTTATGCGCTCAGGCTGCCGGGCGAGGATGCTTTGAATGTGGCTGGCGCGGTCGCTGGCTTCCACTACGAGTAGCACGCGGGATGGGACGGTGTGCTCGCGCTCGATCTGGAACTGGGCAAACTTGTAGTAGTCCTCGCATGTCCTGGCGATCCGAATATCCGCCTCAGAGCCGTCATAGAACGTCACCAGCCAAGGCTGGTCTCCGTCCGGAGTTGGCAGCCTAAAGGCTGCATCCGGCCGGATCATGTACTTGTCGTCATAGCTGTCGTTGTCGATTACGCCAATAAATTTGCGCCAACCATCCGGAAAGGCTGCGAATAACTGCGGCTGGGGTCCGCCGTGACGGCAATTCTCGATCAAGCGCACGTAGAGTTCAGTTGCCTTGAGGCGGCGAAGTAAGGCCGGCCCATACGGCATACCTTCTGGCCGTACGACGCCTTCGGGGAGAATGTTTTCGTACCCTCGCAGCGCGCGGTGGCCCGGTGTCACCGTAAGCACTTGGCCCTTCATGCCAGCCCGGTGCTGCCGCACGACTAACTGATACCGGGCCAGGCGTTGGGCGTAGCGTCGAGCCTTGCGCTCACGGGTACTCGGTAAGCTATCCGAAAATAGGTACCGGCCCAGTTGATCCGTCGTTGCGACATACACCCGGGACAGCAGCATTAAAGCGCTGTGTTCCTTGTCGGTTAGTCCATCGGCGCGGCCGCCTTTGAATGGCACCAACAGTCGCGTGAGGGCTTCGATCCCAGTAACGCCGCGATCTCGCAGCTTGGTGGCATGCGCAGTGATGTCGTAATTCTCGGTGATAGATTTGAGCATAGGATTAGTTCCTTTCTGGTTTGTACGTGGGTCAAGATGATTCGGCGGTGGCCGTTGTGTCTTCGAGGCGGTGATGGAGAGCATCAATTGCGTCTGAGTCGGTAGTGACGGTGAACAGTCCTCGGTCCTCAGCTGGCCGCTTGGCGATGACCCGGCGGATGGCGGCAGCGCGGGCTTCGTCTGGAACGATGAAGATGACGCCGGGGAACACCTGATGCTTGTTTTGCTCAACCTCGGTCACTTCGTAGGCCCGGTACACACGGCACTTCTCGGCGATGCGTTTCGGCGACTCGGTGCCCCGGTCGATCTCGATGAACCAGTTGAGACGGGGCTGCTGGTTGAGCCGCAGCCGCACCAGGGCGTCCGGTCGGCAGTACTCCAGCCGGTAGGTCATCGGGTCGCGGTAGCTCCGCCAGGCGTCGGTCTCGGCCTTGAACTCAAGCAGTTCGGAGGTGCCGTCACGCGCCCGCTCCACCAAGCGAACGTACAGCTCGGTAATGGCGAGCCGGTGGGTCAGGAAGGCGTCTGCTGGACGCCAGTCCCGTCGATGGGTGGAGCCTGGCCCAGCTGCGCTGATCAGCTTCGCGCCAGCCTGAGTCAGCAGGTAGACGTAGCCCGGCTTGCCGGGCCAACGCTGACGCGACAGGTCGCGGTAGCGACGTATCAGCCCATGGTCAGCCAGACGATGAAGGTTGCGATGAGCCAAAGACCGGGCCGTGGCCGGAGCGCGAGCACCGAACACGATGCGGGCAACGTGACCGGCGGTGGCCAGATGGACAGCGGCCAGTGCCTTAAGCACCGCCTCCTCGCCGTCCGTGAGGGTGTCGGCCAGGAGAGCCAGTCGGGACGAGGTGATGCGACGGACAGGAGGCATGAGGAGTTCTCCAGTGAGCTAAAGATGATGAAGCGAGGAGGAGAGAGTCGGACGGCTTATGAGGTCAAATCAGGGGTCTGAACAGGTATGACGGCGAGATGGGCCAGCCAGGCTTTTAACAGGCTTTGGAACAGCGGTCTTTGACCTATCCGGTGCCCCGCTGGCTACCCACCCCACTGGCTGGGCGGCGTTTCCTCCGCTCAGCAATCTCTTGCTCGACCTCGTCGCGGTCCCGGCCGTACGTCAGTCGGGAATGGGCACGGGCCTGCTCGCCGAAGCCGGTGACCGGGGGCGGCGGGTTGGTGGCGATGCTGACCGGCGGGCTCACCTGGCCGTTCGCAACGATGGCGGCAACAGCGGTGCGCGGCTCCAACGTCAGCAGGTCTTCCGGCTTCACCTGCGGGCCGAGAGCACGAGCCAGGGTGGTGGCGTCGTCGGGACCGGGCTGGAGGACGACCTTGGTACGAGCCTCGCTCAACAGGGCAGCGCGCAGGTTGGGCGGTACCTGGGTGATGTGTTGCAGCGCCGCGACGATGCCGAGGAAGTGACCGCGGGCGCGGGCCAGCATGTCGGACAGGTTGGCTCCGCTGCGCAGAAAGCGGGCGGCCTCGTCGATGTAGAGGAAAGTCGGGCGGCGCTGCTCACGGGTGACGGCGGCACGGCGCATGGCCGTGTTCCAGACCATGCTGACCAACAGACCGCCCAAGAGGTCTACGGCATAGGAGCCGGCCAGGCCGGAGGGCAGCGCCACCAGCAGGATCTTGTTCTGGTTGACGACCTGCTGCATGGTCCAGGCAGGCTTGGCCTGGCCGAGCATGGCGCGCAGCTGACGGCGGTCGGTCAGGGGCGACACCTTGTTGATGACCGCGCTAACCGCTTGGCCTCGTTCGCCTTCGCTCCAGGCGTTGAAGCGGGAAAAGAACGCGCCCACGGTCGGGGCGAAGGCAGGATCGAGGCGGGCTAGCAGCGAGGCCCGAAAAGCGTCGTCAGTCAGGACGGGTTGGAGTTCCACCAGCGTCATGCCGGGAGTGGCCGCCAGGAGCACGAGGCTGGCCTTGAGGACTTCCTCCAGGCGTGGTCCCCAACTGTCGGCGTTGGCGCGGATGAGTTCCATGACCTGGTCGGCCACCAGCTCAGCGTCGTCTTTGGCGCAGGCCAGGGGGTTGATGCCCACCGGCCGGGCGTCGGCGGCGTCCAGGTAGATGAGGTCGCGCACCCGGTGCTCGGGGATACGGTCGGCCACATCACGGGCTAGGTCTCCGCCGGGGTCGAGCAGGATGACGCCGTGGCCAGCCTGGATATCTTGGGCCAGCTCACCCAGCAGCAGCGTGGACTTACCGGAGCCGGTCGGGCCGGTGACGAGCTGGTGCATGAGACCGTCAAGGGCTGTCACGGCAATGGGTCGCTGCATGCCGTCGTAGGTGGCAGTGCCGAGGACGCGGCCGTAGGAGGGCAACGCCGCGACCGGCGGGAACAGGCGGCCACCGCGCAGACTCAGTCCGGGCAGGGTGGGTCCGGCCAGTGGCCAGCCGACCATCGTGGCCGCTTCCCGGGCGTTGACGTGCACCGGGGCCACGGACGTACCGGTGGCACCGCGGGCCAGCCACTCGGCCGCTCGGCGGGGTAGCCAGCGGGGTACCAACGCCACACCGTTCTGGTCGAGCTGGTGCAGCGTGGCCATCAGCCGCCCCACCAGGAAGTGGGCACGGGCCTGGCTACCGGCGGCAGCGCCAACGGTGCCGACGACGGCGAACCACGGCTCGCTCGTCTTGGCGGTGAAGTCGGCCAGGGCCTGCTTGTCCGGCTTGGCTGGTGGCGCGCCAGTCAGGAGTTGAGCGGCGCGGCTGAGCCACGACGGCAGTAGCTCCCCTCCTACGGAGCGGTGATGCGCCAGTGGGGCGGTTGGGGTCCGTACGGGATAGAGGACGAGCTGGTACAGCAGCGTCTCTTCCTGGCTGACCGGTTGGAAGGTGCTGAGCAGGCTGGTGGCGAAGGTCTCGGGCGCATCCGTCCGCAAAGGACGGGCGGTGGTGGTGAGGCGTATTCGCCGCAGCCAGCGGGCCTCGGGCAGAGCCGGGGCATCGAGGCGAGCGGTGCGCAGGCCCGGCACGATGCCGCGCAGTTGGCGCAGCAGCACGTCGGCCTGGTGCTCGGGCAGCCGCAACCGGTATTCGATACCGGCCGCTTGGCCGACGGTCTCGAACACGGCGCTGTCGCGACCGAACAGCCAGCCCCGCTCCGGCCGGAGCCGGGTGAGGGTGTGCACGAAGGCGGTCACCTGCTGGACGGTCAGGTCACGGGGAAAATCCAACCGATAGGTCAGACGACGTACGTCTCGGGAGAGCTGGTCGCGTTCCCTCAGAAAAAGAATGAAACCGATGGTGACGCTCAAGAGCGTCGAGCCTGCGACGAGCAGTGTGGTGTCGCTCATGGCTGGCCTCCGCTGTGCGGGGCCGCCGAGCCAGGGACCTCTACCGAGACCGTGAAACGATGTCGTACCTCATTGGACATCCACCCCCCTGGCCACAAAAATCCGCCGAAGCGAATGTCATGGCGGTTATGTAGATTGATTGTTTTCTTTTCAACCTACATCTATATCTTAGCATGGAAATGCCCCAATTGTCAATACTTTTAGAACGCTCAGAGAGCGCCCTATCTGTTGACGGCGACCTTTTATATTGGCTTTGGAGCGCCAATCCGGCACATTATTGATGCCGAAGGTCGTGGTGGCGGCGAAGCAATGTTCGGCCCGAAACCCGAACACTTCCGCACGCCCCAGATGGAGGGCCTAGCGGCGGCCGAGGAAGCGAATGGCCAGCAGGCAGAGCACGACCAGAGCGACGAGGTAGCCGAAGATGCCGCTCAGGAACTGGCCGACCATGATGACGGCGAAGGCCGCCGCGATGATGCGCAGAGCGGTCTTCTCGTGCGGTGACATGACCGCTCACGCCTCGCCGTCGAAGTCGGCCAGGGCCTCTGCCAGGTCGTCGAGCAGGCCAAGGATGATCGTGGCTTCGGCGTAGGCCGCTTCCAGCAGCTCGCTCGGCTCCGCGCTGATGAGCTGCTTAGCCATGATGATGGCCCGCAGCCGGGAGCCGGCCATCGTGACGGCCGCAGTACCGAGGCGCGTCGTGCTGCGCAGCTCCTCGTACCGGGCAACGGTCGCCTTCAGCTCAGCGACGTGGAGGTCAGAGCCAGCGAAGGCGGGGTGTTCTTCCATGACGGTGCATCCCTCTTACAGATGGTCCAGGGCACACGGGTAGTGCCAGCACGGACCAGGGTCGGGATCGAAGCAGGCTGGCGACAGAGGTACGCCAGGCGCTTCTGCTGCCGAGAACTCGGCAGGACCAGGATGACCGCTCTGACAGCCGCAGTCAGCAGGTAAATCCACCAATCGCCCGCCAGACCGGCAGGGCTCTGCCGGTTGCCCGACGGACCGGCAAGAAGTTGCCGAGCCAGTGCAGCTGACAGACGCTTAGAACTGTGGAGGACGGCGTACGGGTCATGGTCGCTTCCGCATTGGGTCGGCTCTTGGGCTCGGTCCTGACGGAAGCACTCCCCCACGCCACCATCGTCGTAGCCCTCGATCCGGCAGCGGTTCACCACGCCGTCGTGGGCCGGGTTCGCTTCGACGCCGTCGTGGCCGACCTGATCTGGATGGACCCGGCCTACGAGTACGACTTCGACGGCCTGGACGTCCTCAAGCTCCTGCGCGACAGCAACCGCAGCGCCCCCATGATCATGGCCCTGCACGGCCATGGCATCGAGCGCGACCACCTGGAAGAAGCCGTCACCCAGCCCGAAGTCGTCGGCGTCGTCCAGAAGGCAGCTGGCTTCGGGCAGCCGATTGAGGCGGTACAGATTGCGGCCGCTGGCGGCAGTCTGCCGAAGGCGAAGTTCCCCATCGGCCAGCGTCTGATCTGCCCGTCACTCGACAGCTACTTCAGTAGTGGACGTCGCGGTTGCACGGCAGCCCGGCTTGCGGGGGCCATCGCCGCCGGGCGGGCCACCGACTACCAGTCGCTCGCCGCCGCCACCTGCATGCCGCTCAACACCGTGAACAAGCTCATGAGCTACCTAGGTCCGCTCATTGAGGCTCGGGGTGAGCACGACCCAGCGCTGCCGCTGAACTCGCAGGTGGTGTACCGGTGGTGCGGCGAACACTCCCGCTACCTCTTGAGCTGGCACCGCAGAAGATCGCACCAGATCCGACCCAACAAAAGAGATGCGGGTTAATTGCGTCCATAAAGGACGATCCCGATCTTGGGCGTTATCTTCAAGAGGCCGCTGGGGCATGCGACGGACGACGAGCCCTTGCCCTGCTTGACCGATCTGGGCTCTATTAGAACTTCGGGCTCCTTGAGCGTTCCCGCGACTGCTGAACCATCTAGAGTTATTTGGCCGCATTCCCCTGTCAGTAGATTTACTTTCACAGGGATCGGCTCGCTAATACGCGGGTCAGCTGGCGCCTGGCTGCCGCTCGCGATGAAAACGAAACCCATGATCGCCACAGACAGTAGTACGCCAAACCGAGAAATCCCGCTAACCAGAATATCGTAGCGGCGCTTCGCCTGCATCAGCTGCACATACGTCACGATTTGCTGAACCGACGCCTCAATCCTTGCGCGACTCGGCATCTCCTCGTGCGTCAAGGACTCAAGGGCTTGCGGCTTTTTGCCGCAGTATAGAATTAGAAGATCGATCACTCTGGTGATCCCGAGAGATGCCAGAACCTCACGATAAGAATTTATATATTCACACGGATCTTGCTCTGAGCCATAGAAGAATATCTTTATGCAGTGCCTTATTTTGCGCCCTCCAGTGGGGATGGTTGCGATTATTGGCGAGCCCTGCATAGGGCCTGATTCCGGCAACGGGACAGCTGTCACGCCGAGGGTGTTCTCTATTTCCTCGGGTGTGAGTTTCCCATCCTCAACACTAGCAAGCTGCGCTTCTAGGGTCTTTCTCTCCAGTTCTGAAAGCACGCTCAGCGTGACCGGACTCAAAACAAGCACTCGTGCCGCGCGCAGCAATACCGCGCCGGTCGAGAAGATAGCAACTATGAAACAACCCGAACCAATCGCCTTGGCCACATTGCCGGATGTTGAGGTCAACTGGCTTAGCTGAAGACCCGTGATCAGTACGGCGGTGACCGAGGCAGAAGCAGCGATCACCCATTTGGCTGAACTTCTGATGCTCTCGTTGGCTTGCACGTGGTCAAGCGCAACAGGAGTGGGCGCCACATCGGCAGGAAGAACCGACGAGACTTGAGTGGCAGCCGCTTCAGGAGTGTGTTCGGGTTCAGATTGCGTCGCCATGCCTGTAGCACAACACATCGGTCCATGACTGGCCACCCGGCGGGAGTCCTCCTATGTCCTCGCATGAATCCAAGAGCGGTCGAGAAAAAGAACCACTTTCAAGGCAAGAGATTAGGTTGAGCGATCCCGAGCTGGTATCGGTTAGAGACTTGATTGAAGATCCGGAACGCTTCATACTTCAGGTGACTGAAGGCCTAGCTCCCGTTACAATCACTCGCCATGGACAGTTCGTGGCACTCATCCTCCCAATGGCTAGCACTGGGCTAAGCCGGTACGTGCTCAACCAGAAGCACGACCTCGCCTATTTCGATTCTCTCATTCAAGAAGCTGATGACGGATCCCATCGAACTGCATCACAGCTGGAGGCAGACATCGGGGTTCATGTAGTCAAAGACCTCGACGGAGCGTAATGGAGAGCTAAGACGGCAAAGGGTGCCACGATGAACACCTTCTCGAACTCCTTCACTGAATCGCTGCGTCAACTCAAAGAGCGGGATTCAACAGTTGCCGACCAGGTCTATACGGTGGCACTGTTGCATCTCCCACGCATTCATGACCCATCAGTTGATCGCGACAACGGCTACCTTGAAAATCGAAACACTGGGGAAATATATCGCGCTCGACGCGCAATCACGCCAGAGCGCCGCCACACACTCCTCGACCAGCCTGACCGTGCCGACTTCAACGATGCATATAACTACGTGATTGGATATCGTGGTGACACCCCTCCCGGCTTTTACGTCTGCCTCTTGATACATACTCGGCAACTCAATTTTTGGAATATTGCTGGCCTATGGTAGATTCCGTCTCGCCACATAAGAAAATGATTCTCCCTGGGTTTCCACCCAGGGTTTCATCAAAGTTCAAGCTGCGCTTGCCCGCTGTCGGTCAGGGCGCTAACTCGGACAGTGACGGCTCGCCATCCACGGGCTACCGCCCGAGGTTTTCCGCTGGTAATAATTAGGTCAGTGGAGATTCCCCACTGACCTTTTCAAGCGTGCAGCATTCAGGTAGCATCACGCGTCAAAGTTGAATGTTTCTAGCTGGCGCTTTATTTGATCCTCTACGGCCTTGATCGACTCCTCGTCGATCCCGCACTCAAGGAGCTCTTGGCGTTGGCCTTTCACTGCGCTATCCCACATAGCCTTATTGCGGACTGCCGCAGCATAGTCTTGAAGTAGCTCCTCGCGACTGAGCATGCGCATTCCCTTCAGATTGACCAATCGAGGACATGCGACGATACGGGGCCACGGTACGTCGTCGCCGTAAAATTCAACGGCCTCGTACTGTCACACTTTGATGACGCAGACGATCCCCGTCTCTAGCCGGAGACGTGAGCGTCATGGAACAGCCTCCGAGTGTCTCGCCAACTGCCGTCGAATTACGGCAGGTTGGGTGATTGGAGCGCCTCTAGTTAGAATGATCCAGGATAATCGTATTCTATTTTAATTTAAATATCAACTATCTCTCCGCTGGTAAGGCTTGTACCGTGACCATGGCTCGAAGGAGCCGCGTGCAGCAGCGTGTACATGCCGGCGAACAAGATGGAGCCCAACAGCAACAGAAGGCTGAGGAGCAGGAACAGGCCCAGGCACGTCAACCGAAAGTTGCGCCAGTTCTCAAGCGTCAGCCGAGGCGCGAGCGGCGCTGGACGTCGGGGTGGCGTAGGCCGTGGCGGGGCTGGACGTCGGGGCGGCGCAGGTCTCGGTCGTGGTGGCGGAGGTGGAGGTGGAGGTGGAGCCGGTTCCACCCCGTTGATACAGACCGGCACCAGCACGATGAGGTCGTCGACCACGAGCCGGAGTCGGTCTTCGCGGAGCCCCAGTCCATCGGGCGGTGACAGCGGCCGGCCTCGGAGCCGCAGCCTCACCGCGGAGACGTCGCAGAACGGCCCAGGCTCGACCACCTGCCAGAAGTCTCCACGGTCCTTCAGCACCCAGGCGTAGCGGATGGTCGAGCCGTCGCTGAGGCTCACCGTGACGACCTGGTCGGGGGGTATCTCACCGGCGACGACAGACCCGAAGTCCACCACGTGCGGCTTGATCACAACGACCCGTGGTGGCCGGGGTGGAGGCGGCTCTCGTCTGGGCTCGTGCCTCGCGTTGGCTGCTGCCCGACGGCCGGCGTCGTAGGCGGCTCGCTTGCCCCGGTCCGACAGCGTCTCGTAGGCCAGGTTGAGCAGGATCATCTCTTCGTTGGCCGCCTGGGCGTCCTCGGGCGGGCGACCGTCAGGGTGGGTCTGCCGTATCCGGACACGGAAGGCCTTGCGGATGGCCGCCTTGTCCGAACCCTGCGGCACCCCCAGCACGGCGTACAGATCAATGGACGCGGTGTTCATGACCGCCCCCGTGCTAGCGCGGGGCTAACGCCGCCGCCGGACGATCCTGAACTAGTGCGGATGCGGCCGACAGCACCACACACCGTCTGACCTGCGAGAACGAACGATTCCGTATTCATTCGGCATCATCCGGCTCGTCGTCCGGCTGACTCTTAATCAGCGGGTCCGGGGTTCGAGTCCCTGGCGGCGCACAGACAGCAGAAGCCCTTCGCGAAAGCGAGGGGCTTCTTGCGTTGCCCCCTACATGTTTCCGGCCCACGGCGAACACGCTTGGCACGCCGCCCTGTGCGAGTAATGCTGATTACATGATTACAGCCGAACAGCACGAGCAGCTTCGCGGCTGGTTCTCCGGCCGCATCCCGGACGGTCTCTACGAGCGTCTGGTCGAGGTGGTGGTCGACCGTGAGGAGATCACCGTCGTCGGGCGCGTCCCCGAGCCGAAGCTCGCGGACGACGCCTCCCCCGCCGAGCGCGCCGCCGCCCTCGACGGCCGCATCCAGGAATTCCGCGAGCGCACCCGCGACGAGCGGATCGCCGTGGCCCGCGAGGCCGAGCACCGCTACGGGCGCAAGGTGTCGTGGGGCGCCGAGTGCGGCGGCCGGCGCGCGATGTTCACCCAGGTCTCGGCCCCCGTGATGACCCGCCTGCGGCAGCCCGAACGCCAGGTCCTGGACACCCTGGTGGCCGGCGGGGTCGCCCGCAGTCGCAGCGACGCCCTTGCCTGGTGCGTACGGCTCGTACAGAGTCACACCGACGACTGGCTCGGGGAGCTGCGCGACTCCCTTGAGCGGGTACGGGAAGTCCGCGCCCAGGGTCCCGACCGCGCGTCGGGGCCCGCCGAGGAGGAAAACGCATGAGCGACGCTCCGGGGATCCCCAGCGTCTATGAGTGGATGGGCGGCCAGGAGGCGTTGGACCGCCTGACCGAGGTGTTCTACGGGCACGTGCACAAGGACCCGGTGCTGGCCCCGGTGTTCGCGGCCGCCCCGGCCGAGCACGCCCACCATGTGGCGGTCTGGCTGGCCGAGGTCTTCGGCGGGCCCGCCGACTACACCGCGGCCCACGGCGGCCACGACCACATGGCTGGACGCCACCTCGGCCGCGGCATCACCGAGGAGCAGCGGCGGCGCTGGATCGAGCTGCTGATGGACACGGCCGACGAGGTGGGGCTGCCGGACGACCCGGAGTTCCGGGCGGTGTTCGCGTACTACATCGAGTGGGGCACGCGGATGGCGCTCGTCTACTCGGGCCCGAACCCGCCGCCGGTGGAAGGGACGGGGGCGACGGTGCCGAAGTGGGGCTGGAACCAGACGCCCCCATGGCAACCGAAGGGTTAGCCCAGACCTCTCAACTCGCTTGTGTACGGCCCCTCCCGGGCTTCCGGGAGGGGCCGTACGCATGTCTTATACATTCGTTCTAGACATGCGTATTAAACAGCCGTACAGTTCCTGTCATGACGCACTCACCGAGCACGAACCTCCGCGCCGGGCGCAAGGAGTGGACCGCCTTCGCCGTCCTCCTGCTGCCGCTCCTCCTGGTCTCGATGGACGTCTCCGTCCTCTACTTCGCGATCCCCTCCATCACCCGCGAACTGGACCCGAGCGCCACCCAGCAGCTGTGGATCTTCGACATCTACGCCTTCGCGCTCGCCGGCCTGCTGATCACGATGGGCTCGCTCGGCGACCGGATCGGGCGCCGCAGGCTGCTCCTGATCGGAGCGGCGGCGTTCGGCCTCGCCTCGGTGACGGCGGCGTACGCGACCAGCGCCGAGATGCTCATCGCCGCCCGCGCCCTGCTCGGTGTCGGCGGCGCGACCCTGATGCCCTCCACCATGGGCCTGGTCCGCAGCATGTTCCGCGACGACAAGCAGCGCGGCCAGGCGATCGGCATCTGGTCCGGTGCCATGGCGGGCGGCATCGCGCTCGGCTCGGTGATGAGCGGTGTGATGCTGGAGCACTTCTGGTGGGGCTCGGTCTTCCTGATCAACGTGCCCGCGATGCTGCTGCTGCTCGTCCTGGTCCCGCTCCTGGTCCCCGAGTTCAAGGACCCGGCGCCCGGGAAGTTCGACCTGCTGAGCGTGCCGCTGTCGATGGGCGCGGTGCTGCCGGTGGTCTACGGGCTCAAGGAGTTCGCCGCCGAGGGCTTCAGCGTGGCGCGGCTGGCTTTCGTCGCCGGCGGCCTCGCGGTCGGCTGGGTCTTCGTCCGCCGCCAGCGCACCAAGAAGGACGCGATGATCAGCCGCGAGCTCTTCCGCGACCGGGTCTTCGGCGCCGGGATCTCGCTCAACGCGGTCGCCGCCTTCGCGATGATGGGCTCGGCGTACTTCACCACGCAGTACCTCCAGTCGGTGCTCGGCATGGGCACGATGGAGGCGGCCCTGTGGTCGATGGCCCCCTCGCTCGCGGTGGGCATCGCGGCGCCGACGTCGACCGCGATCGCCGCCAAGGTGGGCAAGGGCCCGGTCATCGCGTCCGGCTTCGTGATCGGCTCGGCGGGCTACGGCATCCTCGCCTTCACCGGCACCGACTCCCTCTGGATCCTGCTGACCGGCGCCGCGGTGATCGCCAGCGGCATCGTCGCGGTGATGGCGCTGGTGTCGGACATGGCCCTGGCGTCGGCCCCGGCCGAGAAGGCCAGCTCGGCGGCCGCGCTCCTGGAGACCGGCCAGGAGTTCGGCGGCGCGCTCGGCATGGCGGTCCTGGGCTCGGTCGGCACCGCGGTCTACCGCTCCGACATGCCCGACTCGGCCCCGCCGGCCGCCCGCGAGACCCTGGGCGCGGCCGTCGCCACCGCCGACCACACCGTGCTGGCGGCGGCCCGGGAGGCCTTCGTACACGGCATGCAGTACGCGGCGGTCGGCGGGACGGTGCTGCTCCTGGTCACGGCGGGCGTGACGGTGGCCCTGCTGCGCAGGACCAGCGCGCAGGCCCCGGCCCCGGCGCCGGAGGGTGAACTGGTGGCGTGAGCCACGTATATACGCGACCGCCGGGCGGGCTCACTTCGAGCCTGCCCGGCGGTCGTGGTGTCCGGACCGGACCTAGAACTGGACGTCCGAGCAGGAGTAGAACGCGTTGCCCGTGTCCGCGATCGTCCACACCGCCAGGACCAGATGGCGCCCGGACTTGCCGGAGGGGATGGTGCCCTGGTGCGAGAGGGTGGCCGGGGGCTGCTTGTTGTAGAACGGGACGGTGAGGAAGGGCTGCGGGTCGAGCGCCGCGCGGGTGAGCTTCTTGCTCGGGTCCCAGCCCTGCTTGGTGAGGTAGTACCGGAAGTCCGTGGTGGCGTGCCTGGCCGTGAACTGCCAGCGGAAGGTGTACGTCTGACCTGCCGTCAGCTTGGTGGT
Organism: Streptomyces sp. NBC_00224; assembly: GCF_041435195.1. Taxonomy (NCBI): domain Bacteria; kingdom Bacillati; phylum Actinomycetota; class Actinomycetes; order Kitasatosporales; family Streptomycetaceae; genus Streptomyces; species Streptomyces sp. NBC_00224. The sequence goes on from NZ_CP108106.1 coordinate 3,788,884, forward strand.
GGGCCACCCGGTACCGCCGCGCGGGTCGTCGAGCTGGGCGAACCGGCTGTTGCCGCCCGCACAGAGCGTTCCGTCGGCGGGACCGGCGGCCGGGAAGCCCTTGGGGCCCTCGACCGACTGCGGCTCCCAGATGATCTCGCCGCAGTTCTGGACCGTGCCGTTGGCGCACACCTTCTGGCGGCTCAGGGGCTGGTCGGTGTAGCCGTGGCTGTTGGCACTGGAGGTGGCGAGCAGAGAGGTGCCCGCGGCCGCGAGCGCGACCACGGCCGCGCCCAGCTTCTTCTTTCGCATGCTGACGCTCCTGGAGAACGTGGGGGAGTTCTGGGGACGTGGCGCACGCGTGCAAAATCTGGTCTGGACCAACTCACAGGCTATTCCCGCCAGTTGAGCATGTCCAGACCAATCGCAACGCGGCTTCCACCCCGCAACTCCCCCGCGTTCAGGCGCCTTCGGCCCCGCCCCTGCCCGTGTAGAACGCCACCGTCAGGTCCTTCACCAGCACCCTGCGCTCGTAGTCGTCCAGCTCGACCAGACCGCGCGAGGTGAGCCGGGCGACCGTGTCGTCGACCGCGTCCACCACCGAGCTCAGCACCTCGTCCCGGTGCCGGGCGTCGATCGCCGCGATCCGCCGCCGCCGCATCGCCGCCGCCACCTCGGGCGCGTACTCGATCCGGACGGGCTGGGCCGCGTACACCTCGATCCCCACCGGCTCCGCCTCCGCCTTCAGCAGCCGGGTCAGCGCGTCCCCGACGGCCTCCGCGTCGCGCAGGGTCGGGGCGTCCTCGTGAATGGGGGTCCCCCCAGCGGTAGCGGGGGGAGCGTCGGCCGGGAGCTGCGAGAGGACTCGGGCCGTCGCCGCCTCCACCTGGTCGCGCAGATAGACCACATGGTCCTCGACGGCCAGGGCCGCCCGCGCGGTGTCCTTGACCCGCCACACCACGAGCACCACGGCCCGCAGCGCCGTGCCGTCCGCGTCGACCGCGGGCATCGGCTCGCTGCGCCAGTGCCGCAGGCGTACGTCGACCCGGCGGCGCAGCAGCAGCGGGTTCATCCACACCAGCCCCGTGCGCCGCACGCTCCCCCGGTAGTCGCCGCAGAGCGAGAGCACCCAGGCGCACCCGACCCGGCCGCGCCCGAGCCCGCCGAAGCAGACGACCGCGAGAGCCGTGCCGAGCACGAGCAGCGCCCAGCGCGCGGGCCCCATGACGCCGGGCCCACCGGCGTCCGTATACGAAGTCAGCCGCAGCGCGCCCGTCACCGCCGCCGGGAGCAGCCCGGCCGACCAGACCACCACCGCGCACCCCGCGAGCGCGGCCAGCCCCGCCGCGACGGCCACCGCCCCCGGCACCACGGACCCGGCCCGCTCGACGAGTTCGGGGTCGCCGGGCGTGGCGGGCCGCACCGGCGCACGCACCGGCCGTGCCGCGCGCCGGGCCGGGGCGGCGCGGGCCGGCCCGGGCCCCGGCTGCGGCACCACGGGGGTGGGGCCGCTGTCGTCCCGGAACAGCAGGTGCACCGGGATCTCGGCGGTGGACTCGCCCCTGATCACCGCGACCCGGCGGGCACCGGTAGCGGGGACCCCCTCCTCGGGGGTGGGCGTGGGATCCGCTGTCGTCTGCATCGATGTCTCCGTCATGGGTGGGGGAGAGAGCTAGAGGAAGAGCCGCCGCCAGGTCTCGGGGCCGGGGAAGCCGTCGGCCGCGCCGCCGCGCCAGCCCTGGGCGCGCTGGAACGCCTCGACGTTGCGCCGGTCGGCCTCGCTCCAGCGCGGGCCGGGACCGGAGGTGTAGTACCGCCCGAACCCCTTCCGCAGGAGCTGCCGCCCGAGCTCGGTCACGTACGCACTGGACTGCCCCGGCCGGAAGTACCCCCGGCCGGGATAGCCGGGCACCCGCCCCCAGCCCGCCTGACCGGCGACGGTAGGCCCGGCGGGAGCACCCAGCGGACCCGGCGCGCCCTGCACCGGGGATGCGGGGGTCTGGGTCGCGGGGGCCGGGGGCGCAGGGGGCTCAGCCGTCGGGGTGGGGGGCGCAGGGGGCTGAGCCACCGGGGGCGGGGCCGTCGGAGGCTGAGCTGTCGGAGGCTGGGCCGCGGGCACCTGCGCGGCGGGCACCTGAGCCACCGCCGGCTGAGCAGCCGGCGGCTGGGGCGGGGTGGTCGCCACTGCCGCCGTCAGACCCCCCGTCACTCCGCCCGCGGCAGGGATGTCCTTGCCCGTGCCCCGGACCAGCAGGCTCCAGGTCTGGGCGCCCGGCAGGCCGTCGGCGCTGCCGCCGGTCCAGCCCTGGGCGCGCTGGAAGGCCTGGGTGGCCCTGCGGTCCGCGTTGCCCCAGCGAGGGCCGGGGCCCTCGGTGTAGAAGCGCTTGCCGCCGCGCGCCACCAGCATCTGGCCGAGGCGGGTGACGTACGCGTTGTTGGCGCCCGGCCCGAAGGCGCCCGCACCCGGGAAGTTCGCGGCGAGCGCCGCCGGGGCGGTCTGCTCGACGGCGGGGCCGCCGGTGCCGGTGCCGACGCCCTTGTAGCGGTAGGGCAGATAACGGCTGGAATTGCTCCAGTACCCGTACGGCGTCGCCTGCTTCCGGGCGAGCGGGGGCGTCTGCTCGTACGCGATGTAGTAGGTGTGCGTGTAGTCGGTCCAGCCGCCGAAGATCACGACGTGCGAGCCCTTGGTCGGGTTGTCGGGGTTGTGGAAGAGCAGCATGTCGCCGGGCTGGAGCTCCTCCTTGGTGATCCGCACCGCGAAGCTGCCCAGGCTGCCGGTCCACTCGTTGGTGCCGAGGCTCCAGGCCATCGAGACGAACCCGGAGCAGTCCTGCCGGTACCCGTCCGACCAGTACTTCTCCATGCTGTACGGGACCTGCGCGGTCACCCACTTCTTCGCCCGGTTGATGATGTCGGCCCGGTTCATCGGCTGGAGCCTGCGCGGCGGCGGCTCGTCGGGCGGCACGGCGGTGCTCCCGTGCAGCGCGCCGGTGGCCCCCTGCTCGGTCGCGGGCCCGGCGTCGAGGCCGACGGCGTCGCCTCCCGCGGCGGCCCGGTCGTGGCCGGTGTCCGACGGCCGCACGGTGGCGGCCGCGGTCCCGGCGCCGAGGACCACGCCCGCCGCGGTCGCGAGCACCAGCGCGCGGCGGGCGCCGTGGGCGGCCGGGTGGCCCCCGGCGCGCAGCGGCAGGGCAGCGGCCCGCCGCCGGTCCGCGCACCCGGCGCACCCGCACTCGCCCGCCGGCTCGTACTCCTCGAACACCGGCACCGTCATGGGCGTCACCTGCCACTCTCGGCGATCTTGTGGTCGTTGAAGATCTTTTCTCCGCTTGTGCACGGGCCACAGCTTTCCAACCGTCCACATACATCGCATTTTGACGGATCAAAACGGATGAAACGAACATCTCACCGCGTGGCGCTGGTCAGAACCACCCTTCTGAGTCCGGTAGAGTTCTCGATGTCAGCAGGCGCCGCTAGCTCAGTTGGTTAGAGCAGCTGACTCTTAATCAGCGGGTCCGGGGTTCGAGTCCCTGGCGGCGCACAGACAGCCACAACCCCCTCACCATCGGTGAGGGGGTTGTGGTCGTTTCCGGGCGTGCGCCAGCGCCTCCCGCGCCGTTCAGCGCATGGCACTGCCACGGGAGCTCCATCCGAAATCCGCACGCCCTGCACAAGCACCCCGTAAAGCCCGCCTATGACCGGTAAACACCTCGTTTCACCCTTGCGATCAAGCCGCCGGGCGTAGAAACCTGGCTGGGGGCCATCGGTTCCAAGGGGGTGTGCGGCTCCATCAATTGGAAGCCATGTGTGTGGTTCGGAGGGGAATGTCCCGGTTGCTCGGACCGCGGGGTGGGGGCCCCGTTCATGAATCGGTGCCGATGAAGGCATCATGCAACCGGAAGGGCCTCCTCACATGTCTGGATCAAGGGGTGCGGCCCGCCCTTTGACCGACCATCAGTACGTCCGCGCGGTCGAGGGGGACAGACGCGGACGACGGAACAACGACACACACGCAAGCTGACCTTTGCGTGCGGGGGGATGACTCATGACGTCGACGCCGACCGGCGCCCGGCACCACGATGACCCGTCCCAGACCACTCAGCTCCGGCTCCCGCCGCATCTGCGGCCCGGGGCCCGGCAGCGGCTGAAGAAGTCGCTGCCGCGCTACGACTACGAGCACTACAGCAGGCTGGCCGGCCCACTCACCCAGCCGGACCCGGAGACGCCGTACCGCGTGCGCTACCGGTCGCTGCTCTCGCAGGAGCCGCACCGGATACGCGCGGCCCTGCTGCTCGGCGCGGCCCCGCTGGTCTCGCTCGGCCTGTTCGCCTGGCTGATGCAGCCCGAGCACTGGACCAAGCGCGACCACGCCTCGCAGTCCCTGCTGGTCCTGGACATCGTCATGCTGGTCTCGATCGGCCTGATCGAGCTCTTCCGGACGATGAACGTGCTCTCCAACGCGCACGCCACGCTGGTCGCGCGCGACCCGATCCCCGTGGTGCCCGAGACCGGCACCAAGGTCGCCTTCCTCACCTCCTTCGTGCCCGGCAAGGAGCCGCTGGAGATGGTGACCAGGACCCTGGAGGCGGCGGTCCGCATCCGCCACCGCGGTCTGATGCACGTCTGGCTGCTCGACGAGGGCGACGACCCGGCGGTCAAGGAAGTGTGCGCGCGCCTGGGCGTGCACCACTTCTCCCGCAAGGGCGTCGCACGCTGGAACCAGCCCAAGGGCCCGCACCGCGCCAAGACCAAGCACGGCAACTACAACGCCTGGCTTGAGGCGCACGGCGGCGACTACGACTTCTTCGCCTCCGTCGACACCGACCACGTGCCGCTGCCCAACTACCTGGAGCGGATGCTCGGTTACTTCCGTGACCCGGACGTCGGCTTCGTCATCGGCCCGCAGGTCTACGGCAACTACGACACCTTCGTCACCAAGGCCGCCGAGTCCCAGCAGTTCCTCTTCCACGCGCTGATCCAGCGGGCCGGCAACAAGTACGGCGCGCCCATGTTCGTCGGCACCAGCAACGCCGTGCGCATCAGCGCGCTGAAGCAGATCGGCGGTCTGTACGACTCGATCACCGAGGACATGGCGACCGGCTTCGAGATGCACCGCCACGCGAACCCGGCGACGGGCAACAAGTGGCGCTCGGTCTACACCCCGGACGTGCTGGCCGTCGGCGAGGGCCCGACCGCCTGGACCGACTTCTTCACCCAGCAGCTGCGCTGGTCCAGAGGGACGTACGAGACGATCCTCAAGCAGTACTGGAAGGGCATAGGCACCCTGCCCTTCGGCAAGCTCTTCAACTACACGATGATGATCATCTTCTATCCGATGTCGGCCCTCAACTGGATCCTGGCGGCGCTCAGTTGCGCCCTGTTCCTCGGGCTCGGCGCCTCCGGCGTGCAGATCGACCCGGTCGTGTGGATGATGCTCTACGGCAACGCCTCGGCGCTCCAGGTCGGGCTCTACATTTGGAACCGGCGCCACAACGTCTCGCCGCACGAGCCGGAGGGCTCCGGCGGGATCGCCGGCATGGTGATGTCGGCGCTCTCCGCGCCCATCTACGCCCGCTCGCTGATGGACGCCGTACTGCGCCGCAAGAGCTCCTTCGTGGTGACCCCCAAGGGCGACTCGTCCAGCCCGGACACCCTCTTCGGCACTTTCCGCATCCACCTCTTCTTCATCGCCCTGTTCGGCGGCTCGCTCGTCTCGTCGTTCTTCAACGGCCACAGCCACCCCGCGATGGTCACCTGGGCCACCCTGGCCATGCTGATCACCGCCGCGCCGATCATCGGCTGGCGGTGGACCGTACGGGCGGAGAAGAAGAAGCGGGGCAAGCGCAGGCGCTCCGGCCCGCCGTCCGCCCCGCAGGAGGCCCCGCACCAGCAGGAGCGCCCCGAGTGGGCGCCGGGGCCGCCGCAGGCCGAGCCCCAGCAGCCCGGCGCCGCGCGGCCCGGCGCCCAGGAGAGCGGCGAGCCCGCAGACCAGACCGTGCAGATCGCCCTTGGGGGACGTAACCCATGAGATACCGTCCGACCCGCCGTACCCGCCGCTGGGCGATCGGTACGGCGGTGGTCGTCGCGCTCGCGGGCGCCAACGGGCCCTGGCTGTACCGGTTCTCCTCGGACCAGTACCACGACTACAAGATCAACCAGCCGGGGTACAAGGCGGACAACGGCCACTGGGACATGGTCGCCATGCCCAAGGAGTTCCGGCTCAACACGATCCACGCGGCGCTGCTGCACACCGGCAAGGTCCTGCTGGTCGCCGGGTCGGGCAACAACGCCAAGAACTTCGACGCGAAGAAGTTCGACACGGTGCTGTGGGATCCGGAGAAGAACACCTTCAAGAAGATCCCCACGCCCAACGACCTGTTCTGCACCGGCCACACCCAGCTGGCCGACGGCAAACTGCTGATCGCGGGCGGCACCAAGCGGTACGAGAAGCTCCAGGGTGACGTCACCAAGGCCGGCGGCCTGCTGATCGTCCACAACGAGGACCCGGACAAGCCGATCACGCTGCCCGCGGGCACCCGGTTCACCGGCAAGACCAACGGCAAGACGTTCGTCTCCAAGGACCCGGTGCTCGTCCAGCGCGCCAAGAAGGTCTTCGACAAGAAGACCGGCAAGTTCCTGCGCACCGAGGCCGGGCTCGGGCGGATCTACGTCGAGGCCGAGGAGTCCGGCACCGAGCACGAGACCGGCACCGAGGACAACTACCGCGTCCAGGGCCTCAACGGCTCCGACACCCGCAACGTCTACGGCATCGCGCAGAAGCTCGCCCTGGACAAGAAGGACTTCCAGGGGATCAGGGACGCGTACGAGTTCGACCCGGCGGCCGAGCGGTACATCACGGTCGACCCGATGAACGAGGCCCGCTGGTACCCGACGCTGACGACGCTCGCCGACGGCAAGGTCCTCGCGCTCTCGGGGCTCGACGACATCGGGCAGCTGGTGCCGGGCAAGAACGAGGTGTACGACCCGAAAACAAAGAAGTGGACGTACACCAAGGGGGTCATGCAGTTCCCGACCTACCCGGCGGTGTTCCTGCTCCAGAACGGCAAGCTGTTCTACTCGGGGTCCAACGCGGGGTACGGGCCGGACAACGTCGGCCGCGACCCGGGCATCTGGGACTTCGCCGGCAACAAGTTCAGCAAGATCCCCGGGCTGAGCGACCCGGGTGAGATGGAGACGTCCGGGACGGTGCTGATGCCTCCCGCCCAGGACGAGAAGTACATGGTGATCGGCGGCGGCGGGGTCGGCGAGTCGGCCAAGTCGTCGAAGAAGACCCGGATCGTGGACCTCAAGAACCCCAACCCGTCCTTCAAGGACGGCCCTTCGCTCGCCGAGGGGACGCGGTACCCGATGGCGTCCGTGCTGCCCGACGACACCATGCTCATCAGCGGCGGCTCCACGGACTACCGCGGCCGGGGCGGCTCCAACCTGCACCAGGCGCGGATCTACGACGCGAAGACGGGGGCCATGCGGCGGGTCGCGGACCCGGAGGTCGGCCGCAACTACCACTCCGGGTCGATCCTGCTGCCCGACGGGCGGGTCGTCACGTTCGGCGGGGACTCGCTCTACGCGGACAAGGACGACACCAAGCCGGGGGTGTTCGAGCAGCGCATCGAGATCTACACGCCGCCGTACCTGTACCGGGGCGGCGGCAAGCAGCCCGACCTCGGCGAGGGGCCCAAGTCCCTGGCGCGGGGCGGCAGCGGGGTCTACAAGTCGAAGGACGCGGCGGCCGTGAAGACGGCCCGGCTGATCCGCCCCAGCGCGACCACGCACGTCACGGACATCGACCAGCGGTCGATCGCGCTGGACGTCAGCAAGACGGCGGACGGCGTCCAGGTCACGGTCCCCAAGAACCGCAACCTGGTCCCGCCGGGGTGGTACATGCTGTTCGTGACGGACGGGTCGGGGGTGCCGTCGAAGGCGGTGTGGGTGGAGGTGCCGTAGGGGGGCCCGGGGTTCGTCTGCGGGTGGGTGGGGGCTGGTCGCGCAGTTCCCCGCGCCCCTAGGTAGTTAGGGGCGCGGGGAACTGCGCGAGCAACCCAGCACGGTCCGCAGACGAAGCACCCGGCCGCCCGGCTGAGGGCTCTCGGGAAGGGGCGGGGTGGGGCCTACTTACTGTTCGCCGCCAGGCCCAGCGCGTACTGCGCCCACCACTCCCCCGCCTTGGGCCCCCCCTTGCAGTCCCCGTCCGACTCGCCGGGGCGCTTCACCCACACGTACGCGTCGATCAGCGCGTCCCCCGTCCGCGTCGTCGGGCGCTCGCCCAGTGCGCGGCCGGGCGGGTTGCACCAGGTCTCCTTGGGGTCGCCGCCCGTGTAGGGGCCGTTCCCGTTGCGGCTCGTGTCGATCACGAAGTGCTTGCCCGACAGCTTCGCGGAGAGCTGGTGGCCGAACTCCTTGCTCGCGGCGGTCGTCTGGAAGTTGGAGACGTTGACGGCGAAGCCGTCGGCCTCGTCCACGCCCGCCCGCCGCAGCGGCTCGTCCAGCGCGTCCGGCCGCTGCCAGCCCGCGTTGCCCGCGTCCACGTACACCTTCACGCCGGGCTGCCGCTTCAGCCGCTCGACCGCCTTCCTCAGCAGGTCGTACCGCTCCTCCGCGAACTGCTGCGGCGTACACCCGTCGACCAGGTGCAGCACCGCGTCCGGCTCCAGGACCACCGTGGCGCCCCGGTCCCCGATCCCCTTCGCCACCTTGTCGACCCACGCCCGGTACGCGTCGCCGTCCGCCGCGCCGCCCTTGGAGAACTGGCCGCAGTCGCGGTGCGGGATGTTGTAGAGCACGAGCAGCGCCGTGCGGTCGGCCTTCGCCGCCGCCTCGGTGAAGCCCTTCGCCTCCGACTCCGGGTTCTCCGGGCCGATCCACTCCCCGACCGGCTGCTCCGCGATCTTCGCGATCAGCGCGGCCTTGGAGTCGTCACCGCTCTTGCGGTACTCGGCGGCCTGCCGTGAGGCGTTGCCGTCCGGATTGACCCAGAACGGGTCGGTGCCCTTCGGCTGCTGCGCCACTTCGGGCTTCTTGTCGGCGTCCGAGGAGGACGAACAGGACGTCAGCAACAGCGCCGTTCCCACGGCTGCCACAGCCACCCCGACCGCGCCCGTCCGCGCACCACTCCGGAACATCCGACCCCCCTCAACCGCACTTTCCCGGACGCTTCCCCCGATCCATCGTGGCACACCCCCGCACCCTCACGATCCCGTGCCCACCGAGCGCACACAGAAGGCGACTTGGCGTCATCGCCCTCTAGGCCGAAAGCGCACACCGGTTCTACAGTGGTCGCATCGGCCCCAGTTCCCGGCCACAGTTCGACGTCGGTCCACCGAACCTCCCGCGCAGGTGCCGGGCTCCTCCCGCAGCCCGTGCGCCCGCGGTCGAGGACCAGCCCGGCCGGCGGCTCCGGGGGGAGCGGGTCGTCGGCCGGGCCAGGTACGGAGGGCGTGCCGCCGTGCGCTCAGGACCTGGCCGCCGCCGCGGGCCGTACGTCCGTCAGGTAGGCCGACACCACCACGTTCGCCGTGTACGTGCGCGCCTTGCGGTCGTAGGTGCCCCCGCAGGTGATCAGCCGCAGCTCCGCGCGCCCCGCCTCGCGCGGCCCGTACACCTTGTGCGCGTCGAACCGGTCCCGCCCGAAGACCTGGACGTCGTCGATGGTGAACTCGGCGACCGACCCGTCGGTCCTGGTCACCCGCACCTTCTCGCCGGGGCGGGTGGCGCTCAGGCCGTAGAAGACGGCGGGCTTGCTCTCGGTGTCGACGTGGCCGACGAGCAGCGCCGTGCCCGGCCCGCCGGGCTGGGCCCCCGCGCCGAACCAGCCGACCGTGCCCGGCCGGTCGTACGGCGGCGGATCGACCGCACCCGAGGTGTCGAGGCCACGCGGCACGACGGGCGCGGTCACGCCTATGGAAGGGATCTCGACACGCTGCGGCGGCGCCGCCTTCACGGGGTCGTGCGCGGGCGGCAGGGGTACGCCCAGCGGGCGCCCCACGGCCGCCACGTCACCCGTGGTGGGCGCCGAGCTGCCGCCGGGGCCGTCGGTGGCCTCGCGGCCCCACAGCCACAGGCCGAGCAGCAGGACCGCCCACGCCACCCCGGTCAGCAGCCGCCCGGTGCCGGACGTGTGCTCGGAGGACATCGGCCCGGCCGGCTCAGTCGCTCCGGCGCCGGCGCCGCGCGCTGCGGCCCGCCACCGCGACCGCCGCCACGGCCGCCAGGGCCAGGCCGATCACCGCGTGCCGGGTGCCCGGGCCCTGCTCGGTGGCCTGCCGGTCCGCGAGCTGCGCGGCGCCGCCGCCGCCCGCGTGGACGGGGGCGTGCGGGGTGGCGCGGTGGTCGGGGTGCTCGTTGGGGTGCTGGTTGCCGTCGTGGTGGCCGGAGCCGCCGTGGACGACCGTGACGCGGCCGGAGGCCTGGCCGGAGCTGTCCTTGCAGTTCACCCAGATGTCATAGCTGCGCGCCTGGGCGTCCGAGCGGATACGGGCCTGCGCGAAGAGGCCCCCGTCCGCCGCCGGCGCGAACTGCGCCTGCGAGACGAAGGCCTCCGAGGTCCCGACGGCCTGCCGGCCGCCGCACACGCTGACCCGCAGGTCCACCTCACCGCCCGGGGCGGTCGTGGACGGCGTCACCGTCAGTGAGCCGTGCGGCTCGGACTCCGCGGTGGCGGCCGCCACCGGCATCAGAGCGGTGGCGGCCGCCACGGCCGCACAGAGCGTGACCTGTCGAAAGCGCATCGTGAACCTCCTGTAAGGAAGATTCACGCCGCGCAGGCTCTCCCGCATCCCGAGCAGGTCCGAATGGTGCCGCCCGGACAGGGGCGCGGGGAACTGCGCGACCAGCCACCCACGGCCCGCAGAGACTAGATCAGCTTCACCAAGTCGGCGATCGAGTCGACGGTCTTGGACGGCCGGAACGGGAAGTTCTCGACGTCCTCGGGCCGGGTCAGTCCGGTCAGCACCAGAAACGTCTGCATCCCCGCCTCAAGCCCCGCGAGGACATCCGTGTCCATCCGGTCGCCGATCATGGCACTGGTCTCCGAGTGCGCGCCGATCGCGTTCAGCCCGGTCCGCATCATCAGCGGGTTGGGCTTGCCCGCGAAGTACGGCTTCTTGCCGGTCGCCTTGGTGATCAGCGCGGCGACCGCGCCGGTCGCGGGCAGCGGGCCCTCGGTGGAGGGACCGGTCTCGTCCGGGTTGGTGCAGATGAACCGCGCCCCGCCGTTGATCAGCCGGATCGCCTTGGTGAGCGCCTCGAAGCTGTACGTACGGGTCTCGCCCAGGACCACGTAGTCCGGCTCGTGGTCGGTCAGGACGTACCCGATGTCGTGCAGCGCGGTGGTGAGCCCCGCCTCCCCGATCACGTACGCCGTGCCGCCGGGCCGCTGGTCGTCCAGGAACTTGGCGGTGGCGAGCGCCGACGTCCAGATGTTCTCGACCGGCACGTGCAGGCCCATCCGGGCCAGGCGGGCCTGGAGGTCGCGGGGGGTGTAGATGGAGTTGTTGGTGAGGACCAGGAAGGGCTTGCCCGACTCCTTCAGTCCCGTGAGGAAGGCGTCCGCACCCGGGATCGGCGTGCCCTCGTGGATGAGGACCCCGTCCATGTCGGTGAGCCAGGATTCGATCGGCTTGCGCTCTGCCATGGGGCGGACTCTCCTGCGGTGTGCGCTGGACGAAGAACTGGACGGTGCCGGGTGCACCGCGTTGTGCGTGCCGACACCGCCCAGCCTAATCAGGAAGCCGAGATCTTGACCTGGTCGATCACCCAGTACCAGTTGTTGCCTCCGGTGTAGCGGAAGCGCACCTGGGCGGTGGTGGCCCCGGCGGGCACGTTCAGGGTGAGCGACTCCGCCTTGGCGACGGTGTCCGAGGCGTACGTCTTCACCGTCACCGGCGCCGCCCCGTCGTAGGAGACCAGCACCTCGCCCTTCTGCGGACTCTCCTGGAGGTAGTGCGTCACGTACGAGAGCGTCGCCGGGGCGCCGCCGCGCACCGGCCAGGCGGGGCTGATCAGGGTGGAGTCGAAGGTGCCGGTGAAGGACTTGTCGGTCCACTCGTCGCCGTCGGCCACCGCGAAGACGTTCCGGGCCCGGACGTTGGACTCGCGCTGCTGGTCGCGCTGGGCCTTGGTCCAGAACTCGTCGGTGGTGAACGACCAGCCGCGCCACTCGGTGACCCCGCCGGTGCCCATGCGGGAGTTGTCGACGGACCACCCGGCGGGCGGGGTGTGGGTGAAGCCGACGACGCCCGCGCCGATGCCGCTCTCGTCGACCGGCGTCTTCAGCTGCGGGCGCAGCGCGTCGAAGTCGTCCGGGGAGGGCTGCGAGATCGGGCGTCCGTCGAGCCCCCACGCCGGGTCGATGGCGACGCCGAGGTGGGCGAGCGCGGAGGCGGCTACGTCGGGCATACGGACGTCGTACCGGACCGAACCGGGCGTGGTGGTCCCGCCGGTGGCGATCAGGAACGTCTGGCGCTCCTGCCAGGTGGAGCCGCCGTGGCCGCCCGGGTCGGTGTGGCCGTGGTCGGCGGTCACCAGCACCAGCCAGTCCTCGTCGGCGTGGGAGGCCCGGGAGGCGACGGCGTCCACCAGCTGCCCGACCTGGGTGTCCACGCCGTGGATCGCGTCCAGGTACTGCTGGCTGGCGGCCCCGTACGTGTGCCCGGCGTGGTCGACGTTGTCGAGCTGGACGAAGACCGCGTCCGGGCCGGCGGTGTTCCCGAGCTGCGCCACGGCCCGGGCGGTGGTGCCCGTGTCGTACTCGGCGCCGGGCGTCGAGACCCGGGTGTCGACCTTCGAGGAGAAGATCGTGTCGGTGATCGGCGCCCAGGAGGAGACCGCGTACGTGGACAGCGAGGGCTTCGCCGTCTCGATACGGGTGAGGAAGTCCGGGTACTGGGCGAAGCGCTGCCCGGTGAAGGCGTTGTCCTTGACGTTGTGCTTGTCCGGCCAGACACCGGTGATGATCGTGGACCAGCCGGGGCCGGACATGGTGGGCGCGAAGGGGTTGGCGTAGAGCGAGCTCGCGGCCGTGAGGCCGTTCGCCATCAGGGACTTGAGGCGGGGCGCGTCGGCGTCCTTGACGCGGTTGAGCAGCGTGCCGTCCAGGCCGATCACCAGCACCTTGGGGGTGCGGGCCGCGGCCCGGGCGACGGAGGCGAGGGGGCCCGCGGCGGCCGCGAGGGCGGCGGCGCCGGCGAGCAGTGAGCGGCGGGAGATTCCTGACGGGGTCACGTGGTCCTCCGGGGACGAAGAGGGCGGGCGCGGGCAGGACGACGCCCCTGGCGGTGCAGGGGCGTCGGGGACCGCGCCCCATAGGGGCGCGGGGCTGTCACATGTGCGGCTCCGCCGCGCGGGCACGACCAGCCACAGCCGGCCCGCAGACGAATCACCGCAATTTCCAGCGGATCGCTCAGCTACCGGTCGCGGACTTCCAAGCGTCCACGTACGACGGCAAGTTCGTGCTGATGTCGAGCCAGTTCGGCTCGAAGATCTCGACGCCCTGGAGCAGCTGGGCGAGGGCCGTCGCGTTGGGGTCGGTGGCCTTCACGTCCGTACGGGCCGCGAAGCCGCCGCCGATGGCGCTGGCTTCCCGCTGGGCCTGCTCGGTGAGCATGAAGTCGAGCAGCTTCTTGCCGTTGGTGGTGTGCGGGGCCTTGTCGACGAGACCGGCGGCGTACGGCAGCGCGAAGGTGGTGGGCTTGCCGGGGCCGGTCGCCGGGAACCAGATGCCGAGGTTGGGCATGCTCTTGGCCTGGGCGTAGTTCATCTGTACATCGCCGTTGGCAACGCGGAGTTCACCCTTGTCCACCTTGGGGGCGAGCTTGCCGGTGGAGGCGGACGGGCCGACGTTGTTGGCCTGGAGCTTCTTCAGGTACTCCATGGCGGCCTCCTTGCCGCCGAAGTCGTGCATCGCCTTGATGACGACGGCGGTGCCGTCGCCCGCGACGCCCGGGGTGGAGTACTGGAGCTTGTTCTTGTACTTGGAGTCGAGCAGCTCCTCCCAGGTCCTGGGGGCCTGCGGGAGCTCCTTCTTGTTGTAGATGAACCCGAAGTAGTTGTTGACGACGGCCGTCCACTTGCCCTTGGAGTTCTTCTGCGCGTCCGGCACCTTGTCGGCGCCGGCCGGGGTGTAGGGCTGGAGCAGGCCCTTGGTGTCGGCCTGCTGGATGAACGGCGGCAGCGTGACCAGCACGTCGGCCTGGGTGTTGGACTTCTCGCGGACGGCGCGCTGCACCATCTCGCCCGAGCCGCCCTCGACGTACTTGACCTTGATGCCGGTCTTCGCCTCGAAGTCCTTGAAGACCTTGTCGTACCAGCCGTCGCCCTTCTCGCCCTTCAGGCCGTCGGCGCTGTAGACCGTGACGACCTTCTCGTCGGACTTGGAGTCGGCGGAGGAGGAGCCGCCGCAGGCGGAGAGGGTCGCGGCGAGGGCGAGGCTGCCCGTGACGGCGGCGAGCGGGGTGAGGAGGCTTCTGCGCATGACGTTTCGAACTCCTGGTTTCTGTCTGCCGGTTATCTGAAACTGGCTTTGGTACGGATACGGGAGACCGCGAGCAGTACGAGCAGGGTCGTGCCCATGAGGACCACGGCGACGGCCGCGCCGGTGAAGAGCGAGCCGCGGTCGGTGGCGGCGAAGATCTGCACCGGCAGGGGTGTCCAGTCCGGCGGATAGAGCATCATCGTGGCGCTCAACTCGCCCATGGACAGGGCGAAGCAGAGCCCCGCGGCCGCGTTGAGCGACGGCAGTAGCAGCGGCAGCCGCACGCGCCACAGCACGTACGAGGGCCGGGCGCCGAGGCTGGCGGCGGCCTGCTCGTACATCGGGTCGAGCCTCAGGATGGCGGCCGAAACCGACTGGTAGGCGAACGCCGTGACAAGAACGGTGTGCGCGAGGATCACGATCCAGCGCGTCCCGTTGAGCAGGAACGGCGGCTTGGAGAACGCGACGAGGACCGCGAGGCCGACGACCACCGAGGGGACGGCGACGGGCAGCACGAACAGGGCGTCCATCGCCTGCTTGCCGCGCTTCTTCAGCGAGGCGGCGGCGAGGGCCGCCCAGGCCCCGACGGTGAGGGCGAGCACGCTGGCGGTGAGCGCGGTGACCAGGCTGGTGGTGAGGGCCTGGAGGGAGTCGCCGGTGGTGGCGGCGTCGTAGTGGCCGGTGGTGAAGCCGGACGGGAAGGCGCCGGACCAGTTGGTCGCGAACGAGGCGGCGACCACGACGAGGAGCGGCAGGGCGAACAGGGGCAGGAAGAGGGCGAAGAACACGATCCAGGTGGCCCAGCGGCCGCCACGGCTATGCACCAACACGTCGGCTCACCACCCGGTAGAGGCCGTACAGGCCCACGGAGATCGCGATGTTGACGACGGCGACGACGCAGGCGGCCGGGTAGTCGGACTCCAGGATCGCCTTGCTGTAGACGAGCATGGGGAGGGTGGTGACCCCTTTCGCGCCGGTGAAGAGCACGATGCCGAATTCGTTGAGGCACATCACGAGGACGAGCGAGCCGCCGGCCGCGAGCGCGGGCAGCGCCTCGGGCAGTACGACCTGCCGCACGATCCTGGCGGGCCGGGCGCCCAGCGAGGAGGCGACCTCCAGCTGTGCGGTGTCGAGCTGCGAGAACGCGGCGAGCAGCGGGCGCATCACGAAGGGCGTGAAGTACGTGATCTCCGCGAGGAGTACGCCCCAGGGGGTGGTGAGGAACTGGAACGGCCCCGTGTGCGCGCCGGTGACGTCCGTCCACAGCCCGTTGGCCATGCCGACGGTGCCGTAGAGGAAGAGCAGCGCGAGCGTGATGAGGAAGGACGGGAAGGAGAGGAACACGTCGATGAACCGGGCGACGGCCTTTCCGCCGGGGAACGGTACGAACGCGATGACCAGCGCGAGCACGAACCCCAGCACCAGACACCCGGCCGTGGCCCCCGCCGCGAGCCACACCGTGGTCGTGAGCGCGTCCCGGAACGCGGCGGAGGCGAACACGTCCCGGTAGGGCGCGAGCGAGAGCCCGTCACCCCCGTCCGGGGTGAACGACTGCTTGACGACGAGCCCGAGGGGATAGAGGAAGACGAGCCCGAGGGCGAGGACGGGGGGGAGTGCCCACGCCAAGGGCGGCACCGCCCGCCGGGACCCGGCCTCGCGGCCGGTCGCCGCGCCGACATGGCGGTCCTTCGACTGCGGACCGTCCGTGGCTGGTCGCGCCCGCGCGGCGGAGCCGCAGGTGTCACCGTCCCGCGCCCCTGAGGGGGTTCGCAGCTCAGCCATCCCCGACCCCTGCCCCCAGCAGCACCGCGTCCTCCGCCGCGAAGTGCAGCGTGACCTCGTCACCGAGTGCCGGGGTCGCCTTGAGCTCGCGCAGGTCGGCCTTGATGCGGTGGCCGTCCACATCCACGTACAGCCGGTGCGTCGAGCCCCGCCACTGGACCTCCGCGATCCGCCCACGCAGGGCGTTCGGGCCGTCCCCGAGCCCGACGAGGTGCGGGCGTACGCACAGCGTGGCCGCCGCGCCCACCGCGACCGCGTCCGTGGCCACCGTCAGCGCCGTGCCGCCGAACGACACGTAACCCGAACCGACCTGCACGGGCAGCAGGTTGGCGTTGCCGACGAAGGACGCCGTGAACTCCGTACGCGGGCGCCGGTACAGGTCCTGCGGCGTGCCGCAGTCCCGCAGCCGCGCCCGGTCCATCACCGCGATCCGGTCCGCCAGGGTCAGCGCCTCGACCTGGTCGTGCGTGACGTAGAGGATGGAGACGTCCGGCAACTCGCGGTGCAGCCTGGCGAGTTCGGTCAGCATGCCGGAGCGCAGCTGGGCGTCGAGCGCCGACAGGGGCTCGTCCAGGAGCAGTACTCCCGGCCGTATCGCCAGCGCCCGCGCGATCGCGACGCGTTGCTGCTGCCCGCCGGACAGCTCGCGCGGATAGCGCCGCGCGTACGCCGCCATCCCCGTCATCTCCAGCGCCTGGGCGACCCGCCCGGCGATCTCGCCCTTGGCGACGAGCTTCTGCGCCTTGAGCCCGAAGGCGACGTTGTCGGCGACCCGCATGTGCGGGAAGAGGGCGTACTGCTGGACGACCATCCCGATCCCGCGCCGGTGCGGCGGCAGCGCCGTGACGTCCCGGCCGCCGATGAACACCCGCCCGGAGGCGGGCCGCACGAACCCGGCGACGGCCCGCAGCGCGGTGGTCTTGCCGGAGCCGGACGGCCCGAGCAGCGCCATGACCTCGCCGGGCTCGACGGTCAGGTCCAGCGAGTCGAGGACGGTGTTCCCGCCGTACGCGACGCTCACCCCGTCGAAGCGGATGCCGCCGGTCACGACGCTTCCGCCCGCGCCAGCACGTCCGGCAGCTCCGCCACCGAGCCGAGGACATGGGTGGCCCCCGCCTCGTACAGCGCGTCCTTGCCGTGGGCGCCGGTCAGCACCCCCGCGACGACCCCCGCCCCGGCCCGGACCCCGCTGAGCATGTCGTACGAGGTGTCCCCGGCCAGGGCGATCCGCCGCACCGAGTCCACCGCCCCCGTCCGCAGGAACGCGGCGAGCACCATGTCCGGGTACGGGCGCCCCCGGCCGCCCGCGTCGGCCGGGCACAGGGTGAGCCCGACCAGGTCGCGCCAGCCGAGCGCGCCGAGGATGGCGTCCTGGGTGACGCGGGCGAAACCGGTGGTCAGGACGACCGTGCGGCCTTCGGAGCGCAGCCGCTCGATGGCTTCGCGGGCGCCGGGCAGCGCGCTGACGCGGCCGCCCGCGACGAGTTCCCCGTACGCCTCCTCGAAGGCGGTGTTGGCCCGGCGCGCCCGGCTCTCGTCGCCGAACAGGTGCCGGAAGACGGAGATTTTGGACTCGCCCATGGTGGCGCGGACGTAGTCGACCATCGTCGCGGGGTCCTCGCCGAGGCTGCGCGCGGCGGCGGCGAAGGCCTGCTCGACGAGTCCGCCGTCGGCGACGGTGGTGCCCGCCATGTCCAGCACGACCAGGTTGTACGTGGTGTTGGCGTTGCTGTTGCTGTTGCTCATCTTCATCGACTCCCTTACCAGCCCAGCTCGTTGGCCGTGCGCTCGGCGATCGCGGGCGAGCAGGTCATGCCGCGCCCGCCCGGCCCGGTGACCAGCCACACCCCGTCGCGCACCTGCTGGCGGTGGACCACCCGGGAGGTGTCGGTGCACTGCGCGTACACCCCGGCCCAGCGGTGCCTGATCTTCGGCAGCGGGCGGCCGAGGAAGGACTCGACGACGCGGGTGAGGTGCTCGTACGGCTCCTCGGTGACGTCGAAGGCGAAGGGGTGCTCGTACTCGTGCGTGTCGCCGATGGTCAGCCCGCCGTCCGCGCGCTGGACCATCAGCAGCTGCATCTTGTGCGCGGCGGCCGTCGGGTCCTGCGCCTGGCCCGCGTTGAGCGCGTCGAGCGCCTCGCCCGCGTACGCCGGGTAGTAGCGGAAGCTGTCGGCGTCCGCGACGGACGTGGTGAGCGGCTCGCCGAGCGGCTCGGTCTGCATCATCTGCAGACGTACGCGGCGTACGGGCAGGTCGGGCACCAGCTCGCGGACGAGGCCGCCGAGCCACGCTCCCGTGCACAGGACGACGGCGTCGCCGGTGTGCACGTCACCGTGGTCGTCGCGCACCGCGTTCTGCCCGATGACCTCGCGGACTTCACGCCCCCCGAGGAAGGTGTACCGCCCGGACCTCAACAGCTCGTCCTTGAGGGCGAGTTGGGCGGTACGGGGTTCCACCGCGGCATCCCGCTCGCACCACAGTGCGGCGACGAAGTCGCCGCGCAGGGCGGGGTTGAGGGCGCGCGCCTCGTCGGCGGTGAGCAGCTTGTAGCCACGGGCCGCCGCGTCCTCGCGGGCCAACGCGGCCTCGGCGACGGCCAGTTCGAGGTCGTTCCGTACCGGGGTGAGCGAGCCGCAGGCCCGGAAGCCCAGCCCCGGCACGCGCTCCCCGATGCCCTCCCACAGCTCACGGGCCCGCAGGGCCGTGTCCAACTCCTCGCCGCCCGCCCGGCCACTGACCCATATCTGCCCGAAGTTGCGGAGCGATGCCCCGCGCGCCTCGCTCTCGCGCTCGATCTGTACGACCTCGTGGCCGCGTTCCACTGCGTGCCAGGCGTGCATGGTTCCCACCACGCCGGCTCCAACGACGATGACTCTCACGGCGTGAACAGTCCTCGCGGCGGGTGGACCGAGTGGGTCGGGACGGCGACGGGACGGTGAACGCCCCTTCAAACTTGGGCTAGACCCGTTATCGTTACGTTATAAACGATGCCGGTTCTGCCTGGCTATGTCCCCTCAATCGCCTCTGTTCCCGAGGTGGGTGGTGAAGGAGAACCGGTCGCCCCGGTAGAGGGTGCGTACGCGTTCCAGGGGCAGCCCGGCGGTGTCGCGCGAGACGCGGTGGATCAGCAGCATGGGGAGCGCGGGCGGGGTGCCGATCAGCAGGGCCTCGCGCGGGGTGGCGAGGACGGTCTCGATGCGCTCGTCGGCGTCCCCGAAGGCGATGCAGAGCCGGTCGTGGAGGTAGGCGTAGAAGGAGGAGTCCGGGGTGAACTCGCTGTCCAGGCGCGGCACTCGGGCCACGGCGACGTATGTGCTCTCCAGCCCCATGCGCTCGTCGTCCGCGAGCAGCACGCGCTCCATGTGCCAGACGGGCTCGCCACGCTCAAGACCGGTCTCGGCGGCGAGCGCGGGCGGGCAGGGGAACCGGTCGAGCGAGATGAGATGACGTCCGGGCCGCCGCCCCTGCCTGCGTACGCCTTCCGTATAGCTCGCGAGCGAGAGCGGCTGCTCCAGCTTGGGCCCGGCGACGACGGTGCCGCGCCCCTGCCGCCGCAGCCGCCCTTCGAGCAGCAGCTCACGCAGCGCCTGCCGCACGGTCTCACGGGCGACCTCGTACCGCTCGGCGAGATCTCGCTCGGTGGGCAGCAGCCCACCCTCCCCCAACTCATCGATCAACGCGGCCACTTGGGCCTTCACGGCGTAATACTTGGGAATACGCCCGTGTTCCGGGATGCCGGACCGAATGGGGGCACCGGGGGCTTGGTCGTTCGGGTAGTCCACGGGGGGGATCGTTGCACGTGGCGAGGGCCATGGGCGCGGCCCCCTCAGCGCCGCCGCAACCGCCGCGCCCCGACGAGCAGCGCCAGGCCCCCGAGAACCAACGCGCCGACGACGGCCGGGGCCGGAGGCGAGCCAGGACCCGTGTCCGCCAGCTCCGGCGGCCCCGCGAGCTGCGGGGTCGGCGCCTCCGGGCCGATGCCGAACCGGTAGCCCCCGGACTCCCCGACCCACTCCCCGTCGTCCCCCCGCCGCTGCACGACCGCCGCGTTCGCCGTGACCTCGTTCGGCCGGGTGTCGGCCGTGAACCCGAGCCGGACCTTCACGGTGACGGTCTCCCCCGCGCCGATCACGAACCCGGGGAAGCCGTCGTCGAACACCCCGATGTGCTCGTCCGCGTCGGTCCGCTCGAACGGAACGGGGCGCGGGCGCCCGCCGCCGCCCACCGCGTCGTAGAACTCCAGCTTGGCCTGGGAGTCCTTGAGCGTCCGGTCCCGGTCGACGAGCACGACCACGGGGTGGATGTTGCGGCAGGTGTGCGCGGTGGTGTTGGTGAGGTCGACGTACCAGAGCTGCGCGCCCCCGCCGGGGCGGTACTCGGCCGGCCCGCCGTGGATCCGCGTGTCCACGGGGAAGTCGGCACCGACCCGGTCCCCGCAGACGGGCTGGTTGGCGACGGAGAGCGCCGCGTGCCCCTGCCGCCCGCGCGGCTCGCTCTCGTCGGCCGCCGCACCCGACGTCCCGGTCAGCGCCGCGGCCGCGGTCACTGAGATGGCGAGGGCGTTGCGCAGTCGCATGAGGGACCTCTGCTGCTCGCGGGCGTACGTGCTCCGGGACCCTGCCACGCGGACGCGCCGCCCCGGTGCGACCGCACCCCGCCACGCCGTGCCGGCGGGCGAAGTCCGCCCTATCAGCCCAATATCGGCAAGTACGACTGATGGCGGTCCGGCAGCCGGCCCGGCACCCCGGACCGCCGAGCCGAGCCGAGCCGAGCCGAGACGGCCGGGCGGGCGGGCGGGCAACCACACACCCCCCAGCCCCGCACGCCCCCTCAGCCCCGCTCGCCGCCCAAGGCGCCCGCGCCCACGCCCCCATGCCCGAACACCGGCCCCAGGATCAGCCGAGCCGCCCCCTCCGCCACCGCGTGCGGCCCGCCCGGCGCCACCGACACCGGGACCGCCCGCGCGTCGCCGCCCCGGCGGGCCCGCTCCTCCAGGACCGCGCGGACTCCCCGCACGAACCCGTCCTGCGCGCCCATGACCGTACGGCCGCCGAGCAGTACGCGGTCGATGTCAAGCAGGCCGACGAGGTTCGCGGCGCCGACGCCCAGGAAGCGGGCGGCGGCCGCGATGTCGCCGCGGGCCACCGACGACAGGCACAGCGCCTCGATGCAGCCGCGTGCGCCGCAGTCGCAGGCGGGGCCGCCGAGCAGGATCGTCTGGTGGCCGAACTCGCCCGCGCCGGTGCGCGAGCCGCGCAGCAGCGTGCCGCCCAGGACGAGTCCCGCGCCCAGGCCCGTACCGAGGTGGAGGTAGGCGAAGGAGTCCGCCGGGCCGCGCAGGGCAAGGCCCAGGGCCGCGGCGTTGGTGTCCTTGTCGAGGACGACCGGCAGGCCGAGGCGCGCGGTGAGCGCGTCGCGCAGCGGGAAGCCGTTCCACTGCGGGAACCCGGTGATCCGGTGGAGCACCCCGGTGTGGTGGTCGAGCGGTCCGGGGCTGGCCACGCCGACGCCGAGTATCGGGCGCCCCCCGATCAGCGCCTCGGCCTGCTCGGCGGCGGCCCCCACCACCGTGTCGTGGCCCGCGCCGAGGTCGAGCGGCACGGTACGGACGCCGACGAGCGTGCCCGCGAGGTCGACCAGGACCGCGGTGAGCTCGTCGCGGTCGAGGTGCAGCCCTATGGCGTGCACGGCGGACGGCACCAGCTTGAGCACCGTGCGCGGCTTGCCGCCGGTCGAGGCGCGGCGGCCCGCCTCGGTCGCCGTCCCCTCCGCCCGCAGCCGCGCGGTGATCTTGCTGACGGCCTGCGGGGTGAGCCCGGTCCGCTCGGCGAGCTCCAGTCTGCTGATGCCGGCGTCCCCGGCCGTACGCAGCAGATCGAGCACCAGCGCGGCGTTGTGGCTGCGCAGGGCCGGCAGGTTGGCTCCCGAGTTACTCCTGTTCACCCTCCCATTCTCTCCTGCGCTTGCACTTTGGCAACAGCGTTGCTTAAGTAGGGGTCATGAACGCTCGTACGGACACTGACTTCCGCGCCGGAACCGACCTCCGCGTCGGACTCGTGGGCTACGGCCTGGCGGGATCCGTCTTCCACGCCCCGCTGATCGCCGCGACCGAGGGGCTCACCCTCGACACGGTCGTCACGTCCAGCCCCGAGCGCCGCGAGCAGGCCCGCGCCGAGCACGGCGACGGGCTGCGGTTCGCCGCCTCCCCCGACGAGCTCTTCGACGCCGGTCTCGACCTCGTCGTGATCGCCTCCCCGAACAAGACGCATGTGCCGATCGCCACCGGCGCCCTCAAGGCCGGGATCCCGGTCGTCGTCGACAAGCCGCTCGCGGGCACGGCCGCCGAGGCGCGCGGCCTCGCCGCCCTCGCCGAGGAGCGCGGCCTGCTGCTCTCGGTCTTCCAGAACCGCCGCTGGGACAACGACTTCCTGACCCTGCGCGCGCTCATGGCGTCCGGCGAGCTCGGCGAGATCCAGCGCTTCGAGTCCCGCTTCGAGCGCTGGCGCCCGCAGCCCAAGGGCGGCTGGCGCGAGTCGGGCGACCCGGCGGAGATCGGCGGCCTGCTGTACGACCTGGGCAGCCACCTCGTCGACCAGGCCCTGGTCCTGTTCGGCCCGGCGCTGCGGGTGTACGCGGAGGCCGACGTACGCCGCCCTGGCGCCCAGGCCGACGACGACACCTTCATCGCGATCACCCACGCGGGCGGCGTGCGCTCGCACCTGTACGTGAGCGCGACGACGGCCCAACTGGGCCCCCGCTTCCGGGTGCTCGGCTCCGCCGCGGGCTACGTCAAGTACGGCCTCGACCCCCAGGAGTCCGCCCTGCGCGAGGGCAGGCGGCCGGGCGACGGCGAGCCGTGGGGCCTGGAGCCGGAGGGGATGTGGGGCCGCGTCGGCTCCGGGGAGTCCCCGCTGACCGGCGGCGGCCGCCCCACCCCGACCCTGCCGGGCGACTACCCCGCGTACTACACGGCGATCGCCGCCGCCCTGCGCGAGGGCGGCGAGCCGCCGGTCACCGCGCACGAGGCCGCGGCGGCCCTCGACGTCCTGGAGGCGGCGCGCAGGTCCGCGCGCGAGGGCGTCACGGTGGAGGTGGCGCTGTGACGACCCCGCCCCCGTCCTCCACGGCGACCTCCACCACGACCTCCACCGCGTCTTTCACCGTGCCCGAACTGGAGGCGCAGGAGGCCGAGTTGGAGCTGGCGCGCTTCACGTACGAGGACGCGTGGGCGCTCGGCACGCTCCTGCGGGAGCTGGCGGTGGCCCGCCGCGCCCCGGTGACGATCGACATCCACCGCGGCGCCCAGCAGCTCTTCCGCTGCGCCCTGCCGGGCTCGACCCCGGACAACGACGCCTGGGTCGACCGCAAGCGCCGCGTCACCGAGCGGTACGCGGCCGCCTCGTACCTGGTCGGCGCCCGCTTCCGCGCCAAGAACACCACCTTCGAGGCCTCCTCCCGCCTCGACCCCGACACCTACGCGGCCCACGGCGGCTCGTTCCCGCTGCGGGTGACGGGCACGGGCGTCATCGGCACGGTGACGGTCTCCGGCCTGCCGCAGGTGGAGGACCATGCGCTGGTGGTGGAGGGGTTGCGGGCGTTCAAGGGGCGGGAGGGGTAGGGGTGTACGGGGGCCGGGGCGGCGGCCCGGACCCCGGTTCCCCCCGGCTGCCCGCACCCCCGCCGGGCGTCGCCTACGCGTCCTTGAGCTCCTGCCGCTGCCGGCCCAGCCCCTCGACCTCCACCTCCACCACGTCCCCCGCCCGCAGATACGGCTTCGGCTCCGGCTGTCCCATCGCGACGCCCGCCGGGGTGCCGGTGTTGATGACGTCGCCGGGGTAGAGCGTCATGAACTGGCTCACGTAGCGGACGACCTCCGCGACCGGGAAGATCTGGTCGGCCGTGGAGCCGTTCTGCTTGAGCTCGCCGTTCACCCACAGCCGCAGCGACAGCGCCTGCGGGTCCGGGACCTCGTCACGGGTGACCAGCCAGGGGCCCAGCGGGTTGAACGTCTCGCAGTTCTTGCCCTTGTCCCAGGTGCCGCCGCGCTCGATCTGGAACTCGCGCTCGGACACGTCGTGCGCCACCGCGTACCCCGCGACGTACGCCAGCGGGTCCTCGTCGTCGGCCACATAGCGGGCCGTGCGCCCGATGACGATCGCGAGCTCGACCTCCCAGTCGGTCTTCACCGACCTGCGGGGCACCAGGACCGTGTCGTTCGGGCCGACGACCGTGTCCGCCGCCTTGAAGAAGACGACGGGCTCGGCCGGGATCGCCGCCCCGGTCTCGGCGGCGTGGTCGTGGTAGTTCAGCCCGATGCACACGACCTTGCCGATCCGGGCGACCGGCGGGCCGACGCGCTGCCCGGCCGCGTCGAGCGCGGGCAGCACACCGGTGTCGGCCGCGGCCCGTATCCGGTCCAGGGCGAACTCGTCGGCGAGCAGGTCGCCGTCGATGTCCGGCACGAGGCCGGACAGGTCCCGCAGGGTCCCGTCGGCGGCGAGCAGCGCGGGGCGCTCGTTGCCCGCCGTGCCTACGCGCAGCAGCTTCATGGTCAGTCTCCCTAGGTCGAGCGTGGCCCGGCCGATGGGTCGCGGCCATCGGAAGGATCGTTCGATCCTCCAAGGTCGGCGTCCACTAGGCAAGACCCAGTTCACACATCGGACTTCCCCCGAGCTCTTAAGGAGCAGGGGGGACCCCCACCGCGGCAGTAGCCACGGGGGCCTGAGCCGCCTCCCGGTACAGATACGCCCGCTCCAGCGCCGACCACGTGGTGCTCGTCACCACGTACAGCGCGGCCGCCAGCGGCACCACCGCGACCGTGATCAGCGTGCCGAACGACATCAGCGGCATGAACTTCGTCATCGCGCCCAGACCCGGCACCCCCTCCTGCTGGTCGGCCGGGACCAGCGGCTGCGTGGCGAGCTGCCGCTTCGTACGCCCGTAATTGAAGGTGGCGACGCCGGCGACGAAGACGAAGAGGCCCAGGTAGACCAGCCCCTGCCCGCCTATGAGCCCGCCGTGCCCGAGCGCGTCCGCCCAGCGGCCGCGCAGCGGGGCGGAGAGCAGGGTGTGGTCGAGCAGCGTGGTGTGTCCGCCGCCGAAGCCGGAGTCCGAGAACAGCTGGTAGAGGAGGAAGAACGCGGGCAGCTGGAACAGGCTCGGCAGACACCCGGAGAACGGCGACACCTTCTCCGCGGCGTGCAGCTCGGCGACCGCCTTGCGCAGCCGCTCGGGGTCCTTGCGGTGCTTCTTGCGCAGCTCGGCCAGCTGCGGCTGGAGCTTGGCGCGGGCCTGCTGGCCCTTGGCCGCCTGCCGGGAAAGGGGGTGCACGGCGAGCCGTACGAGCATCGTGAACAGCACGATCGCGGCGGCGGCCGCGGAGCCGTGGAAGAGCGGCTGGACCAGGTCGGCGAGGCGCTCGACCAGGCCGGCGAATACGTCGAATACATCGGGTACGGACATGGAAGCCTCCGGAGTCACGTCTGGGGGCGTGCGGACGCGGCTGCGCTCAGGGCGACAGGGCATGGGTGCGTACGCGCGCGGGACAGAGCGGCGTGACGGCCCGGCGGAGGGCGGTGAGAAAGAGGTGCAGCCCTACGCGACCGTCATGGCGAGGCGGCCGGGGGCTCGGGGCCTGGGCCGCCCGGAGGCGTCGGGATCGCGCTGCGGCAGGAAGGCGGTGCGCCGCTCGCGGTCCCGTATCGCGGTGCGTATGCGCGTACGCGGCACCTTGGGCACCGCGCGGGAGGCGAGCAGCGCGCAGACGGCGAGGGCGGAGCCGGCCGCGGCGGTGGCGGCCAGGGCGACGGCGCCGGAGAGCGTGCCGCCGTTGACGAGCAGCAGCTCGGCGAGGAGGAAGAGGAGCAGCCCGAAGGAGAGGCGTCCG
This sequence comes from Streptomyces sp. NBC_00224, assembly GCF_041435195.1. NCBI lineage: Bacteria > Bacillati > Actinomycetota > Actinomycetes > Kitasatosporales > Streptomycetaceae > Streptomyces > Streptomyces sp. NBC_00224. Next base: position 3,815,025 of record NZ_CP108106.1, read on the forward strand.
GAAAGGCGTCCGGAGAGGCGGGAGGGCAGGCGGAAGGACGACCACGGCGACGTCGTGCGGCTGCCGGTCATGCTTCCCCCCTCGTCCAAGCCTCTGGGCACCCACCCGAGCACGTGTCGCCCGAGCATGTGTCCGCTTCTGACTCTTCTGACGTTATACACGACGGCTCGGACAATCGGACCGGGACCGCCGGTCGGGGGCGGCGGCTACGGGGCCGGGCCGGTCAGGCTGGCCGCGTGGCTCAGCGCGGCCGCACGGACCAACGCGGCCGCATCGAGCTAACGCGGCCGCATCGAGGCGAGCTTCCCCCACACGACGAGCCGGTACCGGGAGGTGAACTCGGGGGTGCAGGTGGTGAGGGTGATGTAGTAGCCGCGCTCGCCGTATCCGTACTTCGTACGGACATCACTGCGCGGCACGGGCGCGATCACCCCGCTGTCCCGGGCGGAGGTCTGGGGAAGCGTCCTGTCCACCACGTAGGTGAAAACGGCGTCCCGCGTCTCGACGACGAGGCGGTCCCCGGGCCGGAGCCGGTTGATGTAACGGAAGGGCTCGCCATGGGTGTTGCGGTGCCCGGCGAGCGCGAAGTTCCCGGCCTGCCCGGGCTGCGCGGTCCCGGCGTAGTGCCCCGCGTACCCCTTGTCGAGCACCCCGTGCTTGCTGATCCCCTCGGCGACGGGGGCGGTGACGCCGAGGGAGGGGAGGCGGAGGACGGCGTAGGCGCGGTCGGTGGCAGCGAGGGGGTTGGGGGCGGGCGCGGCGGGCTTTTCGGCGGGGCCTGGCGGGGTGGCGGGCCCGACGGCACCCACGGGCGCGGACCCCACCCCGGAGCCACGCTCCTCCACCCGGCCTCCCCGCCCCCACTCCCGCTCCAACGTCCGTACGGTCTGCCGGGCCTCGTGCCGGGCCTCGCGGTTGGTCCACCACAGCTGATGGGCGACGAGCAGGAGGAGGACGAGCCCGAGGGTGACGACGGCTTCGGCACCGGCCCAGAGGGTGCGGCCGAGGGGACGGAGGGTGGGGCGCGCACGTACGGGGCGCGCGGGTAGCGATGCACGCCCTGCCCGTACGGACCGCCCGGCGCGCGCCAGAACCGCCCGCCAGCGCGAGCGCCCCTGCACCACCACCGGGATCCGCACGCGCGCACCATAAGGGCTGCCCCGTCAACTCACCAGGGCCGGAACACCCCTCCGCTTGGGCCCCGCACAGCAGTACGGTGTCCCTCATGCGCCCCGACACGCCTGCCGATCACACCGATCACACCGCCGAAGCCGAGCGTCTGCTGCGCACCGCAGCGCAGTACCCCGAGGACCATGAGCCACTCCTCCTCCAGGCGGCGGCCCACTTGGAACTGGCCGGCGACCGCGAGCGCGCCACGACGCTCTACGACCGCCTCCTCGCCGCCGAGCCCGAGCACCCGGCCCTGATCAAGGCCTTCAAGGCGGCGAACCTCTGGGAGTACGGTCACGAGGCGGAGGCGCGGGCGATCATCGAGGGCATCCGCGGCTCGGCGCCCCGGGACCCGGCCCCGTGGGAGATCGTGGCGGAGACGCTGGAGACGCACGACGAGCTCGACGCGGCGCACGCGACCCTGACGACGGCGCTCACGCTCCTGCTCCCCGCCGACGACCCCACGGCGGACATCCCGTACCCCACCCAGTCCTTGCTGACGGCCCGCCACCGCGTACGCCGCCTACTCGCCCTCGACCACGACGCCTGGGACTCCCTGGCGGACCGCCTCCACCGCGCCGAAATCACCCTGGACGAACTCCACGACCCCAAGCGCCTGTGGTCCCTGGGCTCGGACGACCCGGCGGAACTGAAGGCGGAACTGGCACGCCTGCGCACCGAGTTGGGCACGTACCGAGCGGCCCTCTCCCGCCCGTTCCCGGTAGCGGTCCTGCACTGGCCGTCCGCGGAACTGGACGAACTCCTGGCGGCCTACCCGTCCCTGGCCACGGAATACCCCACCCACGCGGCCCACCTCCTGGACATCGAGGCGTCGCTGCGCGAACTGTCGGCAACGGGCACGGCAAACCTGGGAATCGTGACAGGCACGGTCCCGTCCTACGAGGCCTTCGCAGCATCCGAGTCCTCGTCCCCGTCCAACGCGGACCTCCTCCCCCAGTACGCCACGACCCTGGCAGCCCGGGGGCGGGCTGTGGCTTGGCCGCCTCGGCGGGGGGAGGGGTGTTGGTGCGGGTCTGGTCGGGGTTATGGGGAGTGCCACGGGGCAATGTGACGGCCGCCGTCTGCGCTGTCAGTGGCCTTTGTTAGAACTGAGTCGCAGCGGAATCAAAAACCCAGCGACCCAGGGAGAGGCCGTGGCGGATTCGGGGGATTTCACTCAACCGATCACCGGCGTGTACGAGGAACTCATCACGCAGCAGGTACAGGACCGGATCGACAGCCTGGGCGCCAGCGGGTGGAAGGTGGTCGAGGCCGAGGTAAGCCCCGAGTCCTCACCCCACGTACTCGCCCGGCATGTCGCTGCGGCCGTGCAGCGCCAGCTGCGTCAGCTTCCACAGGACAAACAGGTAGCCGCGGCCAATCGCATCATGGCGGCGTTCGCCGAGGACCCGGAGACGTCCTCGGCGAACGGGGATTCAACGAACCTCATCGTCGACGGCCCCCGGCAGCTACTGGCCCTCGCCGAGCAGGAAGCGCCGGGGGTGTACGCCATGCGTCCACTCACCCCGCTCTCCGAAGCGGCCCTGATCACCAACGCCCCTGACGATCCCAGTCTGGGCAGCGAGCTGCGGGCGGAGCTGGCCACCGCCGACCGCATCGATCTGCTCTGCGCCTTCGTGAAGTGGTACGGCCTTCGCGTACTGGAAGACTCGCTGCGCGCCGCGAAGAAGCGGGGCGTCCCCATCCGGGTCATCACCACCACGTACATGGGCGCCACCGATCGGCACGCCCTGGACCGGCTGGTGCGGGAATTCGGCGCGGAGGTACGCGTCAACTATGAGATCCGGTCCACCCGACTGCACGCCAAAGCGTGGCTGTTCCGGCGTAACACGGGATACGACACCGCGTACGTCGGCAGCTCCAACCTCTCCCGAGCTGCGCTTCTCGACGGCCTGGAGTGGAATGTCAGGCTCTCCTCCGTGGCCACGCCCACCGTTCTCGACAAGTTCGAGTCGACCTTCGACGCGTACTGGAGTGACAGCGCGTTCGAGCAGTACGACCCGGACACCCACGCGGAGCGCTTGGACGAGGCCCTGGGGCTTGCAGGCGGCACCCGCACCTCGGCCGAGTCGAAGATCAGCCTTTCCGGGCTCGAAGTGCGTGCCTTTCCCCACCAGCGCGACATGCTGGAGCGCCTCAACGTCGAGCGTGAGGTCCATGGCCGTCGCCGCAATCTGCTGGTGGCGGCGACCGGCACCGGCAAGACCGTGATGGCCGCGCTGGACTACCGGGATCTGCTCCAGAACCGGGGCAAGGATCTGCGGCTCCTGTTCGTGGCCCATCGCAAGGAGATCCTCAGACAGGCGCGGCGCACCTATCGCGAGGTCCTGGACGACGCCTCGTTCGGAGAGTTTCTCTACAACGGCGAAGAGCCGCGCACCTGGAAGCATGTCTTCGCCAGCGTGCAGTCACTCACTGAGCAACGCTTGGCGCTGCTGGCTCCGGACCACTTCGACGTCATCGTCATCGACGAGTTCCACCACGCCACGGCGAACACCTACCGGCAGGTGATCTCTCACTTCCAGCCCGAGGAGGAGGACCAGGCGCCAGAGCTACTGGGCCTGACGGCCACCCCGGAGCGGATGGACGGATTCAACGTCCAGGACGAGTTCTTCGACGGCCGCATCGCCGCCGAAATGCGCCTGTGGGAGGCGCTGGACAACGACCTGCTGTGCCCGTTCCACTATTTCGGCATCCCCGACGGTACCGATCTGAAGGCACTGACCTGGCAGAAAGGCTCATACGACGTCGGTGAGCTCGGCAGCGTCTACACCGGCAACCACGCCCGCGCACGACTGGTCGTGAAGGCCATACAGCAGAAGATCTCCCAGCCGGGCTCCATGCGCGCGCTCGGATTCTGCGTGACGAAGGCCCATGCGCACTTCATGGCCGAATTCTTCAGCCAAGCAGGCTTCAAGGCCCGCGCCCTCGACAGCGACTCGTTTCCGGCAGAGCGCGACGCAACCCTGGAGGCCCTGCGCGACGGCAGACTCCAAGTGATCTTCTCGGTCGACCTGTTCAATGAAGGACTCGACATTCCCGATGTCGACACCTTGCTGCTTCTACGGCCCACGAACAGCGCCACGGTCTTCCTCCAGCAGCTGGGGCGCGGTCTGCGCCGCACCCCGGACAAGCCGGTCCTGACCGTGCTCGACTTCATCGGTGAGCACCGCGCTGAGTTCCGCTTCGAGGAGCAGTTCCGTGCTCTGACGAACCTCTCCCGCAACCGGCTGGTCGACAACCTGGAGCGCGGCTTCCCGCAGCTCCCTTCCGGCTGCCAGATCGTCCTGGAGGGGGTGGCCAAGGACCTCGTCCTGGACAACGTCCGCACCCAACTGAAGGCAGGCATACGGACACTGGCCTCCGAGGTGAAGGCGTACGCCGAGCTGGGCCTCTCCGAGTACCTCACCGAGAGCCGCCGGGAGATCAAGGAGCTCTACAAGGGCTCCAACTCCTGGACGCGCATTCTGCGTTACGCCAAGCTCATCCCGGACGAGGCGCCACCCGGCGAGGACCAGCTCCTCAAGCGTGTCCACGCGTTCCTGCACGCCGATGACCGCGAGCGGGTCGAGGCGTACACCCGGCTGCTGGAGGACGACGCCCCTGCGTACGCCGATCTCAACGCCAAGCAGCAGGGCTACGCCCGCATGCTGTTCTTCAACCTGTGGGACACAGCAGGCGGGTTCTCCAGCTACCAGGAGGGCCTCGACTCGCTCCGAGAGCAGCACGCGCTACGGAGCGAACTCCGCCAGGTGCTGGCTCACGTCCATGAGCGCACGGACCACCTCCCGCTGGCGATGGAATCGCCGCACCACGGGCTCCCGTTGAAGATCCACAGCGCGTACAACCGGTCGGAGATCCTGGCCGCGCTCGGTGTCGCCCAGCTGGGCGGTCAGATGCCGGGCTCGTTCGCGCAGGGTGTGGCGTGGGTGGACGCGCTCAAGACCGACGCACTGCTGATCACCTTGGAGAAGAACGAGAAGGACTTCTCCCCGACCGTGCGCTACAAGGACTTCGCCCAGAGCCCCTCTCTCTTCCACTGGGAGTCCCAGAGCACCACATCGGCCGAGTCCCCGACCGGGCGGCGCTACCGCAACCACGCCGAGCAGGGCAGCCACGTCCTGCTCTTCATGCGCCGCTACAAGGACACCGACATCGGCAAGTCCCAGCCCTGGATGCTCCTGGGCCCGGCAACGTATGTGGATCACCGGGGAAGCAAGCCGATGGCCATAACCTGGCGGCTGCACAACGACCTGCCGGCGGACGTGTGGACGTATGCGCACATCATTGCCGGGTGACCGAGTCTTTATGACTTAGGCAGGTCAGCTTCGAACTGCCTCTTGGCATGGCCCAGCGCAAGCCCTGGGCTGCAGCCGTTGGCGTGTAGCCAGTGGAGGAAGTCGCCGATCGCTTCGATCGCGGCTTCCTCACCGGCGAGCCGGCTGAGCGGATCGCGCGCCTCGGGTGATGCTCCATAGAGATGCAGGAGCACTTCTGCGCGAGCGGTACGACCCCGAGGGCCCGTGTGAGTGTCTAACTCGTCGAGGGTCGTGCCAAGTTCACACCACGTGATCTTGGAGTCCGCCTGCAAAATCACTCCCCAGCGGTCCGTGACTGCGTCCACCAGAGCTATTCCCCGGCCCTGTTCAGAGGCCGTGTCCGCCGCGAGCAGCGTGGGCAGCACGCGCGTGTCAGGGTCGTGGATCTCGATGCGCAAGAAGGTGTCATTCATCGAGACAGCGAGCGTAGTGGGCGTTCCGGCGCCGACGTGCACGATCACGTTGGCCACCAGTTCGCTTACGCAGAGCTGGGCGGTATCGACCAACTCGGGCAGACCCCACATGCCCAAGTGGAGCCTCATGATCCGACGAAGAGCGGCCACCTCTTCCGGCTCGGCTAAGAACGGGAGAGTCCATGCCTTCCTCGGCATGCACTGATCGACATCCATGCCCTCACCTCTGTCAGTTCGCGCGGGACCGGTGGCGGCACTGACGCGCCTTTGCCCGGTCCCCGCTGTGGCGATAGCTGGGAGCATGGCAGCGCTCATCCCTGCATGCAATTTGCACGAAGAGATTCCCACGATCGAGCGATTGGCAGCGCACCGACCTTCCAGAGAGACTGAACGTCCTATACAGCAGAGGGAGTTGAGGTGGCCAGTTCCCCGACCGCTCGTCGTCGCCGACTGGCGATCGAGCTCAAGAAGCTGCGCGAGAGCAACGGACTGACCTGCAACCAGGTCGGCGAGGCGCTGACCTGGAGCGGTTCCAAGGTCAACCGGCTGGAGACCGGAAGCGGGCGCGTCCAGCCGTCCGATATCGATGCCCTGTGCCGCTTCTACAAGACGAGTGACGACCTGCGCGAACTTCTCATGACGATGGCCAAGGACTCAAAGATGCGTGGCTGGTGGCAGGCTCACGGCACGGGAGTGCCACGCTGGTTCACCGGTTACGTCGGGTTCGAGCAGGCCGCATCGAACATACGTCAGTACCAGTGCGAGTTCGTTCCCGGCCTGATGCAGACACCGGAGTACGTAGCCGAGTTGCATCGGGCTTCGAACCAAATGTCTGCGGCAGATCTCGAACGTGCGGTGAATGTCCGCATGGAACGACAAGCCCTCCTCACCAGAACTTCGGCCCCGGACGCGTGGTTCATCGTGCACGAGAGCGCGCTGCATCATGTGATGGGCGACCGCAAGCTGATGCACGATCAACTTGAACGCATGCTGACAGTAGGCAAGTTGGGCAATGTCACCCTGCAAGTACTGCCGTTCACTGCAGGCAGCTATCCTGCGACCGGCGCCTTTACCATTCTCGGGTTTCCCGAACAGGAAGACCCCGACCTCGTCTATCGAGATGGCCTGACCGATGCCACTTACCTGGACACGCCGCATGATGTAGGCGAGTACACAAGGGCCTTTGACAATCTACGAGCCCTCGCGTCGAGTCCAGCTCATTCAACGTCTTTGATCAGGCACGTAATGGAGGAGCATTCCCGATGAGCACCAAGCCCCACTCGTCCGTCGACGGCGGATGGTTCAAGAGCACCTACAGCAACGGATCCGGCGGGGAGTGCGTCGAGACGATCCTCCTCGCCCCCGGCATGGCCGTCCGCGACTCCAAGCACCCCCAAGGGCCCCGCCTCACCTTCGCCGCCCCCAGCTGGGGAGTCTTCGTCGCCGCCGTGCAGGCGGACCGGATGCGGGCTGCCTGACGTCTCCCATTAGCCTCGGAGTGGACAGTCCACAGAGGCGCAGGAGGCACAACATGGCCAAGGTTCCGGCAGCAGCTATAGCCGCGGGCGGGCTCGTAGGTGGGTACGGGGTTGCCCGGTGGACCAAGAAGCGGCCGCTCGGTGGGGTCACGCTGGCCGCCGCCGGGGCCGTGGCCGCGCGGGAGTGGAAGCAGGCCGCCGGGACCAAGGCGGCCGTCGGGCTCACCGCGGCCTATGTCGCCGCGTTCGCCGGGTCGCACCCCCTGGCCAAGAAGGTCGGCGCCTGGCCGTCCGTGTTCGCTGTGGCGGGTGGGGTTGCCGTGGCCTCCTGGGCCGTCACCAGGAAAAATGCCTAGCCGAGAACGGGAACCGTTTGAACGCGGGGAACGACTCGTACGTACGTAACACCGCACACTGCGACTCCCCGCAGGATGGACCGCTGGGTGCGTGGCCACGCAGAGCAGGGACAGGACTGCGGTCACGCGCCCAGCAGGGGACTGGAGGGGAGCCGGGCCGGGCCGAGCCACAGATCAGGACTAGCCCCCCACCCCTCTCGCCACCGCAAAGATCACCACCCCCGCCAGCGCCCCCACCACCGTCCCGTTGATGCGGATGAACTGGAGGTCGCGGCCGATGTGGGCCTCGATCTTCCTCGACGTGTCGTCCGCGTCCCACGAGCGGACCGTGTCCGTGATCAGGGACGTGATCTCCGCGCGGTACGTGGAGACCACGTACGCCGACGCGTCCTGGACCCAGCCGTCCACCTTCGACTGGAGGCGGGTGTCCGTCGACAGGCGGGCGCCCAGGGACAGCAGGGACGCCCTCGCCCGCAGGCGCAGCTCGCTGCGCTCGTCGTCCGCCGCCGCGATGATCATCGCGCGGACGGACGACCATGCTGACGCGATCACGTCCTGGACCTCGGGGCGGGACAGGACATCCGACTTCAGGCGCTCCACCTTCGCCCGCGTCTCCGTGTCCGACTGGAGGTCCGCCGCGAAGTCCGCCAGGAAGCGGTCCAGCGCGCCCCGGGCCGGGTGTGCCGGCATGTCCCGCATCTCCGTTACGAAGCGGAGCAGTTCCTTGTAGACCCGCTCCCCCACCTTTTTGTCCACGAAGCGGGGGGTCCAGCCGGGGGCGCCGCCCTGGACCGCGTCCATCACGGAGTCCCCGTGCAGCACCAGCCAGTCGTGCGCCCTCGCGCACACCAGGTCCACCACTCGGCGGTGGCCGCCGTCCGCGACCACCTTCTCCAGGGTCTTGCCGATGCCCGGGGCGATCTCCGCCGCGTCCGCCCGGCGGGTGATCGCCTCGCCCACCACCGCCTGGACGTCCGAGTCCCGCAGGACCGTGAGGGCGCCTCGCAGTGCCGTGGCCAGCTCTGACGTCACTCTGTCCGCGTGGGACGGCTCCGCCAGCCAGGCGCCTACCCGGCCGCCGATTCCCAGGGCGCCCAGCCTCGTACGTACCACCTCCGGGGAGAGGAAGTTCTCCCCTACGAACGAGCCCAGCGACTCGCCCAGCTGGTCCTTCTTGTTCGGGATGATCGCCGTGTGCGGGATCGGCACGCCCAGCGGGTGGCGGAACAGGGCCGTCACCGCGAACCAGTCCGCCAGCGCGCCCACCATCCCCGCCTCCGCCGCCGCCGCGACGTACGCCGCCCAGGAGCCCGCGCCGGAGCGGTCCGCCCAGGTGGCCAGGGCGAAGATCAGCGCCACCAGGAGCAGCAGGCCGGTCGCCGTGGCCTTCATGCGGCGCACGCCCCGGCGCTTCTCCTCGTCCGCCGCCGTGTACGAGAACGCGGACGTCAGGCCGCCAGGGGCTGCCTGCCTGCCAGGGCCCGGCTCCCCCGCCCTGGCCGAATCAGTACGTTCCATTCGCTCCGCCCGTCCACGCGCACGCACCACCCCGTACGCAATTGTCCCTACATGAGGGACTCCCGGGGCGCACGCCGAGTTCCCGCGGGAAGGGTGAATCCGCCGAAGCGGCTCAGCTCAGCGCAGTTCCTTGCGGGGCCCGCCCGCGACCCCCCGCTTCGCCGTCTTCCGCTGCTTGCGCTCCACCCCGATGCCGCCCATCAGGGCGAATCCCGTCACCGTCACCCGCGGCGAGCCCGGTGTGCCCTCGCCCGTCGCCCTGTCGCCGAAGCCGCCCATCAGGCCGAAGCCGCGGACCCTCACCGTCAACTCGGGCGGGACCGTCACCCCCATACCGCCCATGATCGTGAAGCAGCGGATCACCGTCTCGGCGGACTCGAAGCGGGCCTCGCGCAGATCGATCTCGCCGCCGCCCCACATCGCGAACGCGGTGAACTTCCGGCCGACCGTCCACGTACCCCTGCGGCCGAACCCTCCCCAGAAGGCGAAGGCGCCCCGCGAAGTGGCCGTGCCGCCGATCCTCGACGGCCAGTCGACCTCCCCGGACGAAGCAGATGAAGCAGCTGAAGCAGGCGAAGCAGGTACCGAAGGTGGGCGAACCCCCGGCGCCGGCAGGTCCCGTACCAGCGGCGCCAACTCCCCGTGCGTACGCGCCTTGTACGTCGCCTCCAGGCGCTCCTCGAACTCCTCCATATCGAGCCGCCCCTCGGCGACCGCGTCCCGCAGCGCCTCGGCCACCCGCTCGCGTTCCGCGTCCGATGCCCGCATCTCGGGGAGACCCGCCCCCGAAGCCCCCGAAGGTTCACTCGTCATACCGTCAGCCTAATGAAGGCCCCGGTCGGCGTACATCCGAGCGATCACCGACTCGATGTCCGGCTCCCGCACCGACAGGTCCACCAGCGGATACCGCTCCGCGATCTTCGCCACCAGCGGCGCCGCCGACGCCGTGGCCGGGAACGCCAGCCACTGCCTCGGCCCCTCGACCTTCACCACGCGCGCGTCCATGCGCGCGTCCGCGAGGTCGATCGGCGCGAGCTCGCGCTCCAGGTCGACCACCAGGGTGCGCTCGCTGCCGCCGACCTCGTGCAGCCCGGCCAGCGCGCCGTCGTACACGAGGCGGCCGTGGTCGATCACCATCACGCGCTTGCAGAGCTGTTCGATGTCGGTCAGGTCGTGGGTCGTCAGGAGGACGGTCGTGCCGAGCTCCGCGTTCAACTCCCGCAGGAAGGTGCGTACTTTCGCCTTGCTCACCACGTCCAGGCCGATGGTCGGCTCGTCCAGGTACAGCACCTCCGGGTCGTGCAGCAGGGCCGCCGCGATGTCGCCGCGCATCCGCTGGCCCAGCGAGAGCTGGCGCACGGGCACGTCCAACAGCTCGCCCAGGTCGAGGAGTTCGACGCAGCGGTCCAGGTTTTCGCGGAAGCGGTCGTCCGGGATGCGGTACATGCGGTGGGCCAGGCGGTACGAGTCGTACAGCGGCAGGTCCCACCAGAGCGTGGTGCGCTGGCCGAAGACCACGCCGATGCGGCGGGCCAGACGGGTGCGCTCGCGCGAGGGGTCCAGGCCCGCCACCCTCACCCGGCCGCCGCTCGGGGTCAGGATGCCGGTGAGCATCTTGATGGTGGTGGACTTCCCGGCGCCGTTGGGACCGATGTAGCCGACCATCTCGCCGCGCGGCACCGCGAAGGTGATCCCGTCGACCGCCCTGACCTGCTTGCGCTCGCGCCGCAGCCGCCGCCCGTTCTTGCGGCGGACCTCGAAGACCTTCTCGACGCCGTCGAGTTGGATCACATCGCTCATTGTCGCAACGCCTCTCGTCAGCTTCCCGTACTCCGGTACGCCCGCACGCCCGCCCGCCACGCGGCCCCCGCCAGCGCGCAGCAGCCGGCCGCCACCAGCGGCGGCGTGAACGCCAGCCAGCCCGGCAGGTCCAGCGGGTACGGCCGGTCGAGCACGTACATCGCGGGCAGCCAGTTCACGAAGGCCAGCGGGACCACGAAGGTCACGCCGCGCACCATGTCCTTGGCGAAGACCGTCGGCGGGTACTGGAGCATCTGGTTCCCGCCGTACGTGAAGGAGTTCTGCACCTCGGAGGCGTCCTGCGCGAAGAACTGGAACGCCCCGCCCGCCACGAACACCGCCGAGAAGATCGCCGCGCCGCTCAGCAGCATCAGCGGGATCAGCAGCGCCCGCAGGGGCGTCCAGTGGACGTCGAGCGCCGGCAGCGCGTAGCCGAGGACGAGGAGGCCCTGGGTGATCCGGCCGAGGCGGCGCAGCGCGAACCGGTCCGCCGCGACCTGGGCGAGCACCGGCACCGGGCGCACGAGCAGCGTGTCGAGCGTGCCGTCGCGCACCCGGCGGCCGAGCCGGTCCATCGACCCCATCACCAGGTCCGCGAGCCCGAACGCGGCCCCCGACGCGCCGTACAGGAACGCCACTTCGGGCAGCGTGTAGCCGCCCAGCGCGTCGATGTGCGAGAACATCAGCAGGATCGCCACGAAGTCGAGCCCGGTGGCCAGGAAGTTGCCAAGGGCCGTCATCAGGAAGGACGCCCGGTAGGCCAGCGTGGAGCGGATCCACATCCCCGCGATCAGGCGGTACGCGCGGATGCCCTCGGCGGCGCCGCGCAGCCGCCCGGCCCGTGCCTCGCGCCAGGACTCCGGGGCCGCCGCCCCGGCCACCCCGTCGGCCACCGTCTCAGCCACCCTGCACCACCACCCGCCGCGTCGCCGCCGCCTGGAGCAGCCGCCCGACGCCGAGCAGCAGCGCGGCCCAGCCGAGCTGGAAACCGTACGCCCGCGCCAGGCCCCAGCCGGTGTGGCGGCCGAGCAGGACGTCGGCCGGGATCTGGAGCAGCGCCGACCAGGGCAGCGCCCGCGCCACCTCGCCGAGGGCGCCGGGGAAGACGTTGAGCGGCAGCAGCATCCCGGAGAAGAAGATCCCGCCGAGCCAGGCCATCTGGGCCATGCCCGCCCCGTCGAGCAGCCAGAACGCGGAGAGCGCCACCAGATAGCGGATCGAGAAGCTGACGAGGACGCCGAGGAAGACGGCGAACAGGAACGCCAGCCACGTCAACGGGTCGGCGGGCAGCGCCAGGTCGAAGGCGAGCGCGCCGAACGCCAGCGGCACCAGACCGCGCCCCAGGAGGTGGAAGGCCGCCCGGCCCACGTCACCCGCCAGCCACCACAGTTGGAGGTCGGCGGGGCGGTACAGGTCGATCGCGATGTCACCCGTACGGATGCGTTCGATGAGCTCGTCCTCGAAGCCGCCACCCATCATCGCGACCGTCATGATGAGGGCCTGGCCCAGCCACACATAGGTCAGTGCCTCGGCCTGGTCGTAGCCGCCCAGACGAGGGCGGACGCTCCACAGGGCCATATAGGTGTAAGCCATGATCGCGCCGAAGACGGTGTTGGTGAACACCCCTGCGGCGGTGGCGATCCGGTACGTCGTATGGCGCCGGAACCCACCCGCGGCAACAACCGCGTAGAGCCGCACCCCACACCTCCCTGTCCGGTCCGTGTATGAAGGGGCCATGCCCGACCCTGCCCGAGCGCCGCACCGCGCGCGTGCGTCACCGTGCGGAGAGCCGGGGCACCAAAGCGCCCGACCCTAGTGCCGTCCGGCGTCCACCGCGACGGCTTTTCCACCGCCGGACGTGCAATATGGGCGTACAACGCGAATCACCCGATACAGCGCAGTGGCGAGAGAGACATGAGCGACGACGAGCAGCCACCCCGGCCCCCTCAGGGCTGGGCCCCTCGGGACCTCAGCGCCACCGGCCCGGAGGCCCCCGCCGCCCCGGGCGGCGACGCGGAGGGCCCGGGCGAGGAGACCGGCAAGGGCAAGAAGAAGCGGCCCAAGCGGACCGGCTGGCGGCGCGTCATCCCCACCTGGCGGATGGTCCTCGGCACCGTCCTCGTCGTCGCCCTGCTGCTCATCGGCGGCTTCATCGCCGGCTACACGCTCGTCCACATCCCGCCCGCCAACGCCACCGCGACCGCCCAGTCCAACGTCTTCCTGTACGCGGACGGCAGCCAGCTCGCCCGGGACGGCGAGATCAACCGCGAGAACGTCCGGCTCGCGCAGATCCCGCTCACCGTCCAGCACACCGTGCTCGCCGCCGAGGACCGCGACTTCTACTCCGAACGGGCGGTCGACCCCAAGGCGATGGTCCGCGCCGCCTGGAACACCCTCACCGGCAAGGGCAAGCAGTCCGGCTCCACCATCACCCAGCAGTACGTGAAGAACTACTACCTGGGGCAGGAGCAGACGATCAGCCGCAAGGTGAAGGAGTTCTTCATCGCGATCAAGCTGAACCGCGAGGTCAGCAAGTCGGACATCCTGGAGGGCTACCTCAACACCAGCTACTTCGGCCGCAACGCCTACGGCATCCAGGCCGCCGCCCAGGCCTACTACGGCAAGGACATCGAGAAGGTCACCACCGCCGAGGGCGCCTACCTCGCCTCGCTGCTCAACGCCCCCAGCGCGTACGACGTGGTGGCGCACCCGGAGAACAAGGCGAAGGCCGTGGCGCGCTGGAACTACGTGCTCGACGGCATGGTCAAGAAGAAGTGGATGACCCCGGCCGAGCGGGCCGCCGCCACCTTCCCGGTGCCGGGCAAGGCGCGGCCCGCGGCCGGGATGGCCGGGCAGCGCGGCTATGTCGTCGAGGCCGTCAGGGACTATCTGACCAGCAACAAGATCATCGACGAGAACACCCTGGCCAAGGGCGGCTACCGGATCACCACCACGCTCCAGAAGGCCAAGCAGGACGCGTTCGTCGCCGCCGTCGACGACAAGGTGATGTCCCAGGTCAGCGCCGACCGCAAGGTGGACCGCAACGTCCGGGTGGGCGGCGCCTCCATCGACCCGGACAGCGGCAAGGTGCTCGCGATGTACGGCGGCATCGACTACACCAAGCAGTACGTCAACAACGCGACCCGCCGCGACTACCAGGTCGGCTCGACGTTCAAGCCCTTCGTCTTCACCTCGGCCGTCGAGAACGCCTCCAAGACGCAGGACGGGCGCACCATCACCCCCAACACGATCTACGACGGCACCAACAAGCGCTTCGTACAGGGCTGGTCGGGCACCCCGTACAACCCCTCGAACGAGGACGACAGGTCGTACGGGCCGATCACCGTCCGGTCCGCCACCGACCTCTCAGTGAACGCGGTGTACGCGCAGATGGCCGTCGACGTCGGCCCCAAGAGCGTCCGGCAGACCGCCGTGAGCCTGGGCATCCCCTCCAGCACGCCCGACATGCCCAACGGACCCTCCATCGCGCTCGGCACCGCGACCGCCTCCGTCCTGGACATGACCGAGGCGTACGCGACGCTCGCCAACCACGGCAAGCACGGCACGTACACGATGGTCGAGTCCGTCACCAAGGACGGCGAGAAGGTGGAACTGCCCGCACAGGACGACAAGCAGGCCGTCACCCGCGAGGCCGCCGACACCACCACCTCGATCCTCCAGAGCGTGGTGGAAGGCGGCACCGGTACGGCCGCGCAGGCCTCGGGCCGTACGTCCGCGGGCAAGACCGGCACCGCCGAGGACGACAAGGCGGCCTGGTTCGCGGGCTACACGCCCGATCTGGCCACCGTGGTCGCGGTGATGGGCCAGGACCCCGACACGGCCGCCCAGAAGCCGCTGTACGGCGCCCTCGGCCTGCCCCGGATGAACGGCGGCGGGCCGCCCGCGCAGGTGTGGGCGCAGTACACGGCCGGCGCGCTCAAGGGCACCGAGCCGCAGGACTTCGACCTCCAGCTCCAGGAGGGCGCGTCCGTGCCGCCGCCGGTCGAGACCCAGGCCCCCAACCCGAACCCGCCGGGCCAGACCGAGGGCCAGGACCAGGGCCAGACGCAAGGGCAGACCCAGGGCCAGACGCAGGGCCAGACCCAGGGCGGGACCACCAACGGCGGCGCCACCACGGGCGGCACGACGACGGGCGGGACCACCGGGGGCACCACCGGAGCCACCACCGACGGAGGCACCACGACCGGCGGCACCACCGGCGGACCGACCGACGGAGGCACCACCACGGGCGGCACCACCGACGGCGGCGCCACCGGAGGAACCACGGACGGCGGGCCCACCAACGGCGGGACGACGGCGGGCACGGACGGCGGCCCCACCACGGGCGGCACGACGACGGGGACGACGGCCGGCGGCGCCAACCGCCCACGCCGCCAGCCGCGCGCGTAGGAGCGGTCCGGGTCAGTGGCCGGAGGTGGCCTTGAGACCGACCACGGCCACCAGGAGCAGACAGACGAAGAAGATCCGGGCGGCGGTCGCGGGCTCACCGAGCACCACCATGCCGAGCACCGCCGCACCGGCCGCGCCGATGCCCACCCAGACGCCGTAGGCGGTACCGATGGGCAGGGTCTTGGCGGCCTGCGAGAGCAGCATCATCGAGGCGACGATCCCGACGCCGGTGAAGAGGCTGGGCCACAGCCGGGTGAATCCGTCGGTGTACTTCATCCCGATCGACCAGCCGACTTCGAGCAGACCGGCGACGAGCAGCAGAACCCAGGCCATGACAGGCACCTCCGAGAGACGTACGCGCGCGTACGTCCGCACGCGCGGGGTGCGTCGTCTTGTCGTAACCCGGTACGACGCGTCTCGTCGGGGTGCTTCAAAGATAGCAAAGTGCGGCGAAAGGGCAGCGAAAAGGGCTGGTGACAGGGGTCACCAGCCCTTGGCGTCCGCCTTTGGGACGGGGCCAGACGGGGTCAGAGATACAACCCGGTCGAGTCCTCCGACACCCGCTCCGAGGCGACGGCGTGCAGATCGCGCTCCCGCATCAGTACGTAGGCGATGCCGCGCACCTCGACCTCGGCGCGGTCCTCGGGGTCGTACAGCACCCGGTCGCCCGGCTCGACGGTCCGGACGTTCTGCCCGACCGCGACCACCTCGGCCCAGGCCAGCCGCTTGCCGACGGCGGCGGTCGCCGGGATGAGGATGCCACCGCCGGAGCGCCGTTCGCCCTCGGGTGTGTCGGACCGGACCAGCACGCGGTCGTGGAGCATCCGGATGGGCAGCTTGTCGTGGGTGTTCTCGCTCACGGACCGAACCTACCTGCCCCGGCCCCCGGCGTATGCCGAAGGGCCGGGGAGAAGCAGGACGAGGAGGCGGGGGTCAGTCCCGGCGCCTCTTGGCCGACGACATGGCGAGCAGCCCGACGAGACCGACGGCCAGGAGCGCGACCGGCACGATGCGCTCGACGCGGGGCGCGCCGTCCTCGCTCACGAACTGGGCCTTCACGTCCGAGACGGTCCGGTTCACGGCGACGAAGGCCCGGCCCGCGGTGCGGTCCACGGCCGAGGCGACCTTGGCCTTCGCGTCGCCGACGATCGTCCCCGGGTGCAGGCGCACGCCGATCTCGTCGAGCGTCACCGCGAGCTGGTCCCGGCGGCTCCTGATGTCCGCCTCGATCTGCGCAGGGGTCCTGGCTTCCGACACTGCGCCGCCTCCGTCGTTTGCTGGGGTACGGGGTGTTGTACGTGGTGTTGCGTCATCGACAGTCTGTCAGCTCCGCCGCCGATGCACTGTCACAGGCCCCCATTAGGCTCTGCTGGAGTACGCCACACCCCCGCCCCTTCCGGAGGAAGATCCCATGAGCGAGCGACTCGTCCCCGGCGACACCGCCCCCGCCTTCACCCTGCCCGACGCGGACGGCAACGAGGTCTCGCTCGCGGACCACAAGGGCCGCAAGGTCATCGTGTACTTCTACTCGGCCGCCCTCACCCCCGGCTGCACCAAGCAGGCCTGCGACTTCACGGACAACCTGTCCCTCCTGGCCACCGCCGGCTACGACGTGATCGGCGTCTCCCCCGACAAGCCGGAGAAGCTCGCGAAGTTCCGCGAGAAGGAGTCCCTCAAGGTCACCCTCGTCAGCGACCCGTCGAAGGAGGTCCTGGAGGCGTACGGGGCGTACGGCGAGAAGAAGCTGTACGGCAAGACGGTGACCGGCGTCATCCGCTCCACGGTGATCGTGGACGAGGAGGGCAAGGTCGAGCGCGCGCTGTACAACGTGAAGGCGACGGGGCATGTCGCAAAGATCATCAGGGATCTGGGGATCTAGGACCGGGTTCCGCCGTGCGAAACGGCCCGTGCCGCGCTCTGTGCGGTACGGGCCGTTGCCGAGTCCGGGAAGTGGCAGGGGCACCGGATCACCTTGCAGATCGACCACGTCGACGGAGACTGGCACGACAACCGCCAAGAGAACCTGCGCTACCTGCGCCCCAACTGTCATGCGGCCACGGAAACGTGGTGCCGCCGCAAAGGGAGACCGCCCCTCGCCGGGTGACTCGCCCTCGCCGTACACTGAACGCCGCCGGTCGAGCGCCATGACCGGGTTGAGCGGCCGTGGTGGAACTGGCAGTCACGCCGGGTTTAGGTCCCGGTGGGGTAACACCCGTGGGGGTTCGAATCCCCCCGGCCGCACCGCAAACGGCCTGCGAATCGGAGGATCGATACGCAGGCCGTTTATGTGCCCCGCCCTCAGCCCAACAGCTCCCGCACCACCGGCACCAGCGACCGGAACGCCTTGCCCCGGTGGCTGATCGCGTTCTTCTCGTCTGCCGTCAGCTCCGCGCACGTGCGCGTCTCGCCCTCCGGCTGGAGGATCGGGTCGTAGCCGAAGCCGCCCGTGCCGGTGGGCTCGTGGCGGAGGGTGCCGAGCAGGCGGCCCTCGACCACGCGCTCCGTGCCGTCGGGGAGCGCCAGGGCTGCCGCGCAGGCGAAGTGGGCCCCGCGGTGGTCGTCCGCGATGTCCGAGAGTTGGGCCAGGAGCAGGTTCAGGTTGGCCTTGTCGTCGCCGTGGGTGCCGGACCAGCGGGCGGAGAAGATGCCGGGGGCGCCGTTGAGTACGTCCACGCACAGGCCCGAGTCGTCCGCGACGGCGGGGAGGCCGGTGGCCTGGGCCAGGGCGTGGGCTTTGAGGAGGGCGTTCTCGGCGAAGGTGACGCCGGTTTCCTTGACGTCGGGGATCTCGGGGTACGCGTCGGCGCCGACGAGTTCGTGGGGCAGTCCGGCGTCCGCGAGGATCGCGTGGAGTTCGGTGATTTTGCCGGCGTTGCGGGTGGCGAGGATCAGGCGGGTCATGCCCCCAGTATCGGGGGCGGGCCCGGCGTCACGGTGTGCAGACCTTGCCGACTTCCTTCGCCGCGTCCTTGACGGGGCTGATGTCCGGCGTGCTGTCGCCGTTCTTGATCGCTGAACGGACGTTGGCGACCGCCTTGTTGAGGTTGTCGACCGCCTTGGAGAGGTCGGCGTTGTCTGTCTTGTTCTTCAGGGACGACAGGTTCTTGTCGATGTCGTTGAGGGCCTGGTCCGCCTGTGTCGGGTTGTCGGTGGCGTTGGACACGGCGCGGCCGAGGTCGTCGACGCTGGAGGCGATCGCGTCGGCCGTCTGGACGCAGTCGAGCGCCTTGCTGACCGCGCTGCATCCGACGGCGGGCAGGGCGAGGGCGGCGGTGACGGCGGCGAGCGCGAGGGCGCGGCGGCTGCGGCGCATGGGCGGGTCCTCCCCGGGGTGTACGGACGGGCGTACGGTTCGGCCCGTACGCCCGTGTCGGTAGGGACGCCGGGAGCGGCCCTCTTGGTTGCCTCTTTACTCGCCGAGCGTGCGGCCGAGCGCCTCGACCTGGAGTGCCGCGAGGTCGGCGCAGCCGCCGGTGGCGAGGTCGAGCAGCGCGTTGAGCTCCTTGCGGTCGAACGGCTCGGCCTCGGCGGTGCCCTGGACCTCGACGAAGCGGCCGTCGCCGGTGCAGACGACGTTCATGTCGGTCTCGGCGCGGACGTCCTCCTCGTAGCAGAGGTCGAGGAGCGGGGCGCCGTCGACGATGCCGACGGAGACGGCCGCGACCGTGCCGGTGAGGGGCTGGCGGTTGGCCTTGACCAGCTTCTTGGTCTGGGCCCAGCTGACGGCGTCGGCGAGTGCCACGTACGCGCCGGTGATGGCGGCGGTGCGGGTGCCGCCGTCGGCCTGGAGGACGTCGCAGTCGAGGACGATCGTGTTCTCGCCGAGGGCCTTGTAGTCGATGACGGCGCGGAGCGAGCGGCCGATCAGGCGGCTGATCTCGTGGGTGCGTCCGCCGATCTTGCCGCGTACGGATTCGCGGTCGCCGCGGGTGTTGGTGGAGCGCGGCAGCATCGAGTACTCCGCGGTCACCCAGCCCTCGCCGCTGCCCTTGCGCCAGCGGGGGACGCCTTCGGTGACGGAGGCGGTGCAGAAGACTTTGGTGTCGCCGAAGGAGATGAGGACGGAGCCCTCGGCGTGCTTGCTCCATCCGCGTTCGATGGTGACGGGGCGGAGCTGGTCGGGGGTGCGGCCGTCGATACGAGACATGCCCCGAGCCTAGCCCGTGGGCGTCTCGCTCCTGGGGGCATGCCCCCCGGCCCCCCTTCCGGGGCTTCGCCCCCGCCCCCGTTCCGGGCTTCGCCCTGGAACGCCTCGTTCGTCTGCGGACCGCGGGGGGCTGGTCGCGCAGTTCCCCGCGCCCCTAGGTAGTCCGCCGCAGCCTGAGAACCCAGCTCGGCCATAGTCCTTAAGGGGCGCGGGGAACTGCTCGACCAGCCCCCGCGGTCCGCGGACGGGCACCGGCAAAAGGGGCCCCTCCCGTCCCGGAAGGGGCCCCTCTCAGCGACTCGCGTCGCTCACATCATGTCTTCGATGTCCGCCGCGATCGGGTCGGCGTCGGTGCCGATGACGACCTGGATCGCGGTGCCCATCTTGACGACGCCGTGGGCGCCGGCGGCCTTCAGCGCGGCCTCGTCGACCTTGCTCGGGTCAATGACCTCGGTGCGGAGGCGGGTGATGCAGCCCTCGACCTCTTCGATGTTCTCGATACCGCCGAGCCCGGCGACGATCTTCTCAGCCTTGCTGGCCATGTCTGTCTCCCTGTTCTTTCAAAGAACGCTGTGGCGGCGCACCGCAGGTCCGGCCGACCGCAGTTCCGCTTTGTCACCGTAACGCACGTTTGGCCCAGTTACGCGAGCGAGCGTCCGCGCGCTGGCCAAGGATGGCGATCACCGGTACCGCGCCCGTGCGGCCAGGCTCCGGACGATACCGCAACTGGTCTACACCAGTGTGCAACGCATCCCGGAACTGGCTTGTTCCGGCGGGACGTACGGGACGGAGGGTCGCCGATGAGCGCGGACAGCGCGGCAGTGGACCGGCCGAAGTGGTGGAACGGTGCGTTCCAGAACCTCCAGAAGATGGGACGCAGCCTCCAGCTGCCGATCGCCGTCCTGCCGGCGGCCGGCATCCTCAACCGGCTCGGCCAGCCCGACGTCTTCGGCAAGGACGGGCTCGGCTGGACCGACGTCGCCAAGGTCATGGCGGGTGCGGGCGGCGCGCTGCTCGACGCCAACATCGGGCTCCCGCTGCTGTTCTGCATCGGCGTGGCCATCGGCATGGCCAAGAAGGCGGACGGCTCCACCGCGCTCGCCGCCGTGGCCGGATTCCTCGTCTACTACAACGTGCTGCACCAGTTCCCCAAGGACTGCGCCGCCGGGGCGAAGGTGATCTCGGCGGGGTGCCAGGCGAACGACGGAACGGTCGCGGCCTTCACATACCAGAACCCGGGCGTCTTCGGCGGCATCGTCATGGGCCTGCTCGCCGCCTGGTTCTGGCAGCGCTACCACCGGGTCAAGCTGGTCGACTGGCTCGGCTTCTTCAACGGCCGCCGGCTCGTCCCCATCATCATGTCGTTCGTCGCCATCGCCTTCGCCGCGATCTGCCTGTGGATCTGGCCGCCGATCGGCGACGGCCTGGAGAACTTCAGCGACTGGCTGGTGGGGCTCGACGCCTGGGGTTCGGGCATCTTCGGCGTCGCCAACCGCGCGCTGCTCGTCATCGGCCTGCACCAGTTCCTGAACGTGCCCATCTGGTTCCAGTTCGGCAGCTTCACCAAGCCGGACGGGACCGTGGTGCACGGTGACATCAGCATGTTCCTGGCGGGCGACCCGGACGCGGGCCAGTTCACCACCGGCTTCTTCCCGATCATGATGTTCGCGCTGCCCGCGGCCGCGCTGGCGATGACGCACTGCGCCAAGCCGCACCGCCGCAAGCAGGTGGGCGGTCTGATGCTGTCGGTCGGCCTGACGTCGTTCGTCACCGGCATCACCGAGCCGATCGAGTACTCGTTCCTCTTCATCGCCCCGCTGCTGTACGTGATCCACGCGGTCCTCACCGGTGTCTCGATGGCGGTGAGCTGGGCACTGGGCGTCAAGGACGGCTTCAGCTTCTCGGCCGGACTGATCGACTACGTCATCAACTGGAACCTGGCGACAAAGCCGTGGCTGATCATTCCGATCGGTCTCGCCTTCGCCGTCGTCTACTACGTGATCTTCCGGTTCGCGATCATCAAGTTCGATCTGCCGACTCCCGGGCGCGAGCCGGAGGAGCTGGAGAAGGAGATCGAGCGGGAGAACACGAAGTAATAACGGCGGGATAACCAAGCGGTTGTACGGCAGAGGCCTCGGACCCCAGGGTCCGGGGCCTTTGTCCGTCATGCCGGAATGTATGGCTCAGCACACAGAAATTGCAGGTTCCTTATCTAACCCTCACCGTGCTACAACTGGTCTACACCACTCAATGGTGTAGACCACGCGGGCTTAACCGCGTTCCCCCCTTGAGACGCCGCCGTCCCCCCGTACTTTTCCATGTCCCCGGGCGGCGCCTTGCCAACTGGAGGAAGTTGATGAGTACGGCCACCGCTACGGCGGCGCCCGCGAAGAAGCGGGGTGCCGGCCTGTTCCAGGGTCTGCAGAAGGTCGGTCGCAGCCTGCAGCTGCCGATCGCCGTACTGCCGGCCGCGGGCATTCTGCTCCGCCTCGGTCAGGACGATGTCTTCGGCAAGGACGGCCTCGGCTGGGACAAGGTCGCCAAGGTCTTCGCGACCGCCGGTGACGCGGTCTTCGCCAATCTGCCGCTGCTGTTCTGCGTCGGTATCGCGATCGGTTTCGCCAAGAAGGCCGACGGCTCCACCGCGCTCGCCGCGCTCGTCGGCTTCCTGGTCTACAAGAACGTGCTCACCGCGTTCCCGGTGACCGACGGCGTGGTCAACACCACCGCGAACAAGGGCGTCGACGTCGCCGCGACGTACAACGACCCCAAGGTCTTCGGCGGCATCATCATGGGCCTGCTCGCCGCGGTGATCTGGCAGAAGTACCACCGCACCAAGCTGGTCGACTGGCTCGGCTTCTTCAACGGCCGCCGGCTGGTCCCGATCATCATGGCCTTCGTCGGCACCGCGATGGGTGTCTTCTTCGGTCTGGTCTGGGAGCCGATCGGCGACGTCATCACCAACTTCGGTGAGTGGATGACCGGCCTCGGCGCCGTCGGCGCGGGCATCTTCGGTGTCGTCAACCGCGCGCTGCTGCCCATCGGCATGCACCAGTTCGTGAACACGGTCGCCTGGCAGGAGATCGGCGACTTCAAGGACTCCACCGGCACCATGTGGCACGGCGACCTGCCGCGCTTCTTCCACGGCGACCCGACCGCCGGCCAGTTCATGTCCGGCTTCTTCCCGATCATGATGTTCGCGCTGCCGGCCGCCGCCCTGGCGATCACGCACTGCGCCCGCCCCGAGCGCCGCAAGGCCGTCGGCGGCATGATGATCTCGCTCGCGCTGACCTCGTTCGTCACCGGCATCACCGAGCCGATCGAGTTCGCGTTCATGTTCATCGCGCCGGTCCTGTACGTGATCCACGCGGTCCTGACCGCCGTCTCGATGGCCGTCACCTGGGCGCTGGGCGTACACCACGGCTTCAGCTTCTCCGCCGGTGCGATCGACTACATATTGAACTGGAACCTCGCGACCAAGCCGTGGATGATCATCCCGATCGGTCTCGTCTTCGCCGCGATCTACTACTTCGTCTTCCGCTTCGCGATCACGAAGTTCAACCTCACCACTCCGGGCCGTGAGCCCGAGGAGGAGATCGAGGACCTGACGAAGGCGTAAGCCTCACGGGTTACTGAGCCTCACGGGTTACGCGAAAGGGCCCCCGGCACCACTCGGTGCCGGGGGCCCTTTCCGTACGTCCGCTCAGACCTCGTAGACCGCTCCCGGCGCCGCCAGCTCCACCGGGCCCGGGTACGCCCCACGGGCGTCCGTCAGGTTGACCTCGCCGTCCGTCCACGGCGGGATGTGGGTCAGGACCAGGCGGCCGACCCCGGCGCGGGCGGCGTGTTCGCCTGCCTCGCGGCCGTTGAGGTGGAGGGCCGGGATGTCCTCCTTGCCGTGCGTGAAGGACGCCTCGCACAGGAAGAGGTCGGTGCCCTCGGCCAGCTCGTGCAGCGCCTCGCAGACACCGGTGTCGCCCGAGTAGGTGAGGGACGCGCCACCGTGCTCGATGCGGATGCCGTACGCCTCGACGGGGTGGCAGACCCGCTCCGTACGGACCGCGAACGGGCCGATGTCGAACGAGCCGGACTTCAGGGTGTGGAAGTCGAACACCTCGCTCATGGAGGAGCTGGACGGCGTGTCCGCGTACGCCGTGGTGAGCCGCTGCTCGGCGCCCTCCGGCGCGTACACCGGCATGGGGGCGCAGCGTCCGCCCTCGTGGCGGTAGTACCGGGCCACGAAGTAGCCGCACATGTCGATGCAGTGGTCGGCGTGCAGATGGCTGAGGAAGATCGCGTCGAGGTCGTAGAGACCGATGTGGCGCTGCAGCTCGCCCAGGGCGCCGTTGCCCATGTCGAGGAGCAGCCGGAAGCCGTCGGCCTCGACGAGGTAGCTCGAACAGGCCGATTCCGCGGACGGGAACGACCCGGAGCAGCCGACGACGGTGAGCTTCATGGAGCGTGAACCTCCGGGAGCGGCAAGGGAACGGGGAGGGCGGCGGGAGGTCGTGCGGTCCGTCGAGCGTAAGGCGCCGCACTGCCGGTCGCTCCTCAGTGGCGGGCCGTTGTGGGGGAACTCACCTGCGCTGTCACCGGTTCGGGCGGAGTGCGAGCGGAGCGCGCGCGGGGGGCGTGCGGGGGGCGGGCCGCCGGGTAACGTCTGCGGTATGGACACGTCGTGGTGGCTCGCGGTGATCGCCGTGGTGGTGGTCGCGCTGGGGGCCGCGGTGGTCGACGGGCGGGGGCGCGGTCGGTCGCGCCCGGCTCGGCCCGGGGGGCGCGTACGGCCGCCCGGGCGACCTGCCGGTCCGCGCCGGGCGCCCAAGCGGCGGCCTCAGCCGGGTGAGATCTGGTGGGCGGACGTGCCGTACGAGGACGGGCCCGGCTCGAAGGACCGGCCCTGTCTCGTGTTGTCGGTACGGGGGGACAGCGCGCTGGTCGCGAAGATCACCAGCAAGTTCCACGAGGAGCAGGCCGGGGTGATTCCGCTGCCGCCGGGGACGGTCGGGGACGCGCAGGGGCGGCCGAGCTTCCTGGAGACGGATGAGCTGCGTGACGTGGCGCTGTGGGAGTTTCGGCGGCGGGTGGGAGTGGTGGATCCTACGGTGTGGGATCAGGTGCGGTACCTGGCGTGACGCCGGTTGCCCCCCACCCCGCCCGTTCCCTAAACCCTCCGGGGGTGGGTGGGGGCTGAGGTGGTCTCCCGGGGGCTACGCCCCCGGACCCCCGCTGGGGCTGCGCCCCGGACCTCGTTCGTCTGCGGGCCGCCTGTGGCTGGTCGCGCAGTTCCCCGCGCCCCTTAGGGCACCCCACTCCTCAGGCGCCGGAGGGGCTGGAGGTGCCGGCTTTTAGGGGCGCGGGGAACTGCGCGACCAGCCCCCACCAACCCGCAGGCAGAACACGGCCCCGTACGGGCTACGCCCAGAGCTGTCCCTGCAGCGTCTCGATCGCTTCTTCCGTCGTCTCCGCCGTGTAGACGCCGGTCGACAGGTACTTCCAGCCGCCGTCCGCCACCACGAACACGATGTCCGCCGGTTCGCCCGCCTTGACCGCCTTCTTGCCCACGCCGATCGCCGCGTGCAGGGCCGCGCCCGTGGAGACGCCCGCGAAGATGCCCTCCTCCTTGAGGAGTTCGCGGGTGCGGGTCACCGCGTCCGCCGAGCCGACCGAGAAACGGCTGGTCAGGACCGACGCGTCGTACAGCTCGGGGACGAAGCCCTCGTCGAGGTTGCGCAGGCCGTACACCAGGTCGTCGTAGCGCGGCTCGGCCGCGACGATCTGGACGCCGGGGACGCGCTCGCGGAGGTAGCGGCCGACGCCCATGAGCGTGCCCGTGGTGCCGAGGCCCGCCACGAAGTGGGTGATCGAGGGGAGGTCGGCCAGGATCTCCGGGCCGGTCGTCGCGTAGTGCGCGCCCGCGTTGTCCGGGTTGCCGTACTGGTAGAGCATCACCCAGGACGGGTTCTCGGCGGCCAGCTCCTTCGCCACCCGCACCGCCGTGTTGGAGCCGCCCGCCGCGGGGGACGGGACGATCTCCGCGCCCCACATCTTCAGCAGGTCGCGGCGCTCCCGGGAGGTGTTCTCGGGCATCACGCAGACGATGCGGTAGCCCTTGAGCTTCGCCGCCATCGCCAGCGAGATGCCGGTGTTGCCGCTGGTCGGCTCCAGGATGGTGCAGCCGGGCGTCAACCGGCCCGCCTTCTCGGCCTGTTCGATCATGTGGAGCGCGGGGCGGTCCTTGACCGAGCCGGTCGGGTTGCGGTCCTCCAGCTTCGCCCAGATGCGGACGTCGTCCGACGGGGACAGTCTGGGGAGGCGGACCAGCGGGGTGTTGCCGACGGCGGCCAGCGCGGAGTCGTAGCGCATGACGGCGATCAGCCTCAGACCATGCCGCCGGCCACGGCCGGCAGGATCGTCACGCTGTCGCCGTCGGACAGCTCGGTGGTGATGCCCGCCAGGAAGCGGACGTCCTCGTCGTTGAGGTAGACGTTCACGAAGCGGCGCAGCTCGCCGCCGGCGGCCTCGTCGACCAGTCGCTCGCGGATGCCGTTGTGACGGGTCTCCAGGTCCTTGAAGAGCTCGTCGATGGTCGCCCCGCTGCCCTCGACGGCCTTGGCGCCGTCGGTGTAGGTGCGGAGGATGGTCGGGATGCGGACCTCGATGGCCATGGCGTGGGCTCCAGTCGGAAGGGAGAGAAGGCGAGAAGGGACGAGAGGGGAGAGGAAGGCGAGGGGCTCGCGGCTCGCGCGGGTGCCGCGGTGGTACGGGTCGTGCGTACGGACGTACGGGTCGTGCGCGGGCGGCCGTGGCTCAGGCGGCGGTGGGGCGCGGACACATCGCGCTCGCCAGGCGGCACAGGTCGACGTGCAGGCGCGCCACGAGCAGCGGGCTGCTCGGCTTCTCTTCGCTCACGTCGTGGGGAACCATGCGGTCATCGTATCGATTCCCGGTCCGCTTCCCGGAGTGTGATCTCAGATGGCGGACGCATTCCGCTCAGGATGCGGGCAGGGCCCCCGGGCGCGGCCGCCCCGTCGCGCGCCCCGCGTACGGCTCAGTACGCCTCCACCACCTTGACCTCTTCCTCCTCGATCTTCCCGTCCACGATCCGGTACGAGCGGAACTGGAAGTCGCCGAGGCCGTCCGTGTCCGCCGTCGACACCAGGACGTAGTGGGCGCCGGGCTCGTTCGCGTACGTCACGTCGGTGCGCGAGGGGTACGCCTCGGTCGCCGTGTGCGAGTGGTAGACGATCACCGGCTCCTCGTCCCGGTCGTCCATCTCGCGGTACAGCTTCAGCAGGTCCTGCGAGTCGAACTCGTAGAACGTGGGCGAGCGGGCCGCGTTCAGCATGGGAACGAACCGCTCGGGGCGGCCGGTGCCGGCCGGGCCTGCGACCACGCCGCACGCCTCGTCGGGGTGGTCGGCGCGGGCGTGCGCGACGATCTGGTCGTACAGGGCCTGGGTGAGGGTCAGCATGAGCGCAAGGATAAGCAGACGGGCCGTCCCGTACCGAGGAGTGGTACGGGACGGCCCGAATGGTGAGAACCGGCGGCTGCGCGAACGCTACGAGCGCTTGGCGAACGCCTTGTTGTCTGGGTTGCGCGCCTTGAGGACCAGGTACGAGACGCCCAGGATCAGGCCCCACAGCGGGGCGCAGTACAGGGAGACCCGCGAGTCCTTGTCGACGCCCATCATCACGATGACCATGAAGATGAACAGCAGCGCGAACCAGCTGGTGAACGGGGCGCCCGGGGCCCGGAAGGTGGACTGGGGCAGCTCGCCGCGGTCGGCCTTGGCGCGGTAGCGGATCTGGCAGACCAGGATCATGATCCAGGCCCACATGCCGGAGATGGTGGCGAAGGAGACGACGTAGTCGAAGGCCTTGCCCGGCGCCTTGTAGTTGATCCAGACGCCCACCAGCATCAGCGCGGCCGAGACCGTGGTGCCGATCAGCGGGGTGCCGCTCTTGGTCAGCTTGGTGAAGACCTTCGGGCCCTGGCCGTTGAGCGCGAGGTCGCGCAGCATGCGGCCGGTGGAGTACATGCCCGAGTTGCAGGAGGACAGGGCGGCCGTCAGGACCACGAAGTTGACGACCGCGGCGCCGACGCCGAGGCCCATCTTCTCGAAGGCCGCGACGAAGGGGCTCACGCCCGGCTGGAACTCGTGCCACGGGACGACCGAGAGGATCATGATCAGGGCGCCGATGTAGAAGACGGCGATGCGCCACGGCACGGTGTTGATGGCCTTGGGGAGCGTCTTCTCGGGGTCCTTGGACTCGCCCGCGGTGACACCGACCAGCTCGACGGCGAGGAAGGCGAACATCACGATCTGCAGGGTCATCAGCGTGCCGCCGATGCCCTTGGGGAAGAACCCGCCGTCGTTCCAGAGGTTGGCGACGGTGGCGGTGTCGGCGGCGTCCGAGAAGCCGACGGTGAGGATGCCGGCGCAGATCAGGATCATGCCGACGATGGCCGTCACCTTGACCATCGAGAACCAGAACTCCAGCTCGCCGAAGAGCTTCACCGAGATCAGGTTCACCGCGTACAGGATGAGCGTGAAGACCAGCGCGTACAGCCATTGCGGGACGTCGTTGTGCGTCCAGAAGGCCATGTACTGGGCGGCCGCGGTGACTTCGGTGATGCCGGTGACGACCCAGAAGAGCCAGTACGTCCAACCGGTGACGAAGCCCCAGAACGGGCCGACGAACTCACGGGCGTACTCCGAGAAGGAGCCCGAGACCGGGCGGTACATGAGCAGCTCGCCCAGCGCCCGCATGATGAAGAAGATGACCAGGCCCGCGATGGCATAGGCCAGGATGAGGCTGGGGCCGGCCTTGGAGATGGCCTTGCCCGCGCCGAGGAAGAGCCCGGTGCCGATGGCTCCGCCGATCGCGATCATCTGGATCTGGCGGGCGCCGAGGCCCCGCTGGTATCCCTCGCCCTCGGCTGCGCCGTGGGCGGTCCCCACGGCCTCATTGCCGGAGCGGTCGTCCTGCTTGTCGACCTGCGCTGAGGTCATGGTGGTGCGCCTTTCTCCATGCTGACCCGCTCGCTTCGATGAGTGAAGCCGCGGATCAGGTCCTGATCCCCCCGGATGTGGATGGAGTGCCACCGGCGGTCAGCCGGCCGAAGCGCCCCAGGGAACATGGGTGGCGTGCCCTGGTGGTCGTGAAGATTTATCACGTCTTTACGGGTGATCCACTGGGGTGACTGTGGCGCACGCCACAGGGAAGACCGGACAAAGCGCGCAGGAAACCGCAAACCATACCGTTGCGGTAATCGGATCGTTATGCGGATTTGAGCGTCCGCTGAGCGAACAGAGCGGAAACAGCCGTCTCCGGCCACGCCAGGGGCGCGGTCAGGCCATCAGCGTCTCGACGAGCGTCTCCTGAAGCCCGCCGAGCCAGAGGTACGCCATGACCATCGGCTTGCGCGGGTCCTCGTCCGGCAGCCGGTACAGCTCGCCGCTCTCGTCCTCGTCGGTGACATCGAGGCGGGTCCCGATGGTCAGACGCAGGTCGTTGAGCGCGCCCAGCCAGCGCCGCGAGTCGTCGGCGGACAGCTTGAGGACCGCCCCGCCGTCGCCCCGCGGGGTGAGCGAGTCGAGGGCGCGCACCACCGCGAGCGCGTCGTCGCGCTTGCGGGAGCGCAGGTCCTTCTCGGTGAAGCGGCGGAACTCGGCGGCGGAGGCGCGCAGTTCGTCGCTCTCACCGCTGTCGTACGCGTCGGGGAAGAGCCGGGCCAGCGCCGGGTCGGCGGGCGGCTCGCTGGGGCCCTCGGCGAAGAGCGCGGCCAGCGGGTCCTCGCCCTCCATCGGCTCGTCGCCGGGGCCGATCAGCTCAAGGAGCTGTACGGCCAGGGAGCGCAGGATGGCGATCTCGACCTCGTCGAGCGCTACGGCGGCGCCACCGCCGGGCAGCGGGTCGAAGTAGCCGGCCATCAGCCGCGGTCCTGGGTGAGCGTGGCCCACAGCCCGTAGCCGTGCATCGCCTGCACATCGCGCTCCATCTCCTCGCGGCTGCCGCTGGAGACCACCGCCCGGCCCTTGTGGTGGACATCGAGCATCAGCTTGCGGGCCTTGTCCTTGGGGTAGCCGAAGTAGCTCTGGAAGACGTACTGGACGTAGCTCATGAGGTTGACCGGGTCGTTGTGGACGAGCGTCACCCACGGCACATCGGGTTCGGGGACGGCGAAGGTCTCTTCCGCCGACTCGGGGCGTTCGATCTCGACCGGGGCAACACTCACGTCTGTGGACGACCTTCGTCTTCTTTGCCGGGGGTCCGGGGGTTCTCCCCCGGGAAGCACAGCCTCACTTACCCAATGCTGCCACTCGGGGACCGCAGTCGCACAAACGGGCCCCCGAAATCGTCACTCTGACGCGAAGAGGAGTAGCATCCAGCACCATGAACCCTGCGGACCTTGGGCTGCCGGTGGACGTGCCGTCGACCGCGCTCTTCACGGACCAGTACGAGCTGACCATGCTCCAGGCGGCACTGCGCGCCGGGACGGCCGACCGGCGGTCGGTCTTCGAGGTCTTCACCCGGCGGCTGCCGGACGGACGCCGGTACGGCGTGGTGGCCGGGACCGGCCGGGTCCTGGACGCCGTGGAGAACTTCCGCTTCGACGCGGGCGTCCTCGGCTTTCTGCGCGAGCGCGCGATCGTCGACGAGCCGACCCTTCAGTGGCTGGCCTCGTACCGCTTCTCGGGCGACATCTGGGGCTACCCCGAGGGCGAGGTCTACTTCCCGGGCTCGCCGATCCTGCGGGTCGAGGGCTCCTTCGCGGAGTGCGTGCTCCTGGAGACCGTGATCCTGTCGATCCTCAACCACGACTCGGCGATCGCCGCCGCCGCGTCCCGGATGTCCGCGGCCGCGGGCGGCCGGGCGCTGATCGAGATGGGCGCCCGGCGCACCCACGAGCTGGCCGCCGTGGCCTCGTCCCGGGCCGCGTACGTGGGCGGCTTCACCACCACCTCGGACCTGGCGGCCGGGTTCCGCTACGGCATCCCCACCGTCGGCACCAGTGCGCACGCCTTCACCCTGCTCCACGACAGCGAGCGGGACGCCTTCCGGGCCCAGGTGGACTCGCTGGGCCGGGGCACCACCCTTCTGGTGGACACCTACGACGTGGCCGAGGCGGTCCGTACCGCCGTGGAGATCGCGGGCCCCGAGCTCGGCGCCGTCCGGATCGACTCCGGGGACCTGCTGCTCGTCGCCCACCGGGTGCGCCAGCAGCTCGACGAGCTGGGCGCGACGAAGACGAGGATCGTGGTGACGTCGGACCTCGACGAGTACGCCATCGCCTCGCTGGCGGCCGCGCCCGTGGACGCGTACGGCGTCGGCACCCAGCTGGTCACCGGCAGCGGGCACCCCACCTGCTCCATGGTCTACAAGCTGGTCGCCCGCGCGCAGAGCGCGGACCCGAAGGCGCCGCTGGTGCCGGTGGCGAAGAAGTCGATGGGCGGCAAGACCTCGATCGGCGGCCGCAAGTGGGCCGCCCGGCGCACCGACGCCGACGGGATCGCGGAGGCCGAGGTCGTCGGCACCGGCCCGGTCCCGGCCGAGCTGGCCGACCGGCAGCTGCTCGCCGAGCTGGTCAAGGGTGGCGTGGTGGTGGCCCGCGAGCCGCTGGACACCGCCCGGGAGCGGCACATCGCGGCGCGCGGCGCGCTGCCGATGTCCGCGATCCAGCTGTC
Organism: Streptomyces sp. NBC_00224; assembly: GCF_041435195.1. Classification (NCBI taxonomy): domain Bacteria; kingdom Bacillati; phylum Actinomycetota; class Actinomycetes; order Kitasatosporales; family Streptomycetaceae; genus Streptomyces; species Streptomyces sp. NBC_00224. The sequence goes on from NZ_CP108106.1 coordinate 3,846,349, forward strand.
GCGGGGCGAACCGGTACTGCCCACGGAGTACGCGTAAGGCCGCACGTCCGGGCCTTTGCACCCCAATTGCCCCCTGCCGGACCGGGGTCGGAGTCTCTACGCTCGTTGAACAGCCCCCTGACCGAAGGACAGCCGACATGCACCGCGCGTTGATCGTCGTAGACGTTCAGAACGACTTCTGCGAGGGCGGCAGCCTCGCGGTCACGGGTGGCTCCGACGTCGCCGCTGCCATCACCGACCTGATCGGCCAGGCCGCCGGGTCCGTCTACCGCCATGTGGTGGCCACCCGCGACCACCATGTCGACCCGGGCGACCACTTCTCGGCGCACCCCGACTTCCGGCGCTCCTGGCCGGTGCACTGCGTGGCCGGGACGGAGGGCGTGGGCTTCCACCCGAACTTCGCCCCGGCGGTCGCCTGCGGCGCCATAGACGCGGTCTTCGACAAGGGCGCCCACGCGGCCGCGTACAGCGGCTTCGAGGGGCGCGACGAGAACGGGGTGGGCCTGGCGGAGTGGCTGCGGGCCCGAGAGGTCACCGAGGTCGACGTGGTCGGCATCGCCACCGACCACTGTGTACGGGCCACGGCGCTGGACGCGGTGCGGGCGGGCTTCGCCACGCATGTACTGCTCGATCTGACCGCCGGCGTCTCCGAGGAGACGACCGCTCGGGCGATCGAGGAGCTGCGGGCGGCGGGCGCGGAGCTGTCCGGCAAGCCGGTGGTCTGAGCCCCGCTACGGCCGCAGCAGCGCCCGTATCGGGTGCCAGAGCTCCTCGGCCTCCGGCTGCGGCGCGGTGCGCCACAGGAGGCCGTCCGGGTGGTGCAGGACCGCCGTGATCTCGTCCGGCGTGGGCGGCTCGGTGTTGCCGCGCAGATAGACCGCGCGCAGGCCCAGGTTCCGCAGCCGGGTCAGGGCGCGGGCCCGGTTGGCCGCATGGACCAGGACGCGCACCTGGCGGCCGTCCCCGGCGGGGCTGGGCAGCGTGAGCGCGACGACGACGCTGCCGTTCGGCAGCTTGCTGAAACCTCCGCCAGGCATGGCGTACCGCTCCCCCGTGAGACGTCGTGTCAATAAGGACTCGTAGGACGCACCTAAACACGATCGGCCGCCGCCCGCTAGAGGGCGACGGCCGATCATGGTTTGACCTGCGGTTTTGGGAACTACTTGGTCGACGGACCAACCTTCACGGTGATCGTCGAGCCGTCCTTGGGCTGCTGGACGATGGAGATCCGGGTGTTGGTGTCAGGAACCAGCACGCTTCCCGTGGGGTTCTCCTTGTACCAGTAGGTGCCCCGGTGGTCGTCGAACATCGGCACGCCGGACTGCGGGCGGACCGTGGTCGCCACGTCGGCCTTGTGCAGGGTGAGCGCGCCCGTCGGGTAGAAGCTGAAGGTCGCGTCGAACGGCGTGATCTTGTTGCGCATCAGCGTGCCGTCCGCCCACTTCAGCGGCTTGGCGTGGGCGTCGATCGGCAGGATCTGGCCGTGGCCCGGGTGGACCGAGACGTTGTTGTCCTTCTGGGACAGGTCCCAGAGCCAGATGAGCAGACCGGGCTGGTACGCGTAGTGCTCCACCCAGGACGGGCGGGTCTTGGCGAAGCCGAAGTTGTACGGGCCGACCTTGAGGGTCTCGTCGTACGACACGAACTGGCGGTTCTCCGCGATGTAGTACTGCGGGTAGTCGTTGGTGAACGACTCGCCGATGCGGGAGAAGTTCTTCAGCGTCCAGCCGTTGTCGTCGCCCTCGCCACCGTCGGTGAAGAGCGCGGCGCCGTCGGCGTTCACGGTGATCGCGTCGGCGGTGAAGCCCTTGCCGCCCGCGCCGCCGTCAGTGGCGTAGCGGAAGCGGAGGTCGATCTTCTTGCCCGCGAAGGCGTCCAGGTTGTACGAGAGCTTCTTGTACGCGCCCGACACGTCGGTCAGGGCCGGCTTGTCGCTGGGGTCGCGGCTGATCTGCTTGCCGTCGGCGGTGCCGTCCAGCGCGGTCCAGGTGGCGCCGCCGTCCGTGGAGGCCTCGGCGTACAGGAAGTCGTAGTCCAGCTCGATGTCCCACCAGCCCTGGAGGTCCAGGGAGGCCTTGGACTTGCCGGACAGGTCGACCGGGCGGGTCAGGGTGTTGTTGAGGTTGTCACCCATCCCGCTCCACCACTGCTTCGTGCCCTCGGCGGGCTTCACGACCGTGGTGGTGACGGGCTTCTTCGGCAGCTCGACGACGAGCGCCTGCTTGTCGTTGGTGTTGTACTCCGAGACGCCCAGCTTGGTGGTCGAGTGCGTCGCGGCCTTGGCCGTGCCGTAGTTCAGCCAGCCCAGCTGGAGCTTGTCCCAGGCGGTCATGTCGCCCGGCATGTCGCCGATCGAGTCCTTGCCGGTGCCCAGCCAGGAGCCGGCCGACATCAGGGACCAGAAGCCGACCGAGTTCTCGGCGGTGTTCGTGGTGTCGTAGAGGTCCGGCAGACCGAGGTCGTGGCCGTACTCGTGGGCGAAGACGCCGAGGCCGCCGTTCTCCGGCTGCATCGTGTAGTCGCCGACCCAGATGCCGGTGTCGCCGATCTGCGTGCCGCCGGCCTTGTTGGTCGCCGGGCCGGTCTTGCCCGCGTCCGTGCCGTAGGCGTACGAGCGGTGGGCCCACAGGGCGTCGGTCTTCTGCGCGCCGCCGCCGGCCGACTCGTCCTCGCCCGCGTGGACGATCTGGAAGTGGTCGATGTAGCCGTCGGGCTCGTTGAAGTTGCCGTCGTTGTCGAAGTCGTTGCGGTCCCACTGGTCGTACTGCGCCAGGGTCGCCTTGATCTGCTCGGTGGTCTGGCCCTTGGCCTTCTGGTCCGCGGCCCAGGCGTTGACGCCGTCACGGACCAGGTCCATCACGTTGGAGCAGTTGGTGGCGCCGCAGTAGTTCGAGCCGTAGCGGGCCTCGTTGGCGGGGACGCGGACCCAGTCCGTGACCGTGCCGTCGACCGAGTAGCGGCCCGAGGAGGTCTTCTCGTAGTACGTCTTCAGGGAGTGCTTCTGGGTGCCGTCGGCGTTCTTGCCGGTCCCGAAGTACAGGTCCTGGAAGTGCTGCCGGCTGTAGTCCTTCTGCCAGGCGGTGGAGTTGTCCTTGGCGCGGTCCGGCTGCTGGATCGTGTTGTGCGCCGGGCCGGCCGTGCCCCCGTACTTGAGGACCGGCGGCTTGGGGCCGGTCGGGCCGTCCGGGTCGAACGTGGTCGTGCTGTCGATCTGGTCCCCGAAGTCCACCAGGACCGTGAAGATCTTGTCGGTCTTCTCGCGGCCGAGCTCGACGTACTTCTTGTCGTCGAGCTGGACGACCTTGGAGGCGCCGCGCTGCTGCACCTTCTTGTCGCCCGCGATGACCTTCTGCAGCGCCGCCTGCCGCTGCTGCTCCCGCTGCTTGGTGAACGGGCCCGGAATGTCGTCGATGTGCTTGGCCGAGCCGGTGCCCGGGTCCCGCCGCTCGACGGGTGCCGGGGCCTTGGTGTCGGCCTGGGCGGTGGCGAACGCGGAGCCTATCGCGCCGGTCGTGGCCAGGGCCACGAGTATGGCGGCAGCTCTGACCGCTCGTCTGTTGCTGGTCACTTGATGATGTCCTCCCCCGCGGCCGCAGGCACGGACCGGGGGTGAGGGGTCTGGTCTCCGGTGCGCGGCACGCGTCTCAAGTGACGACATTGGACCGGAGTTGCCAAAGAAAAGACAGATCTTGACTTGGGTCAGCCAATTACATTATGTAGAGCCGCACTTCCGCTATCCGAACGCTTCCGATGTGCTACCCAACCCGGACATCGGGTGCGCCTGTCTCGCCTGTCGGAATGCGGAATGACTCCGTGCGCCCCCCGTGCACCGGCACCGTGGGTTAGGTCACGCTTACCGGCGGTTCCGTGGGGGCAAGCACCGTCGTAGAGTCGCTTGACAGTGCGATCCGGTTGCCCGGTCGAGAGACCCGCCCCCATCCGATGCCTGCCCCCGAGGACGGATACCGCCATGCCGCGTCCGACTGCAGCACAGCTCGCCTACGGTTCGGCCACCGTCGTCTTCTCGACCGTAGCCATGATTCTTCTCTCCCAGACCGACTCGGGCGTCGGGGTGGGAGTGATAGTGCTCGCCGCGCTCCTGCTGGGGCTACTGGTCGCCGTGACGGTCCCCATGCCGAAGGCGGCGCGCACGGTTCGTACGAACCGCGCCGCCGCCGTCGAGGAGAGCGCCGAGCCTGGGGCGCGCGTACCGGCCGACTCGGTACGGAGCTGACCCTCCGCACCGAACCGGCCCCGGGTCAGGGGGCGGTCGAGACCACCACCGTCTTCCCGGCCTTGTCGTGCAGGCCCTGTTTGTAGGGCTTGTCCGTGAGGATCGTGATGATGAGGATGATCTGCCACAGACACGGACAGCACAGCAGGGCGGGCAGCCACAGCACGGCCGTGCGGGCCAGGGCGGCGCTCGTGGTGGGCACGCTGCCGTCGTTGAGCATCGCGACCCGCAGGTTCAGCAGCTTCTTGCCGACCGTCTGACCGTCCCGCTTCAGCATGATGGTGTCGTACGCGAGATACGCCACGATGCCGATGAGGTTCCAGGCGAGTCCGCTGCCGCTGTACGCCCGGCCGATGACGTCGGAGGTGTCCTCGCCGCTCCTCGTCTGGTACACCCAGCGGTCCGAGGTCGCCCACTCCAGCAGGCCGAGCGGGATCGCGATCAGCAGGGCGTCGATGATGCGGGCGAGCAGCCGCCGCCCGAAGTCGGCGAGCGGCGGCATCCCGCTGAGCGGATCGGGACCGCCGTACTGGTTTCCCCCGCCGTACGGGTCGTACGGCGGCGGGGTGCTGCCATAGGGCGAACCGGGGGGCGGCGTGCCGTAGGGGCTTCCGGGGGGAGGGCTGCCGTACGGACCGCCGCCGGGGGGAGGGGCGCCGCTGCCCGGAGGTGGGCCGCCTCCGGGGGGCGGGCCCTGGCTCCAGCCGGGAGAGTCGGACGGCTTCTTGAGGAACGGGTCGTTCTCGGGCGGCTCGTCCTCGGGCGGCCGGCCGGGGGGCGGTTCGTTGCTCATGTCCGCAGTGCACCGCGCGGGGTGGGGCCCCGCAACGGCACGGGGCCCGTTCGGGGTACGGCCGCCGCCCGGCCCCGGCGTCAGGTGCCCGCGACGAAGGTGCGGGCCGCCTTGTCGTGCCAGCACTGGCGCCACGGGCGGTCGAACAGGCACCACACGACGTTGACCACGCCGACGGCGAGGACGCCGAGGACGCCGTAGACCAGCCAGCGGCGCAGGGCCGCGCCGAAGGCCGGCGGCTCGTGCGACTCCAGGTCGCGCACCTGGACCCGCAGCAGCCGCTTGCCCAGCGTGCGGCCCCACTTGGCGGTGGGCAGCGCCTCGTAGAGCAGGCCGAGGAGCAGGAAGGCGCCGAGCACGATCGCGAGATAGCCGGCGGTGGTCGCGTCCAGGAGGTACACCGTCACCGTCTCGCCGGACAGCTTGGCGGCGTCGATCTTCTCCTGGATGTGGTCCGCGCCCTTGATCCAGAGCGGCACGGCGAGCCCGGCGACGGCCCCGCCGAGCACCACGGTGTCCACCAGCCGGGCGGCGAGCCGCCGCCCGAGACCGGCGGGCCGGGCCGCGGCCTGCGCCCGCGCGGCCCGCAGGAACGGGTCCTCCACGGGCGGCTTCCACGGCACCACGGGCTCTCCGGGACCCGAGGGCTCCTCGGGCCGCGCCAGCTGGTGCACCTGCTGCGCCCAGGACGCGGAGCCCCCGCCGGACCCGGTGGTGACGGGCGAGGAGGGCGGGGCGGCCTGCTGCGGCACGGAGGGCGGCGCGGCGGCCTGCTGTTGCTGTACGGGGGCGGGCTGCTGCGGGGCGACCGGCGCCGAGGGCAGCGCGGCCCGGGCGGGCGCGGGCCGGACGGCCGCCGGGGCGCCCTGCGGCTCGGCCCGGCGCGGGTCGGCCACCCGCGGGTCGCCCCCGACGCGCGGGTCCCCGGGCCACTGCCGGCCCGGCAACGGCTGCGCGGGCAGCGACTGCACCGGCACCGGCGCGCCCGACGGGGCCTGGGCGCGCCCCTGGCCCTGCGGAACGGGGGCCGGGTCGGCGGGCAACGGCACGGCCGCCCCGGCCCGCTGGGACGCCGGTCCGGCGGGCAGTGGAAGCGGCTGCGGCCGCCCGGTCTCCGGCTGCGCCGGAAGCGGCTGGGGCACCTGCCCCGGCGCCGGGTCCCCCGGCTGCCCCCACGAGATCCGCCGCGCCGCGTCGTCGCCGAAGCCCGACTGGTGGGAGGCGTCGGCCTGCCAGGCCGGGGCCGGGTCGGGGCGGCTGCCGTGGAGGGGGACGGGGTCGGGCTCGTCGAGGAAGACGGGGCCCGTCTCCTCCACGGCGGGCGCGGGCATCGGCATCGGCGGGGCCGAGGCGAGGGCGGGCGCCGCCGGGGCCGCACCGGCCGGCGGCACGGGCATGGCTTCGCCCTCGGCCGGGGCGGGCCGGCTCGTACCGGGCACCCAGGCGGCGCCGTTCCAGTACCGGACATATCCGGGGATGGACGGATCTGGATAGAAGCCTGCGAAGGGGGTTCCGTCGCCGGTTGCCGGGGTGGGGGCGCTCATCACGGTCCCGTATCTGCTCGTGGGCCTCGTCAATACAAGGGTCCACATCTACCAGACGGGCGACCGCCACCGGGCGGGTCCGTCGGTACCGACCACTATCCGGTCAACGTGGAGGCGTGCCCCACCCGCCCGGGGACCGGGGCGGGAACCCCCGTGCGGGCCATTTCCCGGGCCGCCGGAAAAATTTTCCGGAAGTCGCGTCATAGCGGCGCCGCAGCCCGCTCTCTCCTGGTGCGGCCCGATCCCGGGCTCGTACGCGGAGAGGAAAGGCACTGTCATGCACACCGTGGTGGAACGCGAGCTGGAGCTCAAACTCGTGCTGTCGCCCGAGCGCAGCATCCCGGTCCCGGCCCGGCTGACCTATCGCACGGACGACCCGTACGCCGTGCACATCACCTTCCACATCGGCACCGATCACCCCGTCAACTGGACGTTCGCCCGTGAGCTGCTCGTCGAGGGGGTGTTCCGGCCGTGCGGTCACGGCGACGTCCGGATCTGGCCCACCAAGGTGGACGGGCGCAGCGTGATCCTGATGGCGCTCAGCTCGCCGGACGGCGACGCGCTCCTGGAGGCGCCGTCCGCCCAGGTGTCGGCGTGGCTGGAGCGGACTCTGCGGGTGGTCCCTCCGGGTTCTGAGACCGAGCAGCTCGGCATCGACGACGGCCTCGCCGAGCTGCTCGCGCCCACGACCGGCCGCGCGACCGGCCGCAGCCGCGCCGAGGAGCTGTATCTGAACGACCCGTGGCCCTCGGACGAGTCCCGGCCGGAGGAGGGTGCGTGACGGGAGAGGAAACAGGCGTACAGGGCACAGGAGTAACGGTTGTTCAGAACAGCTTGCCGGGGTTCAGCAGCCCCAGCGGGTCGAAGGTGCGCTTGACCGCGCGCTGCATCTCCACGCCCACCGGGCCGAGTTCGCGGGCCAGCCACTCCTTCTTCAGCACGCCCACGCCGTGCTCGCCGGTGATGGTGCCGCCCAACTCCAGACCGAGCGCCATGATCTCGTCGAAGGACTCCCGGGCCCGCCGCGACTCGTCCTCGTCGGCGGCGTCGAAGCAGACGACCGGGTGGGTGTTGCCGTCCCCGGCGTGCGCGCAGACGCCGATGGTCAGGTCGTACTTGACGGCGATCGCCGTGGTCCCCTCCAGCATCGCGGCGAGCCGGGAGCGCGGGACGCAGACGTCGTCGATCATCGTGGCCGACTTGATGGTCTCCAGCGCCGTGAGCGCCAACCGCCTTGCCTGGAGCAGCAGTTCGGACTCGGCAGCCGACTCGGCCGGAACCACCTCGACGGCTCCCGCGGCGGTGCACAGCTCCCCCACGGCGGCCAGGTCGGCGGCGGGGTCGGGGGTGTCGAAGGCGGCGAGCAGCAGCGCCTCGGTGCTGTCCGGCAGACCCATGTTCGCCATGCGGTTGACGGCCCGTACGGTCGTACGGTCCATGAGTTCGAGCAGCGACGGGGTGTGGCCGCGCTCCATGATCGCGCAGACCGCGTCGCAGGCGGCGGCCACCGAGGGGAACTCGGCGGCGAGCACCAGCTGCTCGGGCGGTGCGGGCCTGAGCGCGAGCACGGCCTTCACCACGATGCCGAGGCTGCCCTCGGAGCCGACGAAGAGCCGGGTCAGGTCGTATCCGGCGACGCCCTTGGCGGTGCGCCGGCCGGTCTCCAGGAGGCGGCCGTCGGCGAGGACCACGTCGAGGCCCAGGACGTACTCGGCGGTCACCCCGTACTTCACACAGCACAGCCCGCCGGACGCGGTGCCGATGTTGCCGCCGATGGTGCACTGCTCCCAACTGGACGGATCCGGCGGGTAGTAGAGCCCGTGTTCCATGACTTTCCGGGAGAGCACGGCGTTGACGACACCGGGCTCGACGACCGCGACCCGGTCGACCGGGCTGATCTCCAGGATGCGGTCCATCCTGACCAGGGACAGCACGACGCATCCCTCGGTCGCGTTGGCGCCGCCCGAAAGGCCGGTGCGGGCGCCTTGCGGCACCACCGGGACGCGCAGCTCGGTGGCGGTGCGCATCACGTGCTGGACCTGCTCGACCGTACGCGGCAGGACGACCACGGCCGGGGCCCCGGCGGCGCAGAAGCTCGCCATGTCGTGGGCGTAGGAGGCGGTGACGTCCGGGTCGGTGATCAGCGCGTCGGCGGGCAGGCCCGCGCGCAGCCGTTCGAGGAGGGCGCCCGGCTCGGGGGCGGGCGTGGCGACGGGCTCGGCTCCATCGTTCATGATCCCAGCGTGGCACCCGGGGCCATCGGTGTGAACCCTGCGCGGCCCGGCGGGCGCGGGCGGGATGTGCTCTTCGTATGGACGCACAGTGATCGCCATGGAGACCGAACACGAATGGCCGCCGCACCGGCAGACCCTGACGCTGCCGCCGCCGTCCCGGCCGAGGCCGCTGGAGCCCGCCGGGCCGCCGCCCGCCCGCACCGCGCGCCGCACGATGATCGGCGCGGCGGTGGCCGCGCTGCTGACCGCCGGGGTCCTCGTGGTCCTGCCGCAGACCCGGATCGGCGGCGGCCACGACGCGCCGCCGCCCGCGCCGGGACCGGTCGCGCGGGCGCTGACGGCCGTCGGGGCCGGGGCGCCCGCGGCGGCCGCCGATCTGACCGCGCTGATCGCGGACCGGCGGGCGTGGGTGCGCACGCACCCCTCGGACGACGCCTCCTGGGCGGTGCTCGGCTCCGCCTATCTGGGGCGCGGGCTGCGGGCGGCGGACTCCTCGTACTATCCGCGCGCCGAGTGGGCCCTGCGCCGCTCGCTGGCGGTCCGACCGGCCGCGCGGGGCAACGCGGACGCGCAGATCGGCCTCGCGGCGCTCGCCAACGCGCGCCACGACTACGGGGCCGCTCGGACGCTGGCCGAGGAGGTCCGGCGGCGCGAGCCCAAGCGCTGGACGGTGTATCCGGTGCTGATCGACGCGTACGGGGGTCTGGGTGACCTCAAGGGCGCGAGCAAGTCGGTGGAGCAGCTGCTCGATCTGCGCGGCGGCTCGGTGGCGCTCGCCGCGTCGGGGGCGGTGTACCGGGAACGGGGCTGGCGCGAGGACGCGGCGGTGACGCTGACCGAGGCGGCCGCGTACGCCACGACGCCGGTCCAGAAGGCGGACTGCCTGCGGCAGTTGGGCGACCTGGCGTGGGACCGGGGCGAGCCGGCGGAGGCCCTCGCACAGCACTCGGCGGCGCTGCGCACGGATCCGGGCGGGCACGCGGCGCTGGCCGGGAAGGCGCGGGCCGAGCTGGCGCTGGGCCGTACGGGGGCGGCTCGCCACGACTACGCGGCGGCGGTCGCGCGTCAGCCGCGTCCCGAGTACCTGTTGGAACTGGGCGAGTTGTACGAGTCGCTGGGGCTCGGGGCGGACGCTCGCGCCCAGTACGCGCGGCTGCGCGCACGGGCCGCCTCGGACGACGGGCACGGGGTGAGCGACGCGCTCGTCCTCGGCCGCTTCGAGGCGGACCACGGGGCGCCGGAGTCGGCGGTGGAGCGGCTGCGCGCGGAGTGGCGGCGCGCGCCGAGCGCGGCCGTGGCGGATGCGCTGGGGTGGGCGCTGTACCGGGCCGGGGAGTCGGAGGAGGGGCTCGCGTTCGCGAAGAAGGCGGCGGAGAAGGGGGGGCGGAGCGCCCTGTTCTCCTATCACCGGGGGGTGCTGGAGCGGGAGCTCGGGCAGTCCGGTCCGGCGCGGCGCGATCTGGAGGAGGCGCTGCGGACGAATCCTTCCTTCTCGCCGCTGCTTGCGCCGAAGGCTCGGGAGGGGTTGGAGGGGTTGGGGGAGCTGCCGGAGGGGGGGCCGAAGGATGTGTACGGGTACGTGCCGGATCCGCCGGGGGCGGGGTCGGGGTCGGGGGCTTCCGGCTCGGCGGGGTCCCCGTCGACGGGGTCGGCCACCCAGAAGCCGACGGGGTCGGGCTCGAAGCCGCCCAAGCGCAAGCAGTGAATCCCCCCACCCCGCCCGTTCCCTTAACCCTCCGGGGGTGGGTGGGGGTGGAGGTGGTTTCCCGGGGGCTACGCCCCCGGACCCCCTCTGCGGGGCCTGCGGCCCCTGCACCCCGCTTCGGGGCTCCGCCCCGGGTCTCCGTTCGCCTGCGGGCCGACTGTGGCTGGTCGCGCAGTTCCCCGCGCCCCTAAAAGGGGCCCGCACCTCGCACGCCCGAGGGGCTGGAGATGCCTAAGGGGCGCGGGGAACTGCGCGCTCAGCCCCCACCGAACCCGCAGGCGAACACGCAACCGGCCACCGGCCAGCCCCCACCCACCCGCAGACAAACTGCGGCCCCCGTCCGGGAAAATACCGCGGCCCCCACGGGTCAGGTCCGTGGGGGCCGCAGGGTTCGACCGTAACTCAACTACCGTATTCGCACGGCCAGTTGCAGGTCACAGATTGCCCCGCTTCTCCTGCTCCCGCTCGATCGCCTCGAAGAGCGCCTTGAAGTTGCCCTTGCCGAAGCCCATCGAGCCGTGGCGCTCGATCATCTCGAAGAAGACCGTCGGCCGGTCCTGCACCGGCTTGGTGAAGATCTGGAGGAGGTAGCCGTCCTCGTCCCGGTCCACGAGGATCTTCAGCTCGCGCAGGGTCTCGACGGGCACCCGGGTCTCGCCCGCCCACTCGCCGAGGGTGTCGTAGTACGAGTCCGGCGTGTCCAGGAACGCCACGCCCGCGGCGCGCATCGCCCGTACCGTCGAGACGATGTCGTTCGTGGCGAGCGCGATGTGCTGGACGCCCGCGCCCCCGTAGAACTCCAGGTACTCGTCGATCTGCGACTTCTTCTTGGCGATGGCCGGTTCGTTGATCGGGAACTTCACCTTCAGCGTGCCGTCCGCGACCACCTTCGACATCAGCGCGCTGTACTCGGTCGCGATGTCGTCGCCCACGAACTCCTTCATGTTCGTGAAGCCCATGACGTTGTTGTAGAACGCCACCCACTCGTTCATCTTGCCGAGCTCGACGTTGCCCACGCAGTGGTCGATCGCCTGGAACGTGCGCTTGGCCGGCGGCTCGACCATCGGGTCGGCGGCGACGAAGCCGGGCAGGTACGGGCCGGTGTAGCCGGACCGGTCGACCAGGGTGTGGCGGGTCTTGCCGTACGTGGCGATCGCCGCGAGGACGACCGTGCCGTGCTCGTCCTTCAGCTCGTACGGCTCGGCCAGGCCGGTCGCGCCGTGCTCGGTGGCGTACTTGTACGCCGCGCGCGCGTCCGGCACTTCGATGGCGAGGTCGACGACGCCGTCCCCGTGCTCGGCCACGTGGTCGCTCAGGAAGCGGCCGTGGTCGGTGGACGCCTTGATGACGGAGGTGAACACGAAACGGGCGGAGCCGTTGGTCAGGACGTACGAGGCGGTCTCGCGGCTGCCGTTCTCCGGTCCGGAGTACGCGACGAGCTTCATGCCGAAGGCGGTCGAGTAGTAGTGGGCGGCCTGCTTGGCGTTGCCCACGGCGAAGACGACCGCGTCCATTCCCTTCACCGGGAAGGGGTCGGCCTGCCGTGCGGTGTCGGGCGTGTGATCGATGGTCTCAGTCATAGCGGCAGGCTCCCCCCGTCCTGCAAGGTGCGCAATAGTTTGTGTTTGGAGTGTGCAATCTGCTCAGTCGCTGGGCAGGCTTCACCCCCTTTCTGTACATCGTGACCATCCGGAGTGGCTCATGGCGATCGATCATCTGGACGGGCGACTCATCGTGCTCCTGGCGCGGGAGCCGCGTATCGGGGTCCTTGAGGCGTCCCGTCGGCTCGGCGTGGCGCGCGGCACCGTCCAGGCCCGGCTCGACCGGCTTCAGTCGAATGGAGTCATCCGGGGATTCGGCCCGGACGTCGACCCGGCGGCGCTCGGGTACCCGGTGACCGCCTTCGCGACCCTGGAGATCAAACAGGGCCAGGGCGCCGACGTACGGGCGCACTTGGCCACCGTGCCCGAGGTCCTGGAGCTGCACACCACCACCGGGCACGGCGACATGCTCTGCCGCCTGGTGGCCCGCTCCAACGCCGATCTCCAGCGGGTGATCGACCGGGTCGTCGGTTTTGATGGCATCGTCCGGGCCTCCACGGCGATCGTCATGGAGAACCCCGTTCCGCTGCGGATCATCCCGCTGGTGGAGCAGGCCGCGGAGGACTCTGTCAGAGGCTGAGTGAGGTGGTGTGGTGTGAGCTTCTGGAGCTATCTGTCCAGCCGGCATCAGCAGCTGCTCACTGACGCCTTCCAGCACGCCAGCGCGGTCTTCCAGTGCATGGTGATCGCGACCGTCCTCGGCGTCCTGATCGGCGTCCTCACGTACCGCAGCGGCTGGGCGGGCGCGCTGGCCGTCACCTCCACGTCGATGGTCCTCACCATCCCCTCCCTCGCCCTGATCGGTCTGCTGATCCCGCTGGTGGGGCTCGGGGTCGCGCCCACCGTCATCACGCTGACGCTGTACGGGCTGCTGCCGATCGTCCGCAACGCGATCGTCGGTCTGCGCGGAGTCGATCCTTCGCTCGTGGACGCGGCCAAGGGCATCGGGATGTCGCGCCCGGCCCGGCTGCTCCGGGTCGAGCTGCCGCTGGCGTGGCCGCCGATCCTCACCGGGATCCGGGTGTCGACGCAGATGCTGATGGGCATCGCCGCGATCGCCGCGTACGCCTCCGGCCCGGGGCTCGGCAACGAGATCTTCCGCGGTATCGCCTCGCTCGGCAGCGCCAACGCGATCAACCAGGTGCTCGCGGGCACCCTCGGGATCGTCGTCCTCGCCCTGCTCTTCGACGCCGCGTACGTCCTGATCGGCCGACTGACCATTCCCAGGGGGATCCGTGCCTGAGCCGTCCGACGCCACCACCGAGACCCGGGCCGCCGCCACCTCCGGCGCCTCCATCGAGCTGGAGAACCTGACCAAACGCTATCCGGGCAACCCCGGCCCGGCCGTGGACAACGTCAGCATGGAGATCAAGGCGGGCGAGACCGTGATCTTCGTGGGGCCCTCCGGGTGCGGGAAGTCGACCACGCTCAAGATGATCAACCGGTTGATCGAACCGTCATCCGGTCGCATCCGGATCAACGACGAGGACGTCACCGACATCGACCCGGTGAAGCTGCGCCGCAAGGTCGGGTACGCGATCCAGTCGTCCGGGCTCTTCCCGCACATGACGGTCGCCGAGAACATCGCGCTCGTACCGAAGATGGTCGGCTGGTCCAAGTCGAAGGTGAAGGACCGGGTGGAGGAGATGCTCGACCTGGTCGGGCTCGATCCGCGCGAGTTCCACGGCCGCTACCCCCGCCAGCTCTCCGGCGGACAGCAGCAACGGGTCGGTGTGGCACGGGCGTTGGCGGCGGATCCGCCGGTGCTGCTGATGGACGAGCCGTTCGGCGCGGTCGACCCGATCACCCGCGACCACCTCCAGGACGAGCTCATCCGGCTCCAGCACGAGCTGCACAAGACCATCGTGTTCGTCACCCACGACTTCGACGAGGCGATCAAGCTGGGCGACCGGATCGCGGTGCTGCGCGAGCGTTCGCACATCGCTCAGTTCGACACCCCGGAGGCGATCCTCACCAACCCGGCCGACGACTTCGTGTCCGGGTTCGTGGGGGCGGGCGCGGCGCTGAAGCGGCTGAACCTGACGCGCGTACGGGACGTGGAGATGGCCGACGTGCCGACGGTCACCGTCGACGACCCGCTCCAGTCGATCTTCAACAAGCTGCGCAGCGGCCCGCACAACGAGCTCCTGATGCTGGACCGGCGCGGGCGCCCGTACAAATGGCTGCGGCGCGGCGACCTGATGCGGGCCAAGGGGTCGCTGGCGCGGGCCGGGCAGCTGGTGCACGACACGGTGACCCGGGACGCGACCCTGCACGACGCCCTGGAGGCGGTGCTCATCGACTCCGGCGGCCGGGTCGCGGTGACCGGGCGGCGCGGCGAGTACATCGGCGTCGTCGACATGGAGACCCTGCTGAACTCCGTCCACGAGCTCCTGGAGGCCGACCGGCTGGCCGCCGTCGAGCACCAGCACGACCTGGAGGAGACCCGCCACCATCTGACCGAGCAGGAGCTGGAGGGTTCGGACGGCGGTGCGGACGGATGAGCACCGCACCCGGGCGCCCGCCGGGCGAGCACGAGGCCGGCGGCCACGTCTTCCGCGACGACGAGGCGGAACCCGCCCCGGCGCCCGCGCCGCCGAGGCGCCGGATCACCTGGCAGAAGCTGGTGCTGCTGCCCGCGGTGGTCGCGGTGGTCCTGCTGATCGCCTTCGTCTGGATCACCAACGTCCAGCTGGACTCGATCGCGAAGAACTCCCTCGACAACGGCAATGTGCAGCTCCGGCTCTGGCAGCACGTGAAGCTCACCGCCGTCTCCACCTTCTGGGTGCTGCTCGTGGCGATCCCGCTGGGCATCGCACTGACCCGGCGCGGGCTGAGCCGGGCCGCCCCCCTGGTCACGGCGGTCGCCAACATCGGCCAGGCGACGCCGGCGATCGGGCTGCTCGCCCTGCTGGTGATCTGGCTGGGCATCGGCCCCTCCACGGCGGTCATCGGCATGGTGATCTACGCGGTCCTCCCGGTGCTCTCCAACACGGTCGCGGGCCTGAAGGCGATCGACCCGCAGCTGGTGGAGGCCTCGCGCGGCATCGGCATGTCGGCGCTCGGCACCCTGGGCAAGGTCGAACTGCCGCTCGCGGTCCCGCTGATCCTCGCGGGCGTGCGCACGGCGCTCGTCCTGAACGTCGGCACGGCCACGCTGGCCACGTTCGGCGGCGGTGGCGGGCTCGGCGACCTGATCACCTCCGGGATCCAGACCCAGCGCATGCCGGTCCTGGTCCTCGGGTCGGTCCTGACGGTCGCGCTCGCCCTGCTGGTGGACTGGCTGGCCTCGCTGGCCGAGGTGGCGCTGACCCCGCGCGGACTGGAGGTGGGGTGATGCGTCGCGTACGTACGAGGTGGACGGCGGGGTGGGCGCGGGCGGCGGGCGCCCTCGTCCTGCTGTCGCTCCCGCTCTCCGGCTGCGGCCTCACGAGCGGCTCGCCGATGGTGGACGACGTCCGGCCGGGCTCGGTGGGCCAGGGCCGCCCCCTCAAGGGGGCCTCCCTGACGGTCACTTCGAAGAACTTCAGCGAGAACATCATCCTCGGCCAGATGGCCGGTCTGGTCTTCAAGGCGGCCGGCGCCGATGTCGTCGACCGCACCAATCTGCCGGGCTCGATCAGCGCGCGCGAGGCGATCGTCAAGGGCGACGCGGACGCGATGTACGAGTACACCGGCACGGCGTGGATCACCTACCTCGGCCACAGCAAGCCCATCACCGACCCGCAGGCGCAGTGGCGGGCGGTGCGGGACGCGGACGTGCGGAACGGGGTGACCTGGCTGCCCCAGTCGACGCTCAACAACACGTACGCGCTCGCCATCAGCAAGCGGAACAACGCGAAGTACAAGCTCAGGACGCTCTCGGAGGTGGCCGCGCTGACGAAGAAGGACCCGTCGGCGGTCTCGGTGTGCGTGGAGAACGAGTTCGCGTCCCGGAACGACGGGCTGCCGGGCATGGAGAAGGCGTACGGGATGTCGATCCCCGCCTCCAGGATCCAGAAGATGGACGCCGGGATCATCTACACCCAGGTGTCCAAGTCCAGCTCCTGCCTGCTGGGCGAGGTCTTCACGACGGACGGCCGGATCAAGGCGATGGACCTGGACGTCCTGACCGACGACCGGCACTTCTTCCCCAACTACAACGCGGCCCCGGAGCTGCACGCCTCTACGTTCGCCAAGTACCCGGCGATCGCCGCCCTGTTGAACCCGGTGAGCGCGAAGCTGACGACGGAGGTCGCGCAGGACCTCAACGCCCGGGTGGACGTGGAGGGCCGCGATCCGCACGACGTGGCGAAGGAGTGGCTGGTGGAGCAGGGGTTCATTCGGAAGGGGTGAGGGGTCCCGGGTTACAAAGAACCTCTTGCAAAGAGGTTGATGCAAAGAAAGGCTTGCAACTAGTTCTTTGCACGTCTACGGTTGCGTCATGAGCGAGCACGACGACCCGAAGCCCGAAGCCTCGAAGCCCGAATCCGAGAACCCCGAAGCCCCGAAGAGCGAGCCCCGCGAGCGCACGCTCGACGCGCGCTCCCTGCGAGGCCTGGCCCACCCCCTGCGGATCCGCCTGCTGGCGGCGCTGCGGCACGACGGCCCGGCCACCGCCTCCCAGCTGGGCGAACGGCTCGGCGAGTCCAGCGGCGCCACCAGCTACCACCTGCGCCAGCTCGCCGCGCACGGCTTCGTCGAGGACGCGCCCGAGCACGGCAAGGGCCGCGAGCGCTGGTGGCGGGCCACCCACGACGGCACCAGCTTCACCGAGGAGCTGCACCACGACCCCGACCCCGAGGTGCGCGGCGCCGTCAACCTGTTCATGCACGAGATCGCGACCATCCACACCCAGGAGCTCTCCACCTGGCTGGGCACCGCGAGCGACTGGCCCGACGAGTGGTCCACCAGCTCGGACATGAGCGACTTCACGCTCCGCCTCACCGCCGAGCAGCTGCGCGAGCTCAACGAGAAGACGCACGAGCTCATCGAGACCTACCGCGACCTCGCCCACGCCGAGGACGAGGACACCGCCCAGGTCCGCGTCCACCTGCACGCCTTCCCGCGCAAGAGCCACTGACCCGAATCACGAGCCCCGCACCACGAGCAGCGAAGGGATCACGCACATGCTGCCCTCCACGCACCTCACCCTGCACGAAGCCCGCGCCACCGAACTCCGCGAGGAGGCGGCCGACTACGCACTCATACCGCGTGATCGTCGCCGCATACGCACCCAAGTCGGCCTGCGACTGGTCGAGTTGGGCACCCGCCTCGCCCAGCCCCCCACGCGCCACCGCACCCGTATCGCATGAAAGACGACGGGGGGCAGAGCACACAGATACGTACACGCACTCCACTGGCCGCCGTCCTGACGGCCAACACCGTTTCCACCGCGGGCAGTTCGCTGACCATGATCGGCGTCCCGTGGTTCGTTCTGGAGACCACCGGGAGCGCCGGGCGGGCCGGGGTGGTGGCCTTCTGTGCCACCCTGCCGATCGTGGTGGCCGCGCTGATCGGGGGCCCGGTCATCGACCGCCTCGGCCGGCGGCGGGTGAGCGTCGGCTCCGACCTGGTCTGCGCGCTCGCCGTCGGGGCCATCCCGCTGCTGCACTTCGCCGGCGCGCTCCACTTCTGGCTGCTGTGTGCGCTGATGGCGCTCGAAGGGCTGGCCGTCACCCCAGGCCGGACCGCCCGCTACGTCCTGGTCCCCGATCTCGCCGAGCGCGCCGGTACGACCCTGACCCGCGCGGCCAGCCTCTTCGACGCCGTCCAGCGCGGCGCCAGGATGGCGGGCGCCGCGCTCGCCGGACTGCTGATCGCGCTGGTCGGCGCGGAGTCCGTACTGCTCCTGGACGCGGCGACGTTCGCCGCGTCCGCGCTCCTCGCCGCCCTCGGCATACGCGGTATCCGCGCGGCCGAGCCGGTACGGGACGCGGCGCCGGTCTCCCTCGCCACCTACCGGGCCGAACTCCGCGAGACGTACGCCTTCCTGCTGCGCGCCCGGCTGCTGCTCGCGGTCAGCGTGATGGTCATGGTCACCAACGGCCTCGACCAGGGCTGGAACGCCGTCCTGCTGCCCGTGCACGCCGAGCGCGAGCTGGGCGGCGCCACCCAACTCGGCCTGCTGACCGCCTCGTTCGGCGCGGGCGGACTGTTCGGCGCGCTGCTGTACGGCGCGGTGGGCCACCGGTTCCCCCGGCGCGCGGTGTTCACCACCGCCTTCGTCCTGGCGGGCGCGCCGCGCTTCGTGGTCGCGGCGCTGACCGGCTCGGCGCTGCCGCTCGCCGCCACGATGGCGCTCGGCGGCCTCGCGGGCGGCATGCTCAACCCGATCCTGACGACGGTGACGTACGAACGTGTCCCGCAGGAGCTGCGCAGCCGGGTGTCCGGGGCGCTCACGGCCGGGTGCGAGCTGGCGATGCCGCTCGGTGGCCTCGGCGCGGGCCTGCTGGTGGACGGCGCGGGGGCGCGGGGCGCGCTGCTGGTGGTGGGCGCGGTGTATCTGGCGACCACGCTGAGCCCTCTGGTGTTCCCGGCGTGGCGGACGATGGACGCGGCCCAACTCCCGCAGCGGGGAACCGAGTCGAAACGCGCCGCGACGACCGTCAGCGGCTAACAGCTCGGTACGTCGCCGCCCTTGTCCAGGGCCTTCAGGGCCGACACCGCGCCCGACAGGGTCGTGACGGGGATCAGCCGCAGCCCGTGCGGCAGCTCGGCGCGGGCGTCCGAGCACTCGGCCTTCGGCACGAGGAACACGGTCGCGCCGTCCCGCCGGGCCGCCCGCGTCTTGAGCGAGACGCCGCCGACCGCGCCGACGCTGCCGTCCGCGTCGATCGTGCCCGTACCGGCGATCGTACGGCCGCCGGTGAGCTCGCCGCCGGAGCCGTTGCCGTCGAGCTTGTCGACGATGCCGAGGGAGAAGAGCAGCCCGGCGCTGGGCCCGCCGACGTCGGCCAGGTTGAGGGTGACCTTGGCCTGGTGCGGACCGAGGTGGAGGTAGTTCAGGGCGGCCGCGGTGGCGCTGTCCTGCGACTCCTTCATCTCGGCCCGGTTGTGCTCGGTGATCTCCTTGTCGCTGCCGCCGCTCGGGTAGACCGAGTCGCGGGGCATGACGGCCTGGTCGGTACGGAACCAGGCGCGCACCACGTCCGCGATCCCGACGTCGGCGGACGGCCCGGTCGCCTCGATGGTCGTCATCCGCAGCTGCCCGGTGGTGTGCCGGGCGGGCCTGCCCTCGATGGTGATCACCGGGCTGCCCTTGTCGTCCCCGAGCACGTTCGCGGTCAGCCCCGGCTGCGCCACCGAGAACGGCAGCGGCGCGAAGCCGACGACGGCGAGCAGCGCGACGACGGGGGCGGAGCCGATGGCGAGGTTGCGGAGGCGTGAGTGACGGGAGTGCACGGACCCAATGTATCGGGGCGCGGTCGGCTGCTCACCGGGGCTCCGCTCCGGGCCCCGCGTTCGGCTGCGGACCGTGGCCCCGCGCGCCAGCCGGTCAGCTCACCGCAGCGCGTCCGCGACCTCCCGCGCCGCGTCCACCACCCTCGGGCCGACCCGCTCCGGCACGGCGTCCGCGAGCATCACCACGCCCACGCTCCCCTCTATCCCCGTGATCCCGACCAGCGGAGCGGCCGCACCGCTCGCCCCGGCCTCCAGCTCGCCGTGGGTGAGGGTGAAGCCGGGGTCCACGAGGCCGCCGGCCTGGCGGGCGGAGAGGATGGCGCGACCCGCCGCGCCCCGGTCGAGCGCGTGGCGGAACCCGGCCCGGTAGGCCACGTGATAGTCGGTCCACGTCGGCTCGACGACGGCGACGGCGAGCGCGTCGGCCCCGTCGACCAGCGTGAGGTGCGCGGTCGCCCCGATGTCCTCGGCGAGCGAACGCAGTGCGGGCAGGGCCGCCTCCCGTACGAGGGGATGGACCTGCCGGCCGAGGCGCAGCACGCCGAGGCCGACCCGGGCGCGGCCGCCCAGATCACGTCGTACGAGAGCGTGCTGTTCCAGTGTGGCCAGCAGACGGTAGACCACCGTCCGGTTGACCCCGAGTTTGTTGGACAACTCGGTGACGGTCAGGCCGTGGTCGGTGTCGGCGAGCAGCTTGAGGACACGCAGTCCCCGGTCGAGCGTCTGAGAGGTCTCCGCGGTCACGACGCCCACTCCTTATGGTGAGTCGCGGCGGCTCCCCACGGGATCGCGGCACCGGTCCCATCGGCGACGCGCACAGAGGCCGCCGGCAGGCCATGGCACCGGCTGCGCTCCGCGGCGGCGCTGCCACGGGGCGTTTTGCATGGCGGGACAGTAGCGATCGGTCCCGCTCAGCGGAAGCCCTCGTCCAGAATCCGGGCGCGCACGTTGACGACCCGGGGCATTGCTCCTGGTTCAGGACCTAAGTCCAGGGTGCCCGGGACCTTCGTCGCCGCGGGCGACTTTGCCTTCCCATTACTGTTGCGTTGTGCGAGGGACGTCCGTGGGGGCCGGCCCTCGCCACCCGATCCCGTCCCCACGGGAGAGGGCGGGGCCCGGCGTCGCACCCGGGCCCCGCCGACGGCATGGGGGCAGCCAACTCCCGTACACAAACAGGCGGTTACCGGGCGGGCGGACTCACTTCATCCGCGTGGCCCACTCCTGCACCTTCTTGATCCGCTCCCGGAGCTGCCCGGCGGTCGCCTCGGCACTCGGCGGTCCACCGCACACCCGCCGCAGCTCGGTGTGGATGACCCCGTGCGGCTTCCCGCTCTGGTGGACGTACGCGCCGACCATCGTGTTCAGCTGCTTGCGCAGCTCCAGGAGCTCCTTGTGGGAGACGACGGGCCGCCGCTCGGCGGGCATCTCCAGGAGGTCGGCCTGCTCGGCGGGCTTCTGCCGGCTGTGCGCGATCTGCCGGGCCTGCCGCTTCTGGAGCAGCAGCTGCACCTGGTCGGGTTCGAGGAGCCCCGGGATACCGAGGTAGTCCTGCTCCTCCTCGCTCCCCGGGTGCGCCTGCATCCCGAACTCGGCGCCGTCGTACAGCACCCGGTCGAAGACGGCGTCGGACTCCAGGGCCTCGAAAGGCAGCATGTCCTGGTCGCCCGTGTCCTCGTCCTGCTGCTTCTCGGCCTCGGCGAGGAGCTTGTCCTCCTCGGCGTACGGGTCCTCCTCGCCGCCCTTCTTGGGCTTGTCGAGCACGTGGTCGCGCTCGACCTCCATCTCGGAGGCGAAGCTCAGCAGGGTCGGGATGGTCGGCACGAACACGGAGGCGGTCTCGCCGCGCCGCCGCGACCGTACGAAACGGCCGACGGCCTGGGCGAAGAAGAGGGGCGTGGAGATGGTGGTGGCGTACACGCCGACGGCGAGCCGGGGAACGTCGACGCCCTCGGACACCATCCGAACGGCGACCATCCACCGATCGTTGCTCGCGCTGAACTCGTCGATCTTCTTCGAGGCACCCGTGTCATCGGAAAGAACGACGGTGGCCTTGTTGCCGGTGATCTCCCGGATGAGCTTGGCGTAGGCGCGGGCCGAGTCCTGGTCGGTGGCGATGACGAGCGCACCGGCGTCCGGGATGCCCTTGCGGACCTCGGTCAGCCGCTGGTCGGCGGCGCGCAGCACGTTCGGCATCCAGTCGCCGCGCGGGTCGAGCGCGGTGCGCCAGGCCTGCGAGATGGCGTCCTTGGTGAGGGGCTCGCCGAGCCGCGCCTCGATCTCGTCCCCGGCCTTGGTGCGCCAGCGCATGTTGCCGCTGTACGAGAGGAAGATGACGGGCCGCACGACGCCGTCGCCGAGGGCGTTGCCGTACCCGTAGGTGTAATCGGCGGAGGACCGCCGAATCCCGTCGTTGCCTTCCTCGTACGTGACGAAGGGAATGGGATTGGTGTCGGACCGGAAGGGGGTGCCGGTGAGGGCGAGGCGCCGCGTGGCGGGATCGAAGGCCTCAAGACAGGCCTCACCCCAGGACTTCGAGTCACCCGCGTGGTGAATCTCATCGAGGATGACGAGGGTCTTGCGCTGCTCGCACCGGTTGCGGTGGAGCATGGGCCGCACGCCGACACCGGCGTACGTCACGGCGACCCCGTGGTAGTCCTTGCTCAACGGCCCCGCGCTGTAGTCGGGATCCAGCCGGATGCCTATCCGCGCCGCCGCCTCGGCCCACTGCTTCTTCAGGTGCTCGGTCGGCGCGACGACGGTGATCTGCTGCACGACGTGGTGGTGCAGCAGCCACGAGGCGAGCGTCAGCGCGAACGTCGTCTTGCCGGCGCCGGGCGTGGCGACGGCGAGGAAGTCACGCGGCTGCTCCTGGACGTACCTCTCCAGCGCCCCCTGCTGCCAGGCACGCAGCTTGTTGGCCGTACCCCAGGGGGCACGCCCGGGAAAGGCGGGTGAGAGGTGGTGGGAGGCGGTAGTAGTCACGGTCTCCGGGTTCGTGCGGTCGGGTGCGGCGGGCAACGCGTATGCGCGGCGACGGACGGGACGCCCACGCTCACGTACGTACGACAACCGGGCCACCTTACCGGTGGGGCGGGGGCGAATCCGGGTCGGCGGGGCGGGTGGGGGTGAGGGGTGAGCGGGTTCACAGGGGGTGGGGCGAGGCCGGACCTCACCGTTCGCGCAGCCGCACGCCCACCCAGGCCCCCACCACCGCGACCCCCGCCATCGGCAGGAACACCGCCGCGAACGCCCCCGGGTGCCCGGACGACCCGGCTGCCTCCACCGCGTCGTGCGCGGCCCCCACAGACCCGCCCCCCAGCGCCGCGAACGCCGCCCCGCCCCCCGCGAGCAGCAGCACGTTCGACAGCCCGTCCGAGATCTGGAGGGCCGCCGAGTTCGCCCCCGCCTCCTCCGGCGCCGAAAGCTTCAGCAGCAGCACGCTCGTGGAGGCGATGACCATCCCCATCCCGAAGCACCCCACGCCCCAGGCGACCGCCACCACCCACACCGGCACCCAGGAGATCAGCACGCTGGGCGCCGCAGCGATGGCCGCCGCGACCATGAGCATCCCCACCACCATCAGCCGCTCCCGGTACGGCTCGGCCCACGGCCGGGCCTGCACGTACGACCCGAGCGCCCACGTCGCCCCGCCCGCCGCCAGCGAGAACCCGGCCATCGTCGGCGACAGCCCCCGCTGCGTCACCAGCATCAGCGGTACGAAGGACTCCGCCGCGATGAACGACCCCGCCGCGATCCCCCGCAGCAGCACCACGGACGGCAGCCCCCGCACCGCCCGGTACGTCCCGCGCGGCAGCAGCGCCCGCCGCCCCGCGACGGCGGGCACCAGCAGCGCGCCGCCCGCCACGGCCGGCACCAGCGACAGCCACCGCAGGTCCTGCCCGGCGTACTGGAGGAGCCCTGCCCCCAGCGAGATCATCAACGCCAGCCGGATCTGCCGCCGGTCGAACGCCTCGACGGGCGCGTCCGGGTCGGCGGGCCCGGAAGCCATACGCCGTATGGCAGGCAGGGCAAGCGCCAGTGGAAAAACGACAAGGGCAGGAATCCCGACGAACACCCACCGCCACCCGAGGTGCTCGGTGACACTGCCCGCCGCCAGCGGCCCGACCACCGACGGCACCACCCAGCTCGCCGCGAAGGCCGCCATGATCGCGGGCCGCATCGGCTCCGGGTAGGCGCGCCCGACCACGACGTACAGCGCCACGATGACCAGCCCGCCCCCGAGCCCCTGCACGGCCCGCCCGGCGATGAACATCCACATGTTCACCGCCGTCCCGGACAGCAGCAGCCCCGCCCCGAACGCCGCTATCCCCACCGCGAGCGCCCCCAGCGGCCCCCGCCGGTCCGCCCACTGCCCGGCGACGACCATCCCGAACAGGCTGGTCGTGAAGTACGAGGAGAAGGCGAACGCGTACAGCGACACCCCGTCGAGCTCCCGCGCCGCGACCGGCATGGCAGTCCCGACGGCGGTCGCCTCGAAGGCGATGAGGAGGACGACGGCGATGGTGCCGATGCTGAGAGCGCGATGTGACTTACCAAGAATGCCGACGGTTCCGCCGGGTTCGCCGGTTCCGCCGGGTGCGGCGGGAAGGTCGATGGTGGAGGCGGACGAGGTGACATCCGCGTCGGCGGACTCCAGGGCGCTCATGAGCCCACAGTAAGGGCCAAGAACCCCTTTGACCCCTGTCCAGAGACGGTCCCCCACCTCAGCATTTGGTCGTACGCCCCAGGCCCCACCCCCACCCCGCCCACCCCACATGAACGCAACATGGCAGTCCCATTGCAGCCCCCAAGCTCCCCTTCCCCACTCCTCCCCCACCCCCTACGTTCAAAGAAGCCAGCACACGGCCGTGTGCCCGAGTGGCTGAGGGGCTCGCCTGCAAAGCGAGTTACGCCGGTTCGATTCCGGTCACGGCCTCCAAACCCCGAGAGCGGGCGCCCCACGACATGGGGGCGCCCGCTCTGGCCGTTCAAAGCCTCATGCAACCGGCTGCAGGACCAACGGATCCGGCAACCCACCGGAGTTCTCGCACTCCATCTTCTT
The DNA here is from genome assembly GCF_041435195.1 of Streptomyces sp. NBC_00224. NCBI lineage: Bacteria > Bacillati > Actinomycetota > Actinomycetes > Kitasatosporales > Streptomycetaceae > Streptomyces > Streptomyces sp. NBC_00224. Next base: position 3,870,905 of record NZ_CP108106.1, read on the forward strand.
GGCGAGCTTGAGCGAAGCGGCGTGCAGCACCCTTAGGGACGCCTCCCGGAACTCCCGCGTATTCGGCGTCTTCCTGTTGCTGTGGGCCGCCACCCGGCCATGGACCCGAACAGGCCGGCTCCGAGACGCACCCGACTCCGGGCTCACGCACTCGAAGTACAAGGATGACTCGCCCGCCTTCGCCCATGCCTTCTTCCCCAGTCGATACAGCTGAGAATCCATCGGATGCTGCTTGTCCGTCACGTCCCAAGGGGCGTAGACGTCGAACTGAACATGGAAGCTCCCCCGCCTCTCTTCTCCGGCGATCACACAGAGAGTGGAGCTGGTGCGCGACCAGTTCACACGTTTCCGATGCTCGTCCTCCAGGAACTTCGCTGCTTTCGAGAGATCATCCGCAGACGTATTAACAAAAAGGCTCGTCCCGGTCAGCTTCTGCAAGGAATCTGCCCCCACGCGTTCCGAGAACAAGCCGTCACAGACGCGCGACGCGGCAAGAGGCTTGTCTTCATCACCGCCTCCGCCACACGCCGATAGCACGGCACCGAGAATCAATGGCGCTCCCGCTATCCAGACGCTCTTCCGCCCGCGCACAAGCCTTCCCTTCCCGCTCGATCAACCAGTCTCGGGGTCGTTACCCTGCTGGTTCTCCCTGTCGTTCCCTCTCCCGTAACCGAGATCGAAGGCGTCTTTCAAATCGCGCGAGAAGTCATCATTCAAGTCGATGCCATGCTGCCGCCGGAAGTGAATCAGCGGCGCCTGTGCACTGACTTCCCCTCCTCTGTAAATCAAGGTCTTATTGTCCCTGATTTCACCTTCGATCTTTTCCTTGCGACTCTCGGCCGACTTGTCCGACCAGTCGCCGACGACCTGCCCAGCAAGCTGTTCCAGCGCACCGTGGCCCGTGTCAACGGCGAGCGGAACGACGATCGCAGCGGCTCCCGCCGCCGCAGCGGACGCCGGCAGGAAGGCGACACCTGCGGCAATCGCTGAGGTCGTGCCGAATTCGACCCAGGCGGAGCGCTTCGCGTGCGCCTTCTCGTACTCCTCGTACTTCTTGTTTCCTTCCGCCTCGACCTGATCCGCCCGCGACTGGTCGAGCATGCCCTGGACCTCGGCGCCTGTGCCGACCGCAGCGCGCGCCGCACCGTGGTCGATCTTGCCGTCCACTCCTACTTGGGCCTCCAACACGCTGGTGGTGTACAGCCGTTCGGCGGTCGAGACGGCGGCGTACGCATCCGGGTGCTGCCCAAGCGCGCTCAAGAACTTCCGGGCCGGCAATTGATCGAACTGGGCGTGAGCATCGGGCTCCCTGTGGGGCGCGAACACGCTTTGACTTTCATTGCTCTCAAGCGCCCAGTTGATGTCGTCGACGTACCCGGCAGCCATATTTCCCAGACTGTCGGCCAACGCTTCCTGATGTTTGAGCAGTTTCGTGTCTTCCCCGTACTTCGAGACGACATCGGTCATGATCCCGACCGACGTCTCGTCCCGGCGCAGCTCCGGGCGAGGGTCGTCCCAAGCATGCCCGAGCGTCGCCGCCTCCAACGCATGCCCGAACGCATCCGTCGTATAGGCCGCGGACTTCTTGGCATCACCCGGATCATGACCGTCGATGTCAGGGAAGGACTTGTACCCTTCCTTGCCGAAATAGTCCAGGTAATTATCAATCGGATCGGACTTGTCCTTGCCCAAATCCGCCGCCCCGCTCCCCACCGTCCCGTCCTCGTTGTACGCGGTCGGATCGGCCGAGAAGAACTGCTTCGACGCCTCCGGGCTGTGGCCGAGCGCCTCCAGCATGGACGTCACCGGGTCGTAGCCGGAACCGTTCACCCCGGACGGGTTGAACGGATTCTTCTGCCAGCCCCCGACCGGCTTCGTGTCGGCGAACAGGTACGGGTTCTTCTGATGTAGCTGAACCACATGCTCGGCGATCGGATTGAGGAACTTGGGGTCGTAGTTCCCGTACCGCATGATCCCGCCGAGCAACTGGTACCCGTACGGCGGATTGGGGTCGTACTTCCCGAGCGAAATGCGCTCGGTGCCGAGCTTCCGCAGCTCGCCGCCCCAACTGTCCGGCAGATGCCACTTGTTGTCGGGATCGGTCGCGGTGGCCAGATTGAGCCCGAGGTTCTTCTGCAGCTCCTGGACGTCCTTGAGCCGCTCCTTGTCGACCTTCGCATAGTCGTACGTATCGGTCGACAATTTCCCGAAGAACTCCAGCGCGCCCTTCGGCCCCAGCTTCGCGTAGAACGTCGTGGCGAACTCCGCCGACCCGTGATTGTCCCGCAACAGCTCGTTGAGCTTCTGGAGTTCGGTGTGGGTGATGGCCCGCCCCTTGGCGGCGAGGTCGAGAGCCCGCTGCGCCTCCTCCGCGTCCAGGCTGGAGAACCGGGGCGCGGTGAAGTTATTGGCATCCGTGACGTTCGCCGCCAGCGCCCGCTGCAGCGCCTCATCGGCGTCGCCGCACTCGTCGACCAGTGCCTCGATCCGCCGCTGCCACTCCGCGAGGTTGTCGTTCTGCTTCTTCAGTTCAAGGGAGAAGTCCGGTTCGTGGCGGGCGGTGTAGTCGCCGGAGAGGGAGTAGCGGGCGGTGACCTTGCCGTGCGCATCGACGACGATGCCGGACTTCTCCGAACCATCAACGATCTTCTGCAACTCGTCCTTCACCCGCTTGAACGCCGCATACCCATCGGCCAGGACCGCGTGGATCCCCCTCGCCTCCGCCGCCGCGTCCTCGAACTCCTTCGCCGTCTTGCCAATGAACTGCCTGGTCACACCCGCATTCACCCCGGCCCAGTCAGCCGCATCGGCATGCGCCTTCATCCCTTTACGGGCCTCTTCAGCAAGAGACTTGAGCCTGGAGACCATGTCCGACCAGTCATCCACCGCCGTCTTCAACTTGTCGAGCGGCGCATTCACCACGTCGTCGTACGTGAGCATGTCCTGATACCGACCTTGATGGCTCGAAGTCCGTTACGTGCGGCGGCTACGCGTGGCGGCCTACTTCAGATACTCATCGACCCGACAGGCCGCTCACGGAGCGGTGGCGTTGGCGCATTTCAACTCGCGTTTGGCGAAGTCGACGTACTGCTGCATGAGAGTGGTGAGGGTCTTCCGAGATTCAGCGGTCTCGGGAGCCTTGTTCGCGGTGAGCTCCAGCTCGACATACTTGGCCGACTTGGGCAAAGCGAGATTCCTCGGCAGGTCCGGGCGCTCGCACAAGAACACGGAACCGGCTCCGCCATCCCAGACGAATCCCTCGTCTCCCGCCGCGATACGTGTGCCGCGATTCAGGGCCCAGCCATTCCACTCGGTCCCCTTGCCGCTCCTTCTGCGCTCCGCCCATGCGACGAACCGTGCATCGCCGTCGATGTACAGGGTGCAGTACGTGCTCGATTTCGCTCCGAACACATCGAATGGGCGCTTGTTCACCAGTTCCGCCTTGCCGCCATGGGGCAGCAAGGAGGCGGTCGATTTTCCGGTGAAAGCCCCCCAGCACATACTCTTTGGCAGGCTCGGCACGGAATCGTTACTTTCCGAGCAGCCGCTCAAAATCAATAGGCCGACGATAGTGCCTCCCGAAGCACGGGCCGCGCGTCCTATCACTTTCCACCGCCCCTGGGTGCCGTGCTGTCCACAGAATCTCGCCCCACCGAGAAGCCAACTGCCGCCGAGGAGGAAGCTGTTCCTTGGTACTCGCGGATGTCCGGCTTGGACAGACCAGCACTCTGACCAGCCGTACTCACCGCGTCCCGCGCCGCCTGCTTGGCCCTGGACTCGGCCGTCGTATAAGCGCCTGCGGCCTCCTGGCTCGCCTCCGCCGAGGTGTCTTTTTGAGCCTTGTCCACGATGGACTTTGTGATGTCCTCTTGGAGCCACTCCACGGCATCGCCCCCGACCGGCAGCATCTCCACATACTTCGCACCGACCGCGCTGATGATTCGGTTGGTCCAGTCCGCCTTGTCCTGGAGGGCCTCATTGAACTTGGCGTCATCAGCAGAGTGCTGCTCATGGATCGCCTCAACCCGCGCCTCGGCCATGATTCCCGCGATCTGTCCACCGGGAAGAACCGCGTTGCGCAGCGCCTCGCCGACATCCGCCCCATGGTTCTCCGGATGGGCGAACACATCGCGTACCAGGAGCGTGGTGTACGCCTGCTGCGCATGGGTGAGGGCGCCATAAGCGCCGGGGTCCTGTGCCACCGCTGCCAGGAAGTGCGTCATCTCCCCTGGTTTGAATACCGCCATCACGCCGAACGGCTTCGCCTGCTCCGCCCCGTTCTCCGCCGACGCCTGCAGATCAGGCATGTACTCCGCAGCCATGTTCCCGAAGTTCCCCGACAGGCCCTCCAGGGGGCCCGGCGCGTCGTCGCCGCCGAGGATGAGGGACGGGTCGGCGCCGATCTTCGACACGACGCGCTCCATCACCTTGGCCATCTGCTCGGTGTGCTCAACAGGCTTCGCGTCCTCGTCGCCCGGTACTCGGCCCGTGACCGCCGCCTCCAGCGCGTTCCCCGTCGCCTCCTGGAGCGGGGAGCCGGGCGGGGCGCCGGGCGTCGTGTCGAACCAGTCTGCGGTCGGCTTGCGGTCGAGGGCGTAATCGACCATGCCCTGGGCGTGCCCGTGGACGCCCTTGACCGCCTTGTCGGCGGTCGTGACGATCCCGTCCCCGTTGCTGTCCTCGCGTACGGGCTCGTTGAAGAACGCCGTGGACGCCTCGGGGTTGTTGCTCATGGCCTGCATCAGGCCGGTCATCGGGTCGAAGCCACGGCCCCCGTCCTTGTCCTGGTTGAACGCCATGGACTGGACGAGCGGCATGTTCTGGTTCCAGATGCCGGGGTTCTTGTGATCCATGCCGACCATGTCGCGGCCGATGGGGACCAGGAACTCCTTGTCGTACTCGCCGTTTCGCAGGATCGAGGCCAGCGCCTGGTAGCCGTACACCTTCGTGCCGACGCCCGCGAACCCCCCGACGTCGATCGGCTTGTGGCCGGCCCGCATCATGTCGAGCGTCCACCCCGCGTCCAGATGCCCCGGCGTCTTGGTGTTCGTGGCTATGCCGAGCATCGACCCCATGTCGTTCTGGATGCGGTGGACCATGTCGGCCCGGTCGTGTCCGGCGGGGCCGAGGCCCGTCGCGTCGAGCGACATCTTCGTATAGAGCTCCAGCGTGCCCTCGGCCCCGAGCCGCCGGTAGAAGTCGGTCGCGAACTCCGGGTCCTTCGCGTGGTCCGTCATCACCTCTTCGAGCTGCCGCAACGCCTCGACGTTGCGCGCGGTTCCGCCGTCGCCCGTGGACTTCCGGGCCAGTTCGATGGCCCAGGCCGCTTCCTCGTCGTCGAGGCTCTCGAACTTGGGCGCGCTGAAGTTGTGCTCGTCCGGCACATTGGCCGCCAGTGCCCGCTGCAGCGCCTCGTCCGCGTCGCCGCATTCGTCGACCAGTGCCTCGACCCGCCGCTGCCACTCCGCGAGGTTGTCGTTCTGCTTCTTCAGCTCAAGAGAGAAGTCCGGTTCATGGCGGGCGGTGTAGTCACCCGAGAGGGAGTAGCGGGCGGCGACCTTGCCGTGCGCATCGACGACGATGCCGGACTTCTCCGAACCATCAACGATCTTCTGCAACTCGTCCTTCACCCGCTTGAACGCCGCATACCCATCGGCCAGGACCGCGTGGATCCCCCTCGCCTCCGCCGCCGCGTCCTCGAACTCTTTCGCCGTCTTGTCAATGAACTGCCTGGTCACACCCGCATTCACCCCGGCCCAGTCAGCCGCGTCGGCATGCGCCTTCATCCCTTTACGGGCCTCTTCGGCGAGAGACTTGAGCCTGGAGACCATGTCCGACCAGTCATCCACCGCCGTCTTCAGCTTGTCGAGCGGCGCGTTCACCACGTCGTCGTACGTGAGCATGTCCTGATACCGACCTTGATGGCTCGAAGTCCGTTACGTGTGGCGGCTACGCGTGGCGGCCTACTTCAGATACTCATCGATCCGCGACACCGCGATCAGCTCGCCCCCGACGCGCTCGTCGTCCTTGGCGTGGGCGGCCATCGAGTAGTCGAGGTGGTTGGAGATCTGCGCGCAGGCGTCGCTGAGCGTGCGCAGCTGGGTGTCCCACTTGGCGCGGACCTTCGCCAACTCGCCGCCGCTGGTGAAGTTGCGGGCGCTCAGGGCGGTCGCGGCGGCACCGGTGGATTCGCGTGCGTGATTACCGTCGCGCTTGAGCCCGTCGTGGAGCTTGAAGGCGTCCCCGCCGACCACGCCGAGGTCGTCGCGCTGGACGCTGAGGTCGGCGGCGCCGGGGGCGTTCGCCCCGCTCGGCCCGTTGTCGGCGCGATTCAGCCGCATGGCCACGTTGGCGGCCGCGCTGGCGTGCGCCTGGCGCCACTCTTCCTCGAACGACATGCGGATCCCGCCCCCGTACGCCCCCGGACAACTCTTTACCGTTTCCACAACGTACGGACGCCGCGCTCTTCGCGCCAGCACATGGTCTGGCTATGGGATTACGTGGCCGTTTCATCCCCCCTGAATGGCTGGGATGGGGCGGGTGGGTTGACGGAGGCGCCCTGTTCTACGTGGTGCGGCGCCGCCGCGACCGTACGAGCGGTACGGCCACGGCCGCCCCGACGACGGCCACCGCCCCGAGTCCGATCCACAGGCCTGTGTTGCTGCCGCTGTCGCCGTTGTCTCCGTTGTCGCTGGATGCCGCTTCCGGGGCTGTGGGCTTGGGAGTGGCGGGGGTACTTGAAGGGGCCTGGGGGGAAGGGGAGTTGGTGTTGGGCGCGGCCAGGTCGGGAAGCGGGTACTCGTTCGCCGGGCCGGGGTCGCCGGGGCTCGTCAAAGCGATACGGGGGCGGACGACTCCGTACCCGATGTAGTCCGTGCGCTTCTCCCCGTTCCGGGGGCCGCCGGCCGTGTTGAGCATGACTCTGAGGACCTGGTTGTTGGTCCACTGGGGGTACTTGGACCAGATCAGGGCGGCGGAGGCGGAGGCGAGGGCGGTGGCGTCGCTTGTGCCGTGGCTGGTGCAGATCTGGGTGCCGCCGCCGCAGGCTTCCACCATCTCGTCGCCAGGGGCCGCGAGGTCGATCTGTGATCCGTGCTGCGACTCCTTGGTCGCTTCGATCTTCTTGTCTACGGCTGCCACGCCTACGGCGCCAGGCGTGGCAGCCGGATATTCGACCTGATTGCCCTTGTCGCCGCTGTTGCCAGCAGAGGCGAAGACCAAGGAACCCTTGCTCAGGGCGTACTTCACAGCGCTAGCGAGCTCGTCGGATCCTTCCGGCGCGCCTTGTGACACGTTGATCACCTTGGCATCATGATCCGCCGCGTAGCGAATTCCCTCGCTCAGCTTCTTTACGAACATCGGAATGTTCGTGAGTTTCGATCCTTCATCCGCCTTTGGGAGCCTGACCGGAAGAATCTTCGCGCCGGGCGCCAAGCCGTAAGCCCCGTCTCCTGCCGACCGCTTGCCGGTACCGGCGATCAACGAGGCCATGGCGGTCCCGTGACCCTTGTAGTCGGTGTGCTCGTCGCCGTTCTGACTGGAAAGGTTGAGGCCGGGGAGCACCTGGCCACGGAGGTCAGCGAGACTGTCATCAACGCCGGTGTCGACGACCGCGACGGTAATCCCCTTGCCCGTACTGATCTTCCACATCTCGTCCGCCTGCATGGCGTCGAGATGCCACTGGCGCTCGCGGACGGTCTCCGCGTGAGCAGGTGTGGCGGCAATGCCCACCAGCAGGGCCCCCAAGGCGACGGACACGGCACGGCCGTGCCTCATGACTCGATGGCTGCTGGTAGACATGCGCTTCCTTCGTACGGGCTCAGTCGATTACAGGCGGCACAATACGGCGGTCGCTCTGCTGCCAGGTCTCTTCGTCCTCGGTGAGGTAGTCGGGACGCTCGCCTCCGCGCTCGTCCCGCCGCCCGGCGGCGCCGTGCGTGCCAGGCGGGATCATGCCGCCCCGCCCGGCCCGACCTGCCTGAGAGCCGCCTTCCGTGTTGCGTACGAGACCGGAGCCGCCCTCGGTGAAGGGGCGGCCGCTTCTGGTTCCGGGCTCGGTCGGGCGACCGCCGACGATGCCGCCGGGCTCGCCCGCCAGGCGGCGGCCGCCGGAGAACCCACCCCGGGTGCCGCCTCCGCTGGTGCCGCCGCCCGGACCGTGGGCCATCGGTGGTCGGCCCTGCGTCGTGCCCTCGTGACCGACGACGGTGCCTCGGGGGATGCCGCCCGTCGGACGACCGGTGCTGGGCGGTACCTGCCGGCCACCGACGATGCCGTTCTCACGCGGGAGCTTGCTCGGGGGGACACCGCCCACGGTGCCTGGCCCGGTCAGGGCAGGGCCGCGGAGCCCGCCGGTCGACTGTCGCCCGCCCACGACACCGGGGGCGGGCAGGCCGGTCTTGCCGCCTCTGACGCTTGGAGGCGGCACGATCCCGACGGGTGCCGGCAGGCCGTCCGGCCTGGAGAGAGGTGGCGGAGAGGTTGTGACGTCAGGGCCGACGGGAACGACGGAAGTCGGCGGCGGCAGCGTATCCACGCCGTCGATGACCGTACCGACAGGCCGATCAGGCACATGAGTTGGAGGGGTCACTGCGGCCGGGGTCACCGTGTGAGGCGTCCCCGTAGTGCCGCCCGTTGTCGATGGAGTCGCCAGATGACCGCCCGTCTGCGAGGTCGATGTCCTGCTCCCTCGGGTGGACGACGTCTGGCTTCCCTGAATGTACTGCTGCCCATGGCGGTCGAGATCCGGCGGCACAAACACCGCCGGCGGCGCCGGAAACACCGGCGGCCGGAGCGCCGCTATCTGCTCCCCCGACTGCACATACGCATCCGCCAACCGCTTAAGCTCCCGTACCGCCTCCTGCCGCTGCCCCTCCATCTTCTCGTTGAGGCCGGTCAGCTTGGCCGAGGCGTCTCTCGCGTCCTTCTGGCCGTCGGGGTCGTGGTGGGCGGCCACGTACAGCTTCTGGGTGTCGGTGGCTTCCTTCTTGAGGGCGGGGTCGTACTCCGGGACCGAGGACTTGACCTGGGCAATGGCGTTCGAGACGGCGTCGAGGTTGGTCGCCGCGGCGTTGCTGTACTGGCCCAGGCCCAGCGTGGCCATCGCCGCGTCGTGGCCCCAGTCGGTGAACGCCTTCGCGCCCTCGCCCGTCCAGACGACGCGGCTCATGTGGGTCTTCAGGTCGTCACCGATCTCGGTGATCGTCGCGGCCGCGTCGGCGAGCTTCTTGGCGAGGTTGGTCGCCGAGTCGCCCTTCATGCCCTGGACCATGGTCCAGAGTTCCTGATGCGACTTGTGCTCGAAGTCCGTCCGCTCCACCGGCGGCGCCTTCGGCGCCCCCTGCCCCCGCTCCTGACCCGGCCCCGGTCCCCGCTTCTGCCCCTTGTTCTCAGCCATGTCGCCGCACCGCCTCCCCCTGGAATCCACGCCCCATCAGATCGTCCCGCCCGTCGCACCCTTGTCCGGTGCCGGCGCCTTGGGCGCGGCCGCGCCGGGCGTGTCCGCCCCGTACAGCTCCTGCTGGCGGTGCAGTTCCCCGGCGATCGCCCGCATCCGGTCCCGTACGTCCGCGTCCACGCCGTCGTAGCCGTTCTCCGCCGCCAGGACCGCGATGCACAGGCCCTCGATCTGCATGCCGAGCGCCTTGGAGAGCTGGCCGATCTGGTTGTGGACGACCTCGTACACGCCGTACAGGAACGTGCTCTCCTTCAAGTCCTCCGGGCCCAGCTCGGACTTGGCCAGGCGGTCGGCGCCGATCTTGACCGACGCCGCCTCCGAGTCGTTGAGCTTGGTGAGCAGCGCGTCGACCCGCTTCTTGAAGGTGAGCATCGACTCGGCCTCGCGCGCGAGGTCGGCCGCCGCCACGACAGCGGCGCCGGCCGCCCCGCCGATGACCGGCATCAGCGCGAGCACCGGTGCCAGCGTGTTCACCCCGGGCCCCACGTCCCCGCCGTCCTGCGCCACAGTCGCCTCCCCGTTCCCCGTTCCCCCACTGCTTCAGAAGTAACTGTAGCCAGCACCTCTGACACAGAGCACTCCCTCATGGGTCAATTGGTTCCCTGGGATGGGCATTTGGGGATGCAGAAGGGCCAAATCCGTTCGGTGTGCCGAGTCGCGTACGCGCACGCGTACGAAAGTACGCATACGAAAGTACGCATACGAAAGCGGGGCGGGTCATCGCCCGCCCCGCCTCCCCACCACTACGCGCCCGCAGCGCCCGCGGCGCCCACCGCGCCCGCCACCACCGCAGCCTGCGGCCGAATGGGCAACCGGTTGACCGGCCGCCCCGTCGCCGCCCGTACCGCCGACGCGACCGCCGCCGGGGACGTCACCACCGGGACCGCGCTCGCCGGCTTCGCGCCGAAGGGGGCGACCACGTCGCGCTCCTCGACCAGTTTGACGATGCGGATGTCGGGGGCGTCCAGGGCCGTGGGAAGGGCGTAGCCCGTGAGGTCGGGGTGGCGGACCAGGCCGCGGGCCGTGCGGAGGTTCTCCGTCAGGGCCGCGCCGACGCCCTGCGTCACACCCGCCTCGATACGGGCCGCCAGCTGGCCGGGGTTCAGGATCCGGCCCACGTCCTGGGCGACCGCCAGTTCCACCACCCGGACCGAGCCAAGCTCGATGTCCACGTCCACCACCGCGCGGATCGCGCAGAAGGCGAGGCCCACGAAGGCGTCGCCCTGGCCCGTCTCGTCGAGGGGCTCGGTGGGGTGCGGGCGGCACTGGGCCGTGGCCCAGAGTTCCTTGCCGTCCATCGCCTCGGTGACCGTCGTGGAGAGGACGCCGTCGTACGACGTGATCTTGCCGTCGGCGATCTGGAGCAGCTCCGTCGACATGCCGAACTTGTGCGCCAGGGGCTGGAGGAGTTGCGTGCGGACCATTTTCGCCGCTCGCTCCACCGCTCCCCCGGACACCCACGTGTGGCGGCCGTGCGACGCCGGGCCCGCGGGAGGCTGGTCCGTGTCCACCGGGGCCACGTGGACCTCTTCGATGCCCAGCGTCTCCTGGACGATCTGGCGGGCGAGGGTGGTGAAGCCCTGGCCCGTGTCCACCGCCGCGCAGATCACCGTGGCCACGCCGTCCTGCACCTTGACCGTGGCCGTCGACACCTCGTCCGTGCCCTCGGCGCCCAGCATGTGCACCATGCCGAGCGCGTAGCCGACGCCCCGGCGCACCGCGCCCGGCTCGCCCGCACCCTCGGGGCCGCCCGGCAGCAGCCAGTCGTCCTCGGGGTCGTCCTTGGGGAGGGTGGGGAGGGGGAAGTCCCGTACGGAGGTGAGGAGTTCGGCCACGGGGGCCGGGCACGTCACCGTCTGGCCGGTGGGGAGCAGGTCGCCCGTCGCCAGTACGTTGCGCAGCCGCAGCTCCGCCGGGTCCAGGCCCAGCTTGGCCGCCAGTTTGTCCATCTGGCCCTCGTAGGCCGCGCACACCTGCATCGCGCCCTCGCCCCGGACGTGGCCGGAGGGCGGGTTGTTCGTACGGACCGCCCAGCCCTCGACGAAGGCGTGGGGGACCACGTACGGGCCGCAGGCGAAGGCCACGGCCGCCGCCAGGGATTCCGACGAGGCCTCCGCGTACGCGCCCGCGTCCAGCAGGATCTGTGCCTCCACCTTCACCAGACGGCCCTCCGCGTCCGCGTGGTGGCGGTAGCGCAGCAGCGTCGGGTGGCGGTGGGCGTGGCCCAGGAACGACTCCTCGCGGGTCGCCGTGAGCTTCACCGGGCAGCCGGTGCGCAGCGCGAGCAGGCCCAGCGCGAGCTGGAAGCCGGAGTCCTCGCGGTCGCCGGTGGCGCCGGGGACGCCGGTGACGACCACCTTCACGCGCTCCGGGTCCAGGCCGAAGCACGCCGCCGCGAGGTCGCGGTCGGCGTGCGGGTCGGTGGAGGCGGTGTAGATCTCCACGCCGCCGTCGGGGCGCGGCACCGCGAGCCCCGCCTCGGCGCCGATCGGGGCCGGGTCCTGGCGGCCGATCCGGTACAGGCCCTCCACCACGACCTCGCCGGTGACGTCCGGGTCGCCGTACTGGAGCGGGATGTGGCGGATCAGGTTGCCGTCGGGGTGCAGGGGTTCGGCGGCGAACGCCTTCTCGGGGTCGGTGACCGGCTCCAGGAGCTCGTACTCGACCGCGATCGCGGCCGCCGCCAGGCGGGCCGTGTCGGGGTGGTCGGCGGCCACCGCCGCGATCGGCTCGCCGTGGTGGCGTACGACGTCGGCGGCGAAGACCGGGCGGTCCGCGATGCCCCGGCCGTGCGCGGCGTCGCCGGGCACGTCGGCCTGCGTCACCACGGCCCGTACGCCCGGCATCTCGACCGCGGCCGAGGTGTCGATCGAGACGATACGGGCCGAGGCGTGCGGCGAACGCAGCACGGCCGCCCACAGCAGGCCCTCGGCCCACAGGTCGGAGGCGTACGGGAAGGTGCCCTCGGTCTTGGCGCGCGCGTCGGCGGGGCGGAGCGAGGCGCCGAGCCCGTGGCCGGGCACGGGCGGCTGCTCCGGGCCGGTGCCCGTCCCGTCGACCGCCGCGGTCGTCGCGGTGGCTGCGTCGTTGCTCACGCCATGCCTCCGTCGTGGGTGTGCGGGGGCTGGACGCCGCCCGCGCCGGGCCCCGCCTGATGCGGAATACGGGCTTCTTCGCCGGTCGTGGTGGCTGCGGACGCCTCGCTCGCGGCGGCCGACTGCGCCTCGCGCCCGGCCACCACCTCGCGTACGGCGTCGAGCACGCCCCGGTAGCCGGAGCAGCGGCAGAGGTTGCCGCAGAGCGCCTGCCGGGTCTCCAGCTCGGTCGGCGAGTGGTTGCCTTCGAGCAGGTCATGGACGGTCATGGCCATGCCCGGGATGCAGAAACCGCACTGCACGGCCCCGCACTCGGCGAGCGCGCGCTGCACGTCGGAGGGTTCGCCTTCGACGGCGAGGCCCTCGACCGTACGCACCTCGGAGCCGGCGGCGGTGGCCGCGGGCACCAGGCAGGAGGCGACGAGGCGGCCGTCGACCTGCACGTTGCAGGCACCGCACTCGCCCTGCGAGCAGCCGTCCTTGGCCCCGGCGAGGCCGAGCCGCTCGCGCAGCACATAGAGCAGCGACTCGCCGACCCACGCCTCGGTGACGGGCCGGTCGGTGCCGTTGACGCGCAGGACGTAGGAGGCACGGGGGTGCTCCAGGTCGGCGGCGGGCGGCAGAACCGGCTCCGGCTCGGGGGCCGGGAGGGGGATGGCCACGGGCTCGGGCTCGGGGTCCGGAGCCGCTTCCCGTACGGGTTCCGGTGCGGGCTCGGGCTCCGGCTCGGGCTCCGGGAGCGGTTGGGCCTGGGCCGCGTGGACGGGCTCGGGCAACGGCTCGGCGGCGGGCGCGGGGACCTCGGCCGGGTCCGCACCCGGCACGTCCTCGTCCGCCGGGTCCGCACCGGTCGCGTCCGTCGGGTCCGCCTCGGCCCGTACCTCCTCGCGCGGCTCCTCCCGTACGTCCGTCGCCAGCGCGGCCGACCAGGGCGCGGGCGCGCCGCCCGGCAGGGTCGCCCCGGGGCCGGGCGGGTTCCAGGACAGAACGGGTTCGGCGCGTACGGGCGCGGGGGCCGGGAAGTCCACGGGCGCGGAGACGTCCGCGGGGGCGGCGAACTCGGTGGGCGCGGAGAGGTCCAGGGACTCCTGGTGGTGGGCTTCCGCGGCCGCCCGGTGCGCCTGGTGCGCCTGCTCGGCGAAGTCCGCCACGCGCGCGTCGGCGGCCTCCGCCTCCACGGCAGGGTCGGGCTCGGGCTCGGGCTGCGGCTGCTCCGTCGCCCAGGGCGCGGACGCGCCGCCGGGCAGGGTCGCCGGAGGCGTCGTGCCCCACTGCTCAATGAGCGAGGATGTACTGAATTCGCCCGATTCATCCGGCAGTTCGCCGTCGGCGACCGGGATCGTCCACTGGCCGGTCAGCGAGGCATCGTCCGAGAAGTTCCACTGGCCGGTGGCGTGCCGGTCCTGCAGCCGCTCGCCCAGCGGGTCCGGCTGCGGGGGCTCGGGCACGGCGGACGCGTCGGGCCACTGCACCGACCGCACCTGGCTCTCGCCCCGGTCCGGCTCGGGCGGCCCCGGGATCGTCCAGGCGCCGGTCGCGGCCGGGTCGGTCCCGGCGGCGGGCGTCAACGGCACGATCATCGGCGGCACATAGCCGTGCCCCGGCGCGGCCAGCGGGTCGCCGCCGAGCAGCGCGTCCAGGTCCGCGGGCAGCTGGACGAAGGCGGTCGCGCCGTCGTCGTACTCGCCGCCCTGCGGGACCGGCTGCCAGCCGCCCGTCCCGCGCGCGCGGTTGTCGCCGTAGCCGGCGTCGTGGTTGTCGCTCACGACAGCGCCCTCCCCAGTGCTCGTCGGGCCAGCGCGGCGACCGTGCGCCGCAGGTGCAGTACGGCGGGAGACAGCGCGGGGGGCTCCGTGCCGTCGGCCGCCGGTACCGGGTCCGGGATGCAGGCGGCGGCCACGTACTCGCCGAAGGCGTTGAGCGCCTCCGGGGCCAGCGCCGCCCGCTCGCCGTCCCAGTCGATCAGGGAGGCGATCCAGCGCTCGGCCTCCAGGGGCCGCAGCGGCATCGGCGCGATCGCGCCCACCGCGCAGCGCACCCCGCGCCGGGCCGGGTCCAGGACGACGGCGACCGAGGCGGTGGCGCGGCCGGGGCCGGTGCGGCCGGTCGCCTTGAGGAAGACCTGGGGGGCGTGCAGCAGGGGCACGCGGACGTGGCCGATGAGTTCGGCGGGGGCGAGCATCTCGCGCCCGGCCAGCAGGTGCGAGACCGGGATCTCCCGGCGGGCGCCCTCGGGACCGGCGATGACCAGGGTGGCTTCGAGCGCGGCGAGCACGGGCAGCGCGTCGCCGGCGGGCGCCGCCGACGCGATGTTGCCGCCGAGGGTGCCCGCGTTGCGGATCTGCGGGGGGCCGGCGGCGCGCGCGGCCGCGGCGAGCGCCGGGATGAGCGCCGCGAAGTCCGGGCGCCCCATCCGCGCGTGCGTGAGCCCCGCGCCGAGGAGCGCGTGGCCGTCCTGGTACTGCCAGCCGCGGATGTCGTTGATCCGGCCGAGGCCGACGAGGCCCGCGGGGCGCAGCAGGCCCCGGTTCACCGCCGCCATCAGATCGGTGCCGCCCGCGACGGGCACGGCGGCGGGCATGGCGGCGAGCGCCGCCACGGCCTCGTCGAGCGAGGCCGGCAGTGTCACCGACTGCGCCGCCTGCGGTGCGTGCGTGGTCAACCCAGCTGCCCCTTCCCGGTGTCCCGGCCGTCCCGACTGTCCCGCCAGTGTGTGCCTGTGCGTGGCCGTACCGTACGTGCTCACCGCCCGGACGTGGCAACTCTGGCACATCTTCCGAGCCGCCCGACGCGAGGGTCCGCGAAGGACAGATCCGTCCCGGACCAGGGGAATGGTCCGGATTCACGGTTGTTGTGCGACTTATCCGTGCGGAACAGTGCCGGACAGTGCGGAACAGTCACCGATCACGGTTCCAGGCTCCCGGGCTGCGGGACCCCGTCTTGCGCCCCGGCTCACACGTTTGGGGGCGACCCGTCGATCGGGCGTCCGAGACTGCCTTTCATCTTTTCGGGGGCGGGGCGCTTTTGCCAGGGCAACGGGCCGCCGGGGGGCCGGTAGCCGACGCCGAGGGCGTCAAGTCGGGCGTAGTGCGACCGCATTCGCCGCTCGAATCCGGCGAAATCGCGTGCCGCGGGGGCGGGCAGCGCCGACCACGCCACCTCCGCGAACGCCGCGAGCCGGGGGAACACCTGGTAGTCCACGCGCCCCTGGTCCTGCATCACCTCGGTCCAGACATTGGCCTGAGTGCCGAGCACGTGCCGCGCCTCGGCCTCGGTCAACTGGGGCGGCACGGGCTCGAAGCGGTAGACGTCCTCCAGGGTCCGTACGTAGCCGATGGGCATCGGCTCGTCGGGCCCGGCCGCCTGCCGGTGGTCCAAGTAGACCTGCTGCTCGGGGCACATGACGACGTCGTGGCCCGCCCGCGCGGCCTCGATGCCGCCCGCGTAGCCGCGCCAGGAGGAGACGGCGGCGCCGGGCGCCAGACCGCCCTCCAGGATCTCGTCCCAGCCGATGAGGCGGCGGCCCCGGTCGGCCAGCCAGCGGGCGAAGTGGCGGATGAACCAGGACTGGAGCTCGTCCTCGCCCGCGAGCCCGAGCTCCTTGATACGAGCCTGGGCCGCGGGGGACGCCTTCCACTGGTCCTTGGGGCACTCGTCGCCGCCGATGTGGACGAACGGCGAAGTCGCGGCGGGGAAGAGGTCGAGCACCTCCTCCAGCACTCCCTCGTAGAAGCGGAGGGTGTTGTCAGTGGGGGCGAGTACGTTCGGATTGACGCCCCAGGTGTCCCAGACGGAGAGGCGGGTCGTGTCGATGACGTCGGTGTTGCCCAGTTCCGGGTACGCGGCGATGGCCGCCTGCGAGTGGCCCGGGATGTCGATTTCCGGAACCACCGAGATATGCCGCTCGGCGGCGTACGCGACGATCTCGCGGATGTCGTCCTGGGTGTAGAAGCCGCCGTGCGGCATCTCGTCCCACAACTCCGAGGCGCGGTGGCCGTACTTGGTCCGCGCGCGCCAGGCCCCGACCTCCGTCAGCCTCGGGAAGCGCTTGATCTCGACGCGCCAGCCCTGGTCGTCGGTGAGGTGGAAGTGGAAGACGTTGAGCTTGTGCGCGGCGAGCAGGTCGAGGTAGCGCAGCACCCCGTCCTTGGGCATGAAGTGGCGTGAAACATCCAGCATCAGACCGCGCCAGGCGAACCGGGGCGCGTCCTCGATCACCTGCTGCGTGATGCCGCGCCAGGCGCCCGGGTCCGCACACGCCTTGCGGTACGCGTCGGGGCCGAGCAGTTGACGCAGTGTCTGCGCGCCCCAGAACACCCCGGCCGCGCTGCCGCCGACGATCTCGACACGCTGGGTGACGCTGAGGCGGTACGCCTCTGGGGCGAGGGCGGGGTCGACGCGGAGGGCGATGGTGCCGGGGGCGCCCGCCTCCCCCGGCGGGAGCGGCCGCCCGAGGGCGACGCCGACGGTGTCCCGCAGCCAGCGGGCGACGCGTTCGGTGCCGGGTCCGGCGGCGAGCGCCGTATCCGGGCCGAGGACGTACGCACAGCGCCAGGGGCCGTCGACGGAGACCGGCGCGGGTATGAGGTCCGCAGAAGTCATGGCCATGGGGCACACGGTAACCCCGGTATTACGTCGACTGCGGGCCGTCTGTGGCTGAGCGCGCAGTTCCCCGCGCCCCTAAAAGCGCCCCTCCGGGCCGCCCAGGGGATTGCCGCGCAGCGGCATTCAAGGGGCGCGGGGAACTGCGCGCTCAGCCCCCACCGAACCCGCAGACGAACTCCGGGCCGAGAAGGCGGCTCGGCAGGACCTACTTCTTGTCCTTGCCGCCCTTGTCCTTGTCCTTGTCGCCACCCGCGCCCATGGACTCGTAGATCTCCTTGCACATCGGGCAGACCGGGTACTTCTTCGGGTCGCGGCCCGGCACCCAGACCTTGCCGCAGAGCGCGACGACGGGGGTCCCGTCGAGCGCGCTCGCCATGATCTTGTCCTTCTGGACGTAGTGGGCGAAGCGCTCGTGGTCGCCGTCGCCGTTCGACACCTGAGGTGTCGGCTCTACGAGGGTCCCCGTACCTGCCCCGCGCTCGGGCTCAAGAGTGCTCATAAGTTCCTAGCGTACTGAAGCGCGGCGGCATCAGTTCAGCGAAGGGTCGTCCGGGTACGTCGCCACCATCGCCAGCTCGCTGCGCTGGCGGCGCAGCACCGCCCGCCACAGGGACTCCGGCTCCGGGGACGAGACGTCGCCCGGCTCGGACTCCACCACGTACCAGGCACCGTCGGTCAGCTCGGCCTCCAGCTGGCCCGGGCCCCAGCCCGAGTACCCGGCGAAGATCCGCAGCGAGCCGAGGGCGGCGGCGAGCAGCTCCGGCGGCGCCTCCAGGTCGACCAGGCCGATCGCCCCGTACACCCGGCGCCAGCCGAGCGGCCCCTCGTCACCGGGGATCACGGCGACGCCGAGCGCGGAGTCGAGGGAGACCGGGCCGCCCTGGAAGACCACCCCGGGCGCACCGGCCAGGGACGCCCACGGCTCCAGGATGTCGCCGACGCCCACCGGGGTCGGGCGGTTGAGGACGACACCGAGCGAGCCCTCCTCGTCGTGGTCGAGGAGCAGCACCACCGCGCGGTCGAAGTTCGGATCCGCGAGGGCGGGGGTGGCGACTAGCAGCCGCCCTGTGAGCGAGGACACCTCGGTCATGCCGACATGATCCCGCATCTTCGCCTCCTGGGGGGAGCGCACGGCAGCAATGGGGCGCACCGGCTTTCCGGCCACCGCCCCGCGGTGTGCGCAGTGCGTGCCCGGCCGGGTCTCCAGTGGTGACCCTCCGCCGAACTCACCTCAGCGGAGCGTGTTGTGGCGAATTCATTACGGTTGCGAACCCCCCTTGGCCTTCCAGGACATGGGTAGAAGCCCCTTACCCTTTTCTCTGGCCCCCTGCCCGACGATTCCGGAACGCGAGATTCATGACCGGCACAGACGATGTACTGCTTGTCCACGGCGGCACCCCGCTGGAGGGCGAGATCCGCGTCCGCGGCGCGAAGAACCTCGTGCCGAAGGCGATGGTCGCCGCCCTGCTCGGCAGCGGTCCGAGTCGGCTGCGCAATGTGCCCGACATCCGCGACGTACGCGTCGTACGCGGCCTGCTGCAGCTGCACGGCGTCACGGTCCGCCCCGGCGAGGAGCCGGGCGAGCTGATCCTCGACCCGTCGCACGTCGAAAGCGCGAACGTCGCCGACATCGACGCGCACGCGGGTTCGTCGCGCATCCCGATCCTGCTCTGCGGCCCGCTGCTGCACCGCCTCGGCCACGCCTTCATCCCGGGCCTGGGCGGCTGCGACATCGGCGGCCGGCCGATCGACTTCCACTTCGAGGTGCTGCGGCAGTTCGGCGCGACCATCGAGAAGCGCGACGACGGCCAGTACCTGGAGGCCCCGCAGCGGCTGCGCGGCACCAAGATCCGGCTGCCGTACCCGTCGGTGGGCGCGACCGAGCAGGTCCTGCTGACGGCCGTGCTGGCCGAGGGTGTGACCGAGCTCTCCAACGCCGCCGTGGAGCCCGAGATCGAGGACCTCATCTGCGTACTGCAGAAGATGGGCGCGATCATCGCCATGGACACCGACCGGACCATCCGGATCACCGGTGTCGACAAGCTCGGCGGCTACACCCACCGCGCCCTCTCGGACCGTCTGGAGGCCGCCTCCTGGGCGTCCGCCGCGCTGGCGACCGAGGGCAACATCTACGTCCGCGGCGCCCAGCAGCGGTCGATGATGACCTTCCTGAACACCTACCGGAAGGTCGGCGGCGCCTTCGAGATCGACGACGAGGGCATCCGCTTCTGGCACCCGGGCGGCCAGCTGAAGTCGATCGCCCTCGAAACGGACGTGCACCCCGGCTTCCAGACCGACTGGCAGCAGCCGCTGGTCGTGGCGCTGACGCAGGCCACGGGCCTGTCCATCGTCCACGAGACGGTGTACGAGTCGCGGCTCGGCTTCACCTCGGCGCTCAACCAGATGGGCGCGCACATCCAGCTGTACCGCGAGTGCCTGGGCGGCTCGGACTGCCGCTTCGGCCAGCGCAACTTCCTGCACTCCGCGGTCGTGAGCGGCCCCACGAAGCTCCAGGGCGCCGATCTGGTGATCCCGGACCTCCGGGGCGGTTTCTCGTACCTGATCGCCGCGCTGGCCGCCCAGGGGACGTCCCGGGTGCACGGCATCGACCTGATCAACCGCGGTTACGAGAACTTCATGGAAAAGCTGATGGAACTGGGAGCAAAGGTGGAGCTCCCCAACGGCGCCCTGAGCTGACCTGCCGCTCCGGCCCCTCCCCGCCCCTTCCCCAAACCCTCCGGGGGCGGGAGGGGGCGGAGCTGTTTCCCGGGGGCTACCCCCCCGGCCCCCGCAACCCGGCACGACCCGTGGACGAACACCGGGCCCGGCGCAAGCCGAAGGGCGGCCACCCCCCTCCACGGGGGTGGCCGCCCTTCGTCTTTCAGCTAAGCGGCCTGCCAGGGGCGCTTACTTGCCCTTAGCGGCTTCCTTGAGCTTCGAGCCCGCGGAGACCTTCACGCTGAAGCCGGCCGGGATGTCGATCGGGTCGCCGGTCTGCGGGTTACGAGCGGTACGAGCGGCACGGTGGGTGCGCTCGAAGGTCAGGAAGCCGGGGATGGTGACCTTCTCGTCGCCCTTGGCGACGACCTCGCCGACCGTCTCGGCGAGAGCGGCCAGAACGGCGTCGGCGTCCTTGCGGGTCACCTCGGCGCGGTCGGCCAGCGCGGCCACCAGCTCACTGCGGTTCATGTTCTTACTCCCGTGTTCTTCTTGCCTGTGGGGCGTGCCACGCGGCGGAAGCCGCATGTTGGGTACAGCGAAGCCGATGCTGCCAGGGCCCTCGGACAGTCCCCGGACCCGGGTCCGTGTCGGACCCTCGCGCCCGGTTACGCATCCTGCCCCCACCTGTGGCGGGAAAGCCAATCCGGCACCCTCCGGAGTCACACGAAAAGCGCCACAGCCCCGTCGTGGTGACGCTCCGTCGACTCCCTGGGGACTCGCTGGAACCGCAGGGGCGGATGCGGGTTCATGGTCCGCCACCCTACGGGCGGCCCCACAGCGCCGCATCCCGCGACGCGCCGGAGGTCAGGCGGACGTGGGGCCGGTCACAGCCCCACGCGCGCCCCCGGTGTCCCTAGAGCGCGGCCTGGGCCGCCGTGCGCACCGCGCCCGCCACCGCGCCCGCGACCTTGTCGTTGAAGACCGACGGGATGATGTAGTTCGCGTTCAGCTCGTCCTCGGTCACCACGTTCGCGAGGGCAGTCGCGGCGGCCAGCATCATGTCCGTGTTGACCGTGCGCGACTGGGCGTCCAGGAGGCCGCGGAAGACGCCGGGGAAGACCAGCACGTTGTTGATCTGGTTCGGGAAGTCCGAGCGGCCGGTGGCCACCACGGCCGCGCTCTGGCGCGCGACGGCCGGGTCGACCTCGGGGTCGGGGTTCGCGAGCGCGAAGACGATGCCGCCTTCGGCCATCGCGGCCACGTCGTCGCCGTTCAGGACGTTGGGGGCGGAGACGCCGATGAAGACGTCCGCGCCGACCACGGCCTCGCGCAGGGACCCGGTCAGGCCCTCCGGGTTGGTGTTCTCGGCGATCCAGCGCAGCGAGGCCATGTCGGAGTCGCCGTCGGCGCCGGCCAGGTCCGCGCGGCCCGAGTGGACGACGCCCTGGATGTCGGCGACGACCGCGTTCTTCACGCCGGCCGCCAGCAGCAGCTTGAGGATGGCCGTACCGGCCGCGCCCGCGCCGGACATGACGACCCGTACGTCACCGATGCCCTTGCCCACCACGCGCAGCGCGTTGGTCAGCGCGGCGAGCACCACGATCGCGGTGCCGTGCTGGTCGTCGTGGAAGACGGGGATGTCGAGGGCCTCGCGCAGCCGGGCCTCGATCTCGAAGCAGCGCGGCGCGGAGATGTCCTCCAGGTTGATGCCCGCGAAGCCGGGGGCGATCGCCTTGACGATCGCGACGATCTCGTCGGTGTCCTGGGTGTCCAGGCAGAGCGGCCAGGCGTCGATGCCCGCGAACCGCTTGAAGAGGGCCGCCTTGCCCTCCATGACCGGGAGCGCGGCCTTGGGGCCGATGTTGCCGAGGCCGAGGACGGCCGAGCCGTCGGTGACGACCGCGACGGAGTTGCGCTTGATGGTGAGGCGGCGGGCGTCCTCGGGGTTCTCGGCGATCGCCATGCACACCCGGGCGACACCCGGGGTGTAGATCATCGAGAGGTCGTCACGGTTGCGGATGGGGTGCTTCGACTGCATCTCGATCTTGCCGCCGAGGTGCATCAGGAACGTACGGTCGGAGACCTTGCCGAGGGTGACGCCCTCGATCCCGCGCAGCTTCTCGACGATCTCGTCGGCGTGCGCGGTGGAGGTGGCCGCGATGGTGACGTCGATCCGCAGCTTCTCGTGGCCGGAGGCGGTCACGTCGAGGCCGGTGACCGAACCGCCGGAGGACTCCACGGCCGTGGTGAGCTGGGAGACCGCCGTTCCGCTGGCGGGCACCTCCAGCCTGACCGTCATCGAGTACGAGACGCTGGGCGCCGTTGCCATGACCGGGTTCCTCTGCTTTCCCTAGCTTCGTTGCTAGCGCCGCCGGACTGTTGCCCGACAACGCCATCCGATGTTCGCACCTACTGGCTGGTAGCCGGTAACGCGCCAATGATTCCGGAAAACACTTTCCACCATACGAGAGATGATCGATCAGCGGAAGCCCCGAAAACTACAACAGGCCCACGCCATCCGCAGATGACGTGGGCCTGTCGCTCACGTTAAGACACCGACCCGCCATGCTCGCCTCGCGGCAAGTGGTCGCTCGAAGCGACTAAGGTTGGGCCCGGGGGCTTGGATCGAGCCGGTGCCGTACCCAGGCTAACAAACCACCCCGGCAAGTGATTCAGGCATCGCGAGTTGACCCGGGCGTTTTTTCCCGCGCTCAGTCCCGCAGCAGGTCAGGCACCCCGTCCGCATCCGGCTCGTCGCGCTCGCCGGAGATCACGGTGAGCTGCTGGGTGGCCCGGGTGAGCGCCACGTACAGCACGCGCAGCCCGGCGGGCGACTCGTCGGCGATCTCCGCCGGGGAGACCACCACCGTGGCGTCGTACTCCAGCCCCTTCGCCTCCAGGCTGCCGAGCGCCACCACGCGCTCGCCGAGCCCGGCCAGCCAGCGCGCCGCCTGCTCGCGCCGCCGCATGGCGACCACCACGCCGACCGTGCCGTCGACCTGGTCGAGGAGGCGGGCCGCCTCCTCCCGTACGGACTCGGCGAGGTCGTCCCGTACAACCGAGCTGCGTCCATTGTTCGTTGTCACAAAACGCGGCTCGACGCCCGTGGAGCGGACCGCCGCCGGGGACTTCATGCCCGGCATCGCCAACGCCAGCACCCGGGCGGCCAGTTCCGCGATCTCGGCCGGGTTGCGGTAGTTCACGGTCAGCTCGAAGCGGCGGCGGGGGCGGGAGCCCAGCGCCTCGTCGCGCGCGGCGCCCGCCTCGTCCGGGTCGGACCAGGACGACTGGGCCGGGTCCCCGACGACCGTCCAGGTGGCCGTGCGGCCCCGGCGGCCGACCATGCGCCACTGCATCGGCGTGAGGTCCTGCGCCTCGTCGACGATGACGTGCGCGTACTCGGTGCGCTCCAGCGCCAGCCGCTCCGCCCGCTCGCGCTGGGTCTCCTCGCGGTGCGGCATCAGCTCCTCAAGGCCGGTGAGCGCGTCCAGCGGGTCGTACTCGCGCTTCTTCCTGGGCCTGGCCGGGGTGCCGAGCAGCGTCTCCAGCTCGTCCAGGAGCGCCACGTCGTGCACCGACAGCGGCCCGTGGCCAGTGGCGTCGAGCCGGGAGAGCGAACGGGCCAGACGCCGGGTCTCGCCGGGCGTCAGGACCCGCCGTGCCCAGCGGCCCAGGCGCCGCTCGTCGCCCATCGCCGCGAGCACCCCGCGCGGGGTGAGCTCGGGCCACCAGGCGTCCAGGAACGCGATGAAGCTGTCCTCGGAGGTGATGTCGTCGTCGAACGAGGACCGCAGCTCGGCGGCGAGCTCCGGGTCCGTGTGCCGCCCGGCCGCGCCCGATCTGCCCCACAGGGCGTCCAGGAGCAGCTTGCGGGCGCGCGGGCGCAGCAGGTTGACCGGGGCGGTCCCGCTCAGCGCGTTGTGCCGGATCCGCCGCAGCTCCTCGGACTCCAGCTCGACGCGCCGGCCGAAGGCGACGACGCGCAGCCGGGTGGGGGTCACCGCGCTCTGCTCGGCCGCCGGCTCCTCGCCGAACGAGAGCTGGCCGTTGTCCTGCGGCGCGGCGCCCCGGGCCGGGTTGCCCCGCCGGGTCCTGCCCCGCGCCGGGTCCGCCGTCTCCAGGGCCCCGCGCGCCGCCTTGCGCAGCACATGGAGCATCCGGGACGAGCCCTTGATCCTGGCCACCGCCGGGTCGTCGTACGCCGTGGCCTCGGCGCCGTCGACCAGGTTGCCGACCGCGCGGATCGCCACCTGGCCCTCCTCGCCGAGCGAGGGCAGCACACCTTCGGTGTACGCCACGAGCAGCGGGGTCGGGGAGACGATCAGGATGCCGCCCGCGTAGCGGCGGCGGTCCTGGTAGAGCAAATAGGCGGCGCGGTGCAGCGCGACGGCGGTCTTGCCGGTGCCGGGGCCGCCCTCGACGTAGGTGACGGACGCGGCGGGCGCCCGGATCACCAGGTCCTGCTCGGCCTGGATGGAGGCGACGATGTCCCGCATGGTGTGGCTGCGGGCCTGGCCGAGCGCGGCCATCAGGGCGCCGTCGCCGATCACCGGCAGCTCGGCGCCGTCGAGCGTCGCGGTCAGCTCCGGGCGCATCAGGTCGTCCTCGACCCCGAGCACCTTGCGGCCCTTGGAGCGGATGACGCGGCGGCGCACCACCCGGCCCGGGTCGACCGGCGTGGAGCGGTAGAACGGCGCGGCGGCGGGTGCGCGCCAGTCGATGACCAGCGGCGCGTAGTCGGAGTCCAGGACGCCGATACGGCCGATGTGCAGCGTTTCGGCGATCTCGGCGTACTTGCCGCCCTCGCCCTCGCGTACGGCCCCCTCGGCGGGCTCCACGGCCGTGTAGGCACCGTCGGGGCCCTTCTTGCCGTCCTTGCCGAGCAGCAGGTCGATCCGGCCGAAGAGAAAGTCCTCGAATTCGTTGTTGAGGCGGTTGAGGTGGATCCCGGCCCTGAAGACCTGGGCGTCCCGTTCCGCCAGCGCTCCGGGCGTTCCCACCTGGCCGCGCTGGGCGGCGTCGTTCATCAGGAACTCCGCCTCGTGGATCTTCTCCTCCAGGCGGCGGTACACCTTGTCCAGGTGTTCCTGTTCGACTCCGATCTCGCGGTCTCTGACCGAGTCGACAGCGGCTTCCTGCGCGGCCACCGGGGCCCCCTTCTGACGTGCATTGGGCAGCCGTCAACCGTACGCGAAGGGGGCCGGTCTGTCAGGCGGTGACCGGCCGGTGATCGGGCGGAGATCACCTGCCGGTCAGGCCGGGACGTCCACCAGGGCCTTGCCGTCGAGGGTCCGGACCTCGAAATGGTCAATCTGGTCCCGGTTCATGGCGGTACCGCCGTGCACGTACAGCGGGTACTCCGACTCCTTGCGCGGGCTGTCCTTGATCCCGTACCCCCACTTGGGCACCGCCCAGGTGGTCACCGTCTCCTGCGCGCCGTCCTTGCCGATCGCGATGAGGCTGCACTTCAGCGGGCCCTTCACGTTCTTCAGCTGCAGAACGGTGTGGGTGCCCCAGCCCTTCTTCTCGGTGCCGACGGTCGCGCTGACGCCGGTCGTCGCGTCGGTCGCCGCCACCTTCTGGGTCATGTGGTTGAAGAAGGCGTCCTCGGCGGGGCTGGTCGGGTGCGGCTCTGCGGGCTGGCTCGCCACAGGGCCGCCGGAGTCGTCGGAGGTGGCCACCACGGCGATCGCCGGACCGCCGATGATCAGCGCGGCGGCGGCCGCCACCAGGTACGTGGTGCGCCGCCTGCGCCTGGCGCGCTGCGCCGCCACCTCGTCGATGAGCCGCTCGCTCATGCTCGGCGGGGCCGGGCGCAGCGGGCGGTCGGCGGGGCCGGGGAACTCCTTGAGGGTGGAGAGGAGCGACTCCATGCCGCCGAGCTGGTCGAGCTCGGCCGCGCACAGGTCACAGCCCGCCAGGTGCGCCTCGAAGGCGGTGGCCTCGGCGTCGTCGAGGATGCCGAGCGCGTACGCCGCGACCGCCTCGTGTTCGGACTGGTACTCCGGCGTGGTCATGCCGTCACCCCCCGTTCCTCCAACGCGAGTTTCATGGAGCGCAGGGCGTAGAAGACGCGGGACCTGACGGTCCCGCTCGGCACGCCCAGCGCCTCGGCCGCTTCATTGACCGTACGTCCTTTGAAGTACGTCTCGACCAGCGCCTCGCGATGTGCGGGCGTCAGGTCGTCGAGCGCGTCCGAGAGCGTCATCAGCCACAGCGCCTTGTCGATCTCGTCCTCCGCGGGCATGACCTCCAGCGGCGACGGATCGACCTCCTGCGGCCGGGCCTGC
Organism: Streptomyces sp. NBC_00224; assembly: GCF_041435195.1. Lineage (NCBI taxonomy): Bacteria > Bacillati > Actinomycetota > Actinomycetes > Kitasatosporales > Streptomycetaceae > Streptomyces > Streptomyces sp. NBC_00224. The sequence continues at coordinate 3,897,013 of NZ_CP108106.1, forward strand.
CGGCTGCGGTGGCCGTCGATGACGATGCGCCGTGCGACCGTCACCAGCCAGGGGCGGACCGAACCGGTCGCTCTGTTGAGCTGACCGGCGTTCTTCCAGGCACGGATGAGCGTCTCCTGCACGACGTCCTCGGCCCGCTGGCGGTCGCCGGCGACGAGACGGAGCACATACGCGAGCAGCGGTCCCGCGTGCTCGCGATAGAGCGCCCGCATCAGCTCCTCGTCGGGAACGGAGCGGTGCCGGGCGCCTTGCGGACGGTCATCGGCCACGGCGGCATCCTTGCGCACCAGAACCTCCCGGTCGAGACCCTGCCGGCGCGCGGATCGCGTACCGGCTCATCCCTCCATACGGGCGGTTGTCCTGAACCATTCAAATCAGCGCGAGATTTTTGTTTACGGAGTGCCCGCACGGTCTTCACAAGGCGGCGGCCGCGGTGCGCCGCCGGTGGCGCGCCACCCGCTCCCGGTTGCCGCACACCTCGCTGGAGCACCAGCGGCGCCGCCGTCCGCGCGAGGTGTCCAAGTACAGCCGGAAGCAGTTGTCGCCCTCGCACTGGCGCAGCCGGGACCGGTCCTGCGGGTCGGTGAGCAGCTCCACCGCGTCCCGGGCGACCACGGCGAGCAGCGCGGTGCAGTCGGGGGCGCCGCTGAGGGTGCGCACCAGCCGTCCGTCGGCGCCCCGGATCGCACGTACGCCCGGGGGTGCGGCGGCGGCCAGGGCATTGACCCGCTCCAGGGCCGCGGCCGCCGCCCCGCCCCGGCCGCCGAGCTCGGCGTGGACCAACTGCCCGATGTAGTCGCGCAGTTCGGCGAACCGGACCAGCCACGCGCCGTCGGCCCCCGCAAGCGGGGTGCCGACCGGCACGAGCCCGGCACCGACGAGCCACTGCCCGAGCCGCCCCGCGCTGTCCAGTTGATCGCTGTCGTACGCCCCGGTCGCCACCAGATCCAGACAGATCCGCCCGGAGTCGAACCGCAACATGCGCCACCGCCTTGGGGGTTACCGGTGAGTGCCGTACCCCCAGAGTGCCCGCCCGGGGGCGGCGCCGGAAGCCCTCCTGCCGGGCGCGGCGGGAGCGGCCCGCAGCCGGGACCGGCGCCCTCGGCCGTCCCCTCCTCAGTCATCCCCGTACTTCGCGTCCGACCCCGGGTCGAGAGCCAGCCGGTAGCCGCGCTTGACCACGGTCTGGATGAGCTTGGGGGCGCCCAGGGCGGTACGCAGCCGGGTCATCGCGGTCTCCACCGCGTGCTCGTCCGTGCCCGAGCCCGGCAGGGCCCGCAGCAGGTCGGCGCGGGAGACCACCCAGCCGGGGCGGGCGGCGAGGGTGCGAAGCAGCGACATCCCGGCGGGCGGGACGGGCCGCAGCTCGCCGTCGACCAGGACCGCGTGGCCGCGGATCTCCACCCGGCGCCCGGCGATCGGCAGCGCCCTCGCCCGGGCGGGCAGTTCGCAGCAGAGCAGCTGGACCAGCGGCCCGAGCCGGAACCGCTCGGGCGCCACCGTCTTGATCCCGCGCGCCTGCAGCGGCAGCGCGGTGACCGGCCCGACGCAGGCGGCCAGCACATCGCGGTCGAGCGCGCCAAGCAGCTCGGTGAGCAGCCCGCGCTCCTCGGCCCGGGAGAACAGGGACGCGGCGGCGGGCGCGCTGGTGAAGGTGAGCGCGTCGAGTCCGCGCGCCACGGTGAGGTCGAGCAGCCGGTCGAGCGGACCGAGGTCCTCGGGCGGCAGCCACCGGTAGACGGGCACCCCGACGACCTGGGCGCCGCCGGCCCGCAGCGCCTCCACGAAGCCGGGCAGCGGTTCGCCGTGCAGCTGGACGGCGATCCGGCGGCCCTCGACGCCCTGCTCCAGGAGCCGGTCCAGGACCTCGGCCATCGAGTCGGACGACGGCGACCACTCCTCGGTGAGCCCGGCCGCCCGTATCGCGCCCTTCGCCTTCGGCCCCCGCGCGAGCAGTTCGGTGGCGCCGAGCCGGGCGAGCAGCGCCTCGCCGAGCCCCCAGCCGTCGGCGGCCTCCACCCAGCCGCGGAAGCCGATCGCCGTGGTGGCGATGACGATGTGCGGCGGCTCGTCGATCAGCTCCTTCGTGGCCGAGAGCAGCTCGCTGTCGTTGGCGAGCGACACGATCCGCAGGGCGGGCCCGTGCACCACCGCGCCGCCGCGCCGCTGAAGGAGCGCCCCCAGCTCTTCGGCGCGGCGGGCGGCGGTGACTCCGACCGTGAACCCGGCGAGGGGTCCGTGCTGTGTGTCGACCATGGCTCTCCAACCGGGGTGGTGCGGCGGTTCGCACCGAGCCTGTCAACCCCGCGTGACAGGCCCGGTTCGCGCGCGTGTCCCCGGTGTTACGGCGAGGACGGCCGCGACGCGCTCCCTGTGTCCTATTAGACCTCGTCAGACCTCGGCGTATACGGGTTCGGAGGGTGCGGCCGCGGCCGCCGGACGGCGAAGGTACACCGCCCAAGTGGCCGTGAAACAGAGCGCGTAGAAAGCGAGGAAGGAGACGAAGGCGGCGGTTCCGGTGCCATTGGTCATGAACGACTGGCGGAAGGCGAGGTTGATCGCGAGCCCGCCGAGCGCGCCGACGGCGCCGATCAGCCCCATCGCGGCCCCGGAGAGCCGCCGCCCGTAAGCGGCCGCGGTCTCCCCCTCCATCCCCTTGGACACGGCGGTGGCCTGGAAGATCGCCGGGATCATCTTGTACGTGGAGCCGTTGCCGAGCCCGCTGAGCACGAAGAGCGAGATGAATCCGACGAGGAAGACGCCGAGCGACTTCTGTACGGACGCAAAGATCACGACCCCGGTCGCGGCGGACATCGCTGCGAACGTCCACAGCGTGATCCGCGCACCCCCGACCCGGTCGGCGAGCGCCCCGCCCACGGGCCTGATCAGCGAGCCGAGCAGCGGCCCGATGAAGGTGAGCGAGGCGGCCTGCAGCGGGGTGCGCCCGAACTGGGTCTGGAGTACGAGCCCGAAGGCGAAGCTGTATCC